>JBHJIZ010000052.1:0-41770 GCA_050043005.1 Paracoccaceae bacterium
GCTCCAGCGACCGTGTGGACTTTGCCTGGCCGGGACATAGCATCCAACGCTGCGCGGAAGGCGATTGCCGCGTCCACCGGAGGGTTCTGAAACCCGCCCTCCATACTTTCGGCGCGCATCATCCTTCGCCTCGAACCATCGTGAAGAAGTCGACCCGGGTCTTTTCAGCCTCACCAGCCGTCGCCGCGCGGCGCTTGTCATGAGCTTCACGAAGCGGCTCGATCACTTCGCGGAGCACATCCTCTGCTGCAGCACCCTGCAGCATCGCAGCGCACTTGGCGGCTTTGCGGGCCTGATCGCGGTCACGGCCCGGCACGTAAGCATGCCCGACAGAGCCGTCTTCGAGCCGCAACGAACACCGCGTGACCGTCATCTCACCAAGATTGAACGGCGCACCGGTTGCACCCGTGCGGCCACGCACCATCACCGCGCCGATCTCCGGCGGGCGCAGCCACGTGAAGTTCGGGGCGCGCCCAAGGCGCTCAAAACACGCGCTCAGCTCCTCCGCCAACGCCTTCGCCATCACGGACATCCAGTCGCGCCGGGCATCGCTGGAGGGTGCGACAGTCTGCATTTCGACAACTCACAAAGTTGTATATATTACTAGACAACTATACAAGTTCAACTTACCTTTGCCAAGAAGGAAATCGCGAACTTTTCATGACGGAGCACGCCATGGCCTCGCCGATTTGGCTGCAGATCCAGACGACCTTGCACAACGAAATCGCCGAGGGACGTTTCATGCCAGGCGACAAACTGCCGACCGAGGCTGAACTTTCGCAGCGGTTCGGCGTCAACCGGCATACGGTGCGCCGTGCATTGGCCGAATTGAGCGACGCGGGTCTGGTGCACGCGCGCCGGGGCTCGGGCGTTTTCGACCGGGCAACACCAGTTTCCTATCGGGTTGGGCGACGAACGCGGTTCTCTCAGAACCTTCGGGCCGCAGGTTTGACGGGCGCGCGCAGGATCCTCCGGATGGACACAGCGCAAGCTTCGCGCGCGGATGCAGATGCGCTGAGGATTGCGAAGGGCGATCCGATTCACATCCTCGAGGCCATCGGCTACATCGACCGCACACCGGCGCTCTTGGGGTAGTCGTTGTTCCCAACCACAGGATTGGAAACATTCCCGGAGGCAATGAACGAGACTGGATCCATCACAGAGGCCCTTCATGCCTGCGGGATCGACAGCTATCGCCGCGTGTGGACCCGGCTTACAGCGGAACGCGCGTCGGGCACTGTCGCGCGGCATCTGCAGATCACGGAGGGCGCGCCGGTGATCCGAACGCGGTCGCTCAACGTGACCGAGGATGATCGACCGATCGAGTACTCCAGAACGAGTTTCTGCGCAGACCGTGTCGAGCTGTTGATCGAGGAGGAGGCTTGAACACCCCGGTCAGGCGATCAGGTGGCCGCGCGGATCGACACCTGACACCCGTGTATGGACGACATCGCCCACTGGCTGATCGCTGTCGAACGCGACTTCAGCAAAGGTTTCGGTACGCCCCATCCGCGGGCGCTCGATCAGGACACGATGGTCGCGTCCAACCTGGCCGGCGACATAATCCGCCTTCGCACGATCACCGACAGACCGCAGCCGCGCCGCGCGCGCCTTGATCTCTGCCTTGGGCAGTTGCGGCATCCGTGCTGCAGGCGTGCCCAGGCGCGGTGAGTACGGGAACACATGCAGCCATGTCAGACCGCATTCCTCGACCAGTTTCAGCGAGTTCTCAAACATCGCCTCGGTCTCGGTCGGGAATCCCGCGATCAGATCGGCACCGTATACGATCTCGGGCCGCGCCGCTCGGATGTCCTGACAGAAGCGGATCGCATCTTCGCGCAAATGGCGGCGCTTCATGCGCTTCAGGATCATATCGTCTCCGGCCTGCAACGACAGGTGGAGATGCGGCAGCAATCGGGTATCGCCAGCAATGGCGTCGATCAACGCCGGGTCGGCTTCGATCGAGTCGATCGACGAGATCCGCAGGCGCGGAAGATCGGGCACAAGCTTGAGAATGCGCTGCACCAGATCGCCAAGGCGCGGCGCGCCGGGCAGGTCCGCCCCCCACGACGTCATGTCGACGCCAGTCAGCACGATCTCGTTGAAGCCATTCGCGACCAGCCGTGTGATCTGCTCGACCACGACGCCGGCTGGCACCGACCGCGAGTTTCCCCGGCCATACGGAATGATGCAAAACGTGCAGCGATGATCGCAGCCGTTCTGAACCTGGACGTAAGCGCGGGCGCGCGTGCCGAACCCGTCGATCAGATGGCCCGCCGTTTCGGTCGCCGACATGATGTCGTTGACGCGTATTTTTTCGGTCTCACCGATCAGAGCGAGCCCGTTCCTCGTCTGGGCCTGCAGCTTCTCGAGATTGCCGAGGACCAGGTCGACCTCTGGCATGTCCGCGAACGTCTCCGGTTCGGTCTGCGCCGCGCATCCGGTCACAATCAGGCGCGCCTCCGGGTTCTCGGCGCGTAGTTTGCGGATGCGCTGCCGAGCCTGCCGGACAGCTTCGGCCGTCACCGCGCAAGTGTTGACAACAACCGCGTTCTCCAGCCCCGCTTGACAGGCGAGACCGCGCATCGCTTCGGTCTCGTACGCGTTGAGGCGGCAGCCGAAGGTCTCGAACACGGGCACTGTCATGGTGTCACGAAGCGCGGGTCGAACACGCCCTCGAAAACGTAAGCGACCGGACCTTCCATGAGGACGTGGCCATTCTCGGCCCACGTGATCCGAATGTCACCGCCATCCATGTGCAACACGGCAGACCGGTCCATCAGACCTTTGCGAACGGCATTCACCACCACAGCACAGGACGATGACCCAGAGGCAAGCGTTACGCCAACCCCGCGCTCCCAGACCCGGACGCGCGCTTCGGTCCGTGACATCACTTGCACGAACTGCACATTGGTCCGCTCCGGGAAAAGTGCGTCGGTTTCGATCGCGGCGCCCTGCGCTGCCAGATCAACAGCTTCCGCATCCGCGACAAAGAAGGTGCAATGCGGATTGCCCATCGAGCAGGCGGCCGGTGCGCCGTCGAGTGGCAGCACCGCCGTGTCGACCTCATGCGCGAGCGGAATGTCCGCCCAGCCCAGCATGGGCGCCCCCATATCGACGGAGATCAATCCACCATCCATCCGCGCACACGGCAGCACGCCACGTTCCGTCCGCAGCGACAATGCCTTTGTGCAACTCTCCGACATCAGCAGATCGGCAACGCAGCGCGTCGCGTTCCCGCAAGCACCAGCGGTCGAGCCGTCCGAATTCCAGAAGATCAGATCCGCCGCCACGTTCCCACCCGGACGGATCTCGGCCAACTGATCGAAGCCGACACCGCGATGTCGATCGCCGATCGCGCGCACCAGTTCGGCGTTCAGCGGCCACTCACTGGACCGCTGATCGATGATCACAAAGTCATTGCCCAGACCGTGCATCTTGCGAAAGTGCAGCGGCGGCGGTGTCTCGGCCCTTCCGGTCATGCGCGCGCATATAGAGGGGTGCGCCGCAATGCGCCACCCCCGTCAGGCCGCGTCCGCGCCCTGATCGAGCACTTCGACACCGTTATCGATCTCGGTCTGCAAGACGTCGTTGAACCGGTTGAACGCCCCGCACAGTGCGATCCGCCAGGTCAGTTCCACGATCTGAGCATCGTCGAAGTGTTCCCGCAACCGGTCGAACACCGCGTCCCGAACCAGGTGGAAATCGGTCGTCACGGCAATGGAAAACTCGACCACCAGTTTATCGACCGCGTCGAATTCATCGATCTCGGCGTAATTCAGGATGTTCTCGGCAGCGGTCAGGCTGATCCCGGATGCGTTCAGACGCGGCGTGTGGTTCGAAACGCAGAACGTGCATTCGTTCAGTTTCGAAACTGTCACGAGCGCCAGTTCCAGATAGCGCGCGGGCAGCATGCCTTCAGCCTTCAGATCCAGCAGCAGGCCAAACGTATGCTCAAGCACCGGTGGCCGGTTGGCCATCACCCCGACCAGCGATGAGAACGAGCCGTAGGTTCCGGCCTTGTCATAGACCTCGCGGGCTTTTCCGGTGACCTCCTCGGCGGGAACAGTGCGAACACGGGGCATACGAATCGACTCCTGTCGCTGGTCGCAGCTTGCGGTCCGAGAATAGGACGACTTTCGCACTGCTTTTCAACCGTGAGGCGCCAGTCGACCAAGATATTTGCTGCTTTTCAACCAGGGAGCGCTCCGGGTCTTGGTTAACAACTTTTCACTTCCCATCGATCACGGAACCGTGAGACAATAATCTCATTGGACGAATACCAGCCGGGCACTTCTGCCAGCTAATCACATGACCAGGAGAAAATGATGTCAAGTCAATGGCTTGGACTAGGCGCATTTGTGCGCCCTGACACCTTCCTTTCAAGACTTCACTGGCGTGATCTGTTTGTCACTGGAACGCGGCGCGACGATGTTTTGACCGTCGACCAACCGGCGTTGCTGGTCTCAACCTTCCGAGGCGACGACGACGTCACGCTGGACGCGTGGGTCAACTTTGTCGATCTGGGGCGCGGTGACGATACGCTGCTGGCAACAGAGACCGTGCGATATGTCGATGCCGGACGCGGCGACGATTCTGTCGTGCTTGAAGCAGATGCCAAGAGTGTCGACCTGGGTCGCGGCAACGACGACCTGACACTCGATCAGCTAATTGACTATGCAGACGGAGGGCGAGGTCAGGATACGCTGACCCTGAACTTCAACACCGGAGACGTCGATCTTGCGTGGCGTGGCAACAAGCTGATCCTGACAGATCGGTTCTCGGGCGAGGAGATGGTGGCCCGCCGGTTCGAGACCGTCGAGTTTGCCGATCGATCCTTCACCAAAGCAGAACTGAAAGAGGCTTTTGGGCGCAATGCCGAAGCGCCGTTCATTACTGTTGCGGACGGAACGCAAGCACTGACCGTCAACGACACGGACCCGACGATCAGCGTCATCTGGGACCGCGTCGTCCAGCAGGCGGTGATCGAGACCGAAAGCTTCGTCGGCCCAACCATCGCGTCGCGCGCATATGCGATGATGCACACGGCAATGTATGATGCCTGGGCCTCGTACGATGATACCGCGGTGCGGGTTTCGTTCGATGCCGAGGGCGACAATATCTCGGGCACTGGCGGAGATGCTGCGAAGGCCAAGGCGATGAGTTTCGCCGCGATCACGGATCTGCGCGACCTGTTCCCGGATATGGAGGATCTCTACGTCAAGGTGATGCAGGACCGCCTCGGGTATGCGTTGGAAGATGATGGCAGCGAGGAGGCTCAGATCGGCATCGACGCGGCCGAGGACCTGCTCGCCCTGCGTGGCGATGACGGCTCGAACCAATCGAACGGATATGCCGACACGACCGGCTACACACCGTTCAATCCCGATCCGACCCAGATCAACGACATCACCCGCTGGACACCTGAGAACGTGCCGATCGATCCCGAGGACGCCAGCCCGCCGGAGCAGAGCTTCCTGACCGCGCAATGGCTGGATGTGGAAGGCTTCGGTCTGCCCGAGAACGCCGATGGCTCGACAGATTTCTCGCAGACACTGCCTGATGCACCGCAGCCGTTCTTCACCGATGCTTTCTCGGACGCCACACTCAATTTCGCAGACAAGACCATCACGCTGGGCTCGAATGCCACCATCGACGGGACCGACTTTCTGGCGGGCGATACGATTGCGGTCAGCCAGGACCTGCTTGGCGAGGTCATCAACCAGGGCTTCATCGATCAGGCGCAGAACGTCATCGACATCTCGGCCAACCTGACGGACGAGCAGAAGATCATTGCCGAATTCTGGGAAGACGGCGGCGGCACGGCGTTCCCTCCGGGCACGTTCATGTCCTTTGCGCAGTTCGTCTCAGCCCGCGACAACAACTCGCTGGATCAGGACGCGCAGATGTTCTTCGCAATGGGCAACGCCGTCATGGATGCGGGCATCGCGACCTGGCAGGCGAAGGTCGAGTATGACTATGTCCGTCCGGTGCGCGCAATCCGCGATCTGGGCGAGCTTGGTCTGTTGGGCGAGGAAGGCGTCGACGAAAACACCGGCGAGACCGGATTCGTCATCACTGCCTTTGGTGGCTTCAACGAAGACGGCACGGGACGCGGCACACAGACCATTCTGGCCGAGAACTTTATCACCTTCCAACGTCCGGGCGCCGATCCATCTCCGCCATTCGCCGAGTACACATCCGGCCACTCTGCCTTCTCGGCCGCCGGTGCCGAAGTGCTGCGCCAGTTCACCGGCTCGGACGACTTCGGCGGAGAGGTCACCTTCGCTCCGGACTCGATCCAGTTCGAGGCGGGGGTGCCCGAGAACGAAGTCACCCTGGAATGGGCCACTTTCACGGAAGCCGCGGATGAAGCCGGGTTCTCGCGCCTCTATGGCGGAATCCACTTCACCGAGGGCGATCTGAACGGCCGCGCACTGGGCACCGATGTGGGCGCGTCCGCCTATGAACTCGCGATGTCCTTCGTGAACGGCACCGCGACGGACGAGGATCGACCATTCTACGGGGACAGCCTCTTCGGGTGAGCCGTTGGATTGCGAATATTGCCTGACGCGCCCTGGCATGTCAGGCTCAGCCAATGAGCATTGACACAGGGCCTTGTGCCTGGCGCCAACAGACCAATCAGAACCGGATGATCGGTTTCCAGCGCGGCATGGGCGCGGGCGATGGACCAGTGAAGTTGGCGTTCTTCGGATCGTCAGCATTCCGGATCACCACGCCGTCGGGCATGACCATAATGATCGACCCGTGGCGCAATCTGCCGACCGGGAAATGGGACTGGTACTTTCACGACTTCCCCGAAACCTCGGTCGATATCGGCGTCTCGACGCATGCGCATTTCGACCATGACGCGCTGAACCGGCTGGATGCCTCGGTCTTGCTGGACCGGCTTATTGGGACCTATTCGTTCGGTGACGTGACCATCACCGGTGTCGCCGACAAACACGCGATCGATCCGACCTATGCGACCTACGATTTCAACCGGATCAACAGCTACTTTGGTGGTCAGAAGCTGACACCTCCGGACAATGCGCGGTCCTGGGACAACATCCTGATCACGGTCGAGACGGGCGGCGTCCGGATCCTGCACTGGGGTGACAACCGGCACAATCCGCCAGAGGACGTGTGGGAGCGTCTCGGGCGCACCGACATCCTGCTGATGCCGGTCGATGACAGCCAGCACGTGATGGGTAACCCGATGGTGGCCGAGGTCATTGAGCGGGTCGCACCTAGGATCGTCGTGCCGCACCATTATTACTCATGGAACGTCGTTCAGCGTCAAAGCACGCTGCTCCCGGTCGAAGAATGGCTCGCGCGCCAGTCTCAGCTTGAGGTTCGGCGCCTGGACAGAGCCGAGACCGAGTACACGCCAAGCACTCTGCCCGATGCCATGACCATCGACTATTTCGGTGACCATGTCGCCTTCGACGTCGATACCTGGCACCGGGATAACGGTCTTGAACTGGGCGCAGGCTGACCCGTCCACGATCCCTCCTCATGCCGTGATCGTCATGTCTCGCATCGCAAAGATCGCCGGGCGGTCTTCCAGGTCTCCACCCTGCTTGGGATACTTCACCCGGTCGATACGGCGGTCCTGATCGTCATACAGCCCAATCGTCCCACCGTTGTTGCCCAGGCTGACAGGTGAGAGCGGCCCGATCTGGATAGCCTCACCCGGCGCCAGGGATCCCTCGATCGCCAACTCGTCCTGCGGGTCCTTGAGCTTCCAGCCCGCCAGATCGATGCACTCGTTCGACAGGTTGATGATCGAGACCCATTCGCCCAAACGCTCATCGCCCGACGCATTCACCAGTGCCGCTGCGATGAACACGTCGATATCGTCGTCCATCACCACCTCGCGGGGCTGATCCGGGGCGATAACCTCAGCCGGGCGGTCAACCTCGATCCGTTCCGGAAAGCGGGTGACGTTCAGGTTGGCCATGGCGTCATCCGACGGATTGAAGAACAGAGGGTTCTCGTCTGGAATCTCCTGCGGGAAGATCAGACCAGTCTGTTCCTCGATCTCAGTGACGCTGACCTGATACCGCTGAAAATCCTCGAGCCGCCGGGCCGAACCCGCACTGCCGGTGTTCTTCGAGCGGAAGCCACGCTTGTCCCTCAAAGCCTCGGCATCCTGCGCCATGATAAAGGCGCGCACATGCAGTTTGCTCTCTGCGCCGATCCAGAAGACGATTTTGAAGAAGGCCGCCGGGATGATCGCCATCTCGCGCCCCGCAGGCGTGATAGAGCGCGGGTGATCGCCAAAAATCGGTCCGGAGAGCGTGCTCACCCTGTCCGTCGCGTCGACGTCCAGTTCCTTCGCCCAGTTCTCCAGCGCGAGCCACTCGTCCTGATTGAAGTTGGCATGTTGCAGCGAAGCGTTCGAGTAGAAGAACGTATCGTCGGACGCCAGCTTGGCCTCGCGCCCTGTATGGCCCCAGGCCGCTGACGACCGCCGCGCAAGGTGACCCCGGTCCCATGGGTTCGAGTGATAGTAATCGTTGTTGAGCTGGTTCATGTCGCCGATGCGGCTGTCGGTCCGCCAGTTGTTCGACCGGCCGACCGACTTGATCAGCGCCTGATCGATGTTCAGTGCAGCGAACAGCGGCGTGCGCAACGGACCGTGCATGGCAACGGTGTAGTTGTGGTAATGCGCATAGATACGGTCGGCGAGTTCGTCGCGTTGCAGGACCTTTTCGACAAGGTCCGGCGCGAAGGTCGGCAGCGGAACCGGGGTGCCGAGGAAACTCGGATCGTAGCCGTTCATCGGAAATCTCCATGTCGCTTGCGCCCGGACGCCCCATGGTCCGGAGGCGCAATTCTACCACCGGGTACGCACGCGCAGCGTGAAGATTGTCACTGGCTTTCGTATTGGTTGCGGATCCGTAGGATGGGCGCCTCGCCCATCCTCGCGGTCAATAGAACTGCTGCGGCAGATAGAGCGCGATCTGCGGGAACGCGAGCAGCAGCACGACCATTGCGATCATCATCAGCACAAACGGCAACGCGCCCCAGGCAACGTCATTGAAGCGGCCTCCCCGCGCGCGGATGCCGTGGACGACGTACAGGTTCACCCCGATCGGTGGCGTGATCAGTGCCGTCTCCATCAGCACGATGACCAGGATACCAAACCAGACCGGATCATAGCCCATGCCAACGACCAGCGGGAACACAACAGGAACCGTCGTGAGCATCATGGAGAGCGTTTCCATGAACATGCCCAGGATCAGGTAAAAGATGACCAGCGCGATCATCGTTTGCAGCGGCGTCCAGCCCAACTCTCCGATGAATGCGATCAGCGCCTGTGTGACCCCGATGAAGCCGAGGATGAAGTTGAGAAACACGGCCGCCAGGATGATCAGCATGATCATGGCGGTGGTCCGCATGGTGCCCTCGAAGGCGCCTTTCAGCATCTCGACCGACAGCGTGCGCGTCCAGACCGCCAGCGCCAGTGCCAGAACGACGCCGACAGATGCCGCCTCGGTCGGGGTCGCAAACCCGCCATAGATCGAGCCCATCACGCCGATGATCAGCAGCAGTGGCGGCAGCAGATCAACCAAGCTGTTGATGCGTTCAGACCAGCTGACCTTAGGTTGGTCGCCGCCCCAATCGGGTCGGAACAGGCAGGCGATCACGATGATCACGATAAACAGGCCCGACAGAGCGAGCCCAGGCAGGATGCCCGCCATGAACAGCTCGGGCACCGAGGTGTCGGTGATGAAGCCATAAAGGATCAGGTTGATCGAGGGTGGGATCAGAATTCCCAGCGTGCCGCCAGCAGCGATTGAGCCGAGGAAAAGGCTCTCATTGTACTTGCGCGCCTCGATCTCGGGATAGGCGACGGTGCCGATCGTCGCTGCGGTCGCGACCGAGGAGCCAGACGTCGCCGAAAAGATCGTGCACGATGCGATGTTGGCATGCATCAGCCCGCCCGGAAGCCACGATAGCCAACCGGCGACCGCCTCGTACATTTTCCGGGCGATGCCTGCGCGCAGAATGATCTCGCCCATCAGGATAAACATCGGGATGGCGATCAGCAGGAACTCTTTCTGCTTGTCCCTCAGAAACTCGCCCATGGCACGAGAGAGCCGCCCACCCATGTAAACCTCGTCGAGTCCCATGGAAAGCAAGCCAAGCACGGCTGCCACCGGCACCGCAGCCAGCACCAGCACGATCAGCGCAACGACAATCCAAAGTGCCATTCAGTGCGCCCCCTACCGGCCCATTTCCTGGACGCCGCGGGTTTCTTCCTCGACCTCCTCCGAGACCGACATCGTGCCGGCAACGGCCTGCACGGCACCGGCGCCCTGCTTGAAGAACGCGGTGATCGTGTAAACGATCATGAAAATCAGGGTCAGATTGAAGAAGATCAGCCCCATGACCCAGACGATCTGCGGCATCCAGAGCGGCGTCAACTGCGGCGTGACCGAGACCGAATTCAGCTCCCAGCTTTCGACGAAAACCGGCCATGCCTTGGACGTGAAGAACGCCATGTATCCAAACAGCGCCAGCAGCGCGAATATGTCGAACGCCGCGCGGACGCCCCGTGGCAGGATGTTGTAGAGCGCGTCGATCCGGATGTGGCTGCGATGGATCAGGCAGTACGAGTACGCCCAGGTCGTCGCCCCGGCGAAGACGTACCCGGAATACTCGTCCGACCCCGGAATGCGAAATTGCGGGATCATGAACCCCGGAAACACCTCGACCCCGCCAAGCTTGCGGCCGAACACCTCGATCGTCACCATGAACGCGGACAGCAGCAGCGCAATACCACCGAGCCAGACCGCCCATGAAGCAAGGCGCTCGAACAGGCGGTGTATAGCGTCCAGTTGGGTCAAGGTGTGATCAATGCAACTGGGATGCCCAACGCCGGATGGCGCAGGGCATCCATGTGATCCAGACGCTCAGAGCGGCGCCTGGAATCCGGCAATGTCGCCCATGGTCTCGTTCCACGTCTCGGCGCACTCCTTGCCGCAACGGTCGGCAAAGCGCTTAAGGACATAGTTTTCCACGACGTTCTTGATGATGACGTTGTCCTCATCGCTCATCTCGACCGGCACCAGATTACCCGTCTCACCCCAATCACACGGACCAGTGGTGTTGCAGGTCAGCGCCATCGAGTCCGTCGCTTCGATCGAGTCCCAGATCTCGTTCTCGACTTTGGCGGCGTTTTCCTTAATCAGCGCCTGCGTATCCGGGCTGAGCGCGTCCCAGGCGTCGCCATTGAACGCCATGAAGGTCGCTGCATAGCCCAGGCGAACGCGAACGTTGTGCGTCGTGACCTGATACCACTTGGCATTGTAGGCAGGTGCCGTGCCCGTCGTTCCACAGTCTGCCACACCCTTCTGCAAGGCGGGAACGGCTTCCGAGAACGCGATGGTCACTGACGATGCGCCCAGGCCCTCGATGAAATCAGCCAGCGAGGTTGAGTAGGTCCGGATTTTCTTTCCCGATAGCGAGGCCAGCGAGCCGGTTTCGCCGTCATCCAGCTTGCAGAACAGCTGCTGCGACGGGAAGGTGTAGAGCATCACCAGCTCGGCATTGTATTTGTCACGAAGCTCGCGCTGGATGATCGGCTTGTAGGCATTCAGCGCCTTGCGATAGGTGCCGAAATCCTGGAACACGCCAGCGAGGTCGATGCCCTCGAGCGCCGGGCTGTCCTGCGACGTGTAGGTTGTCAGCGCGTGCACGGCGTCATAGGTGCCGAGCTTCAGCAGCTTTACAACTTCGTATCCCGACAGGCCAAGCTCGGTATAAGGCTTTGCGTTCGCGGTCAGCTTGCCGTCCGATGCCGATGGCAGCACGTCGCCCCACAACCGGCTCTCATGCTCGCGCCAGTTGAACAGGTTGCCCCACGTGCCAACGACGGCGAACTCTTTGGTGTCGATCTCTTCGGCCTGTACCGGTGCCGAGACGAGCATCGCCGCTGCGGCGGCAGCTCCCAGTAAGCGCTTCATTTCTATACCCTCTCTGTTGCCCCGGAGTAGACTGGTGCCACTCTCGGTCGGAGACGATACGCACCGCAGTGCAAAAGGAAACCCTCAATTTCGCGAGCTCTCGGATTGCGGAAATGCTTCCATCAGGGCATCTTGCTGATGGACGGAGGGCTACAATGACCGGACCGAACTACGACTCACTGCGTGCGCAACCAATTGAAGCTATTCGCGGACAGATCCGCTCGAACCGCTATCAAGGTCAAACCGCCGGGTTTGCCCCGGGCAACCTTCAGGCCAACCTGGCCATCCTTGGCGATGGCTATGCCGACGACTTCCATGAGTTCTGCAAGATCAACGCGCAACCCTGCCCGCTGGTCGGCGTCTCGCGACGCGGCGATCCCCGGATGGAAATGCTGGGCGATATCGACATCCGCACCGACATCCCCAGTTACAACATCTACCGCAATGGTGGACTGGACGGCAGCGTACCAGACATCTCGGATCTCTGGACGGACGACATGGTCGCCTTCGCGCTGGGCTGCTCATTCACCTTCGAAGGCGCGCTGGCCGCTGCAGGCATCCGCATGAAGCACATCGAGCAGAACCGGACCGTGCCTATGTACAGGACCAACATCGCGCTGACGCCGGTTGGTCCGTTCTCCGGCGGCATGGTGGTCTCAATGCGGCCGATCCCGCGCGATCAGGTCGACCTGGCGATCGCCGTGACATCGGATTACCCGCATGCACACGGTGCGCCGGTTCATTCGGGTGATGGCGCCGCCATTGGTGTCCATGATCTCGACAGCCCGGACTGGGGCGAGAAGGCGTTGTTTGATCCAGACGACGTCCCGGTTTTCTGGGCGTGCGGGGTGACACCCCAGAACGTGTTAACCGAAGCACGTCCGCCGATCTGCATCACCCACACACCAGGGCGCATGCTGGTGACCGACCTTACCGAGGACGAAGCGAAGGCCCGCGCCGCCGCATAGGCCTGCGCTATTCGACCCGGCGCGTCTCGACCCGCCGATTTCCCGGATCCTCGGGATCCGTCAGCAATGGCCGCGTCTCACCGAAACCCTTCGCGGACAGCCTTTGTTCCTGTACGCCCAGGCTCGTTAGGAACGTGACGACAGACGCCGCCCGGCGTTCGCTCAGCTTGAGGTTCTTGTCGGCCGAGCCCGACGCGTCGGTGTGGCCCTCCACCGCAAACTTGAATCCGGCCAGTGCCGGCGTCTGCAAGGCGATGGCGAATTCACGCAAATTGCGCTGGGCCTGATCCGTCAGCGTGTCCGAGGACAGTTCGAACGTCACCAACAGATCATATCCCGCATCGCCTGCAGGCGCGCTGATCCCGGCTTCTGTGGATGCAACCTGCTGCGTTTGCGTCGACGCAGGCGCCGCTGCACCGGCCGCGCGTTTCGCCCCGGTCAACGGGATGCCCAACCCGTCCGACAGCACCGTGTTGCCACCTGGATTGACGACGGACTCAAACTGCGGGGTATCAACCTTGGAATTTCCGCCCTTGATCACCACACCGGAATTCGAGGGCGCCACGGATCGCGATTTTTGTTTTGCGAAGTGCGCAACGATGTCGTCGGCCGTGAATTGAGGGCCAGCAGCCGCCGTGATTGGCAGCAGGAGAATGACCAAAGGAAGACCTATGCGTTTCATGTGCATGTCAAACTCTTCTTCGGTGAAATAAATATAGTGTGACAATGGTACGCGCAGGCGTGCGCGTCAATACCCTGATGTGCGTTTTGATCGTCAATTTGGCATTTTTATCTCAAATTGTTTCTGTTCCACACCAGTCGGCAATGAACAGGGCGATGGTCTTGGTCACCCTGCGCACGCTCTCCAGGCTGACGCGCTCATCGAATCCATGGATGTTTTCAGACCTTGGACCAAACACAAGGCACGGACACTCGCCATACAGAACGAAGACGCGCCCATCCAGATAACCGGGCGTCGTGAAAGACTTGAGCCGCTCGCCCTCATAGGCCTGCTCGAACGCCCGCGACAGCATACCCTCGGCTTCCGTCCCTTCCTCCAGCACGTAGCCCTTGGCGAAGAAGCCGTTGAAGATCACGTCCGGCGGACTGTTCGACAGGAACGGGTCGCCCGCAGCGGCCCGCCTGATTGCCTGCTCGATCTCGGCGGCGGCATCCTTCGGCTCCACGCCGGGATAGATCGCAGCCCGCACGTCCAGACGGCACCATGCCGGGACCGAGGACGCCCAGTCACCACCCGCAATCTTGCCGATATTGATGTTGATCGGGTGATCCAGATCCTCGAAGTACGGGTGCATTCCCTTCTCGGCGTTCCACTTGGCCTCGACCCCGCGCAAGGCCTCGATCACCGTCCAAGCGGACAGGATGGCGTTCGAGCCGGTCCCGGCCTCGCGCACATGTACGGGCCTGCCTTTGATCTCGACCGCGAACCACAGCACGCCGCAATTGGCGCGCACCAGCATGTCGTCCTCAGGTTCCGGGATGATTGCGGCATCGGCGGTGTACCCGCGAACCAAGGCCGAGCGTGCACCGTTGCCCGTGCACTCCTCTTCTGTCACCGACTGCTGGTACAGGGTCGCTGCAGGTTGCAGGCCGATCCGCTTCAGCGCATCGACGGCAAAGATATTGGCGGCGATTCCCGCCTTCATGTCGGCACCACCGCGGCCATACAACCAGTCACCCTCGACCGCTGGATCGAACGGATTGCGCGACCACATATCGTGCGGACCCTCTGGCACCACGTCGATATGACCGTTCAGGATCAGCGACTTGCCGCTCGCCTGCTTCGGCGTGTGCGTTCCAACGACATTGATGGCGTTGTCATAGGGCACGGCAACCGGCGAAAATCCGGGATGGTCCTTGATCGTATCGACATCGATTGCCCAACGATCCATGGCGTAGCCGCGCCCACGCAACGCTTTGAACACGAACTCCTGCGCTGTATGCTCTTGCCCACGCAGCGACGGGTACCGGATCAGGTCCCGCGTGAAGGCAAGCTGCTCGTCCCAGCCTGCGTCGACCGCATCCAGAATCCGTTGTTGAAGCTCCGTCATCATACCCTCCCTGCCGAGCGGCATCCTCACCATTGACGCGGTGCAGCGCAAGCCGCAGTCTGGCCTGCGATCTGGCCCCAACTGGTGCCAGCGTATCACGACGCGCGGATGCAGGTACGCCAAGGATCCGCGCGAGACCAATGGAGAGAAACGATGTCGCTTGCCCATCCCTATCTGCTGTTCCTGGGGGATGCCCCGGACGCGTTGGCCGCGAAGGTCGCGCAGGGGAGCAAGGACTGGCGCCCGGACGCCAGCGTCGGCCAGTTGCGCCTGCCGGGCTGCAATGCGGACATGGGGTTGCCAGATATGACCGTGCCCGAGGCACAGGCCGCAGGCGCCAAGACGCTCGTGATCGGCGTCGCGAACCGGGGCGGCGTAATCTCGGATGCGTGGAAAGCCGTGCTGATCGAGGCCATGGAAGCCGGCATGGACATCGCCGCCGGCCTGCACACCCTGCTGAACAAGCAGGACGATCTGGTCGCCGTCGCCCAGCGCACCGGCCGTGCGCTCCATGATGTCCGCCTCCCGACGATCGACTACCCGATTGGCGATGGGAAACGGCGTACCGGCAAACGTGTGCTGGCAGTCGGCACCGATTGCTCCTGCGGGAAGATGTACACAGCACTCGCGATGGAAAAGGAGATGCGCGCCCGCAGCATGAATGCCGACTTCCGCGCAACCGGCCAAACCGGCATCCTGATCACTGGCGACGGTGTACCGCTGGATGCGGTGATCGCCGATTTCATGGGTGGGGCCGTTGAATACCTGACGCCGGACAACGATGCCGACCACTGGGACCTGATCGAAGGGCAAGGCTCGCTGTTCCACGCGTCCTACTCAGGCGTGACCATGGCGCTGATCCATGGCGGCCAGCCGGATTATCTGGTGCTCTGCCACGAGCCGCCCCGCACCCACATGCGCGGCCTGCCGCACTTCCCGGTTCCGTCGATGGCCGACCTGCGCCCGCTGGCGCTGCAACTGGCCCAGATCGTCAACCCGGATTGCAAGGTCATCGGCTGCGCCGTGAACACGGCTGCATTGTCCGAAGCGGCGGCGAACGACTACCTCGCCGAGCAAGAAGAGATCCTGGGCCTTCCATGTGTCGATCCGTTCCGCCACGGGGCGGGGCGGTTGGTCGATGCTTTGGACTGAGTTGCCGGGTCCGACATGAAACTCACGGTCCGCGAAGACGTTTTCCCGATTGCCGGGGCGTTCACGATCAGCCGCGGCACGCGGACGGAAAGCCGCGTCGTCACAGTCGAACTCGAAAGTGACGGCGTGCGCGGATGGGCCGAGTGCTACCCCTATGCCCGCTATGGCGAGACAGTCGAAAGTGTGATTGCGCAGATCCAGGCACAGGCGAATGCTCTGGCCGACGGCATGGATCGGATCGCCCTTCAGGACGCCATGCCGCCAGGCGCTGCGCGCAATGGACTGGACTGCGCGTTCTGGGACTTCGAGGCCAAATCGGCGGGCCAACGGATGTGGGACGTCGCGGGTCTGCCCGCACCCGGACCTGAGATCACCGTCTACACCTTGTCGCTCGAGGACCCCGACGTGATGCGCGCTCGCGCCGCCGAGACCGCTCACCGACCCGTGCTCAAGATCAAGCTTGGTGGCAGCGGAGACATCGAGCGTTTGCAGGCTGTGCGCGAGGGCGCCCCAAATTCGAAGATCGTCGTCGACGCAAACGAAGGCTGGAATGCCGAGACCTATGCGAAGATCGCACCGGTCGTTCTGGATCTGGGTGTCGCGATGGTCGAGCAACCGTTGCCTGCCGACAATGACGCGGCCCTGAATGGCATGGATCGCCCGCTGCCGGTCTGTGCCGACGAAGCCTGCCACGACCGTGCCTCGCTGCCCGCGCTGGTGGGCAAGTACGACATGATCAACATCAAGCTGGACAAGACCGGCGGCCTGACCGAGGCCCTGGCCCTGAAAGACGAGGCCATCGCGCAGGGTTTTCAGGTGATGGTCGGCTGCATGATCGGCTCGTCGCTCGGCATGGCTCCCGCCACGCTGATCGCGCAAGGTTGCGCCGTTGTCGACCTCGACGGTCCGCTGCTGCTAGCGACAGACCGCGACACTCCTTTGACGTATGACGCTGACGGCGTGCACCCGCCCAGCGCTGACCTGTGGGGATAAGATGAGCAGAATTGTCTACGTGAACGGCGAGTTCCTGCCCGAGGAAGACGCCAAGATCAGCGTGTTCGATCGCGGTTTCCTGATGGCCGACGCTGTGTACGAGGTCACCTCGGTCCTTGAAGGAAAGCTCTGCGACTATGCCGCCCACGTCACGCGTCTGCACCGCTCGCTCGAAGCGCTCGAGATGGCAGCGCCCTGCACCGATGATGAATTGCTGCAGATCCACCGGGATCTTGTTGCCAAGAACGATCTGAACGAGGGCACGATCTATTTACAGGTCACGCGCGGTGCAGCAGATCGCGATTTTGCGTGGCCCGACGATCCGACACCGGGCCTTGTGCTGTTCAGCCAGGACAAACCGTTGGTCGATACGGCATCGTCAAAGCGTGGCATCAAGGTCGCTGCCGTCGAGGACCTGCGCTGGGGCCGCCGCGACATCAAGACGACGCAGCTTCTGTTCCCGTCCTGGGCGAAAATGCAGGCCAAGGCCAAGGGCGCCGACGATGCCTGGATGACGGACCCCGAGGGGCTGGTAAACGAGGGCACGTCGAACAACGCCTATATCGTCACCAAGGACGGCACGATCGTGACCCGGCACTTGTCAAACGACATTCTACACGGGATAACAAGGGCGTCGGTCCTGAAACTCGCGGCTGAAGCGCAGCTGAAGGTGGAAGAACGCCCGTTCTCGATTGCCGAGGCGCAAGGGGCGGCCGAAGCCTTCTATACGGCCGCGTCCTCGTTCGTCACACCGGTGGTGGCTGTAGAAGGCGTGGCGCTCGGCGATGGGACACCCGGCCCGATCACCAACCGGCTGCGCGAGATCTACATCGACGCGGCACGCGCGGGTGCGGTCTGAGCGAAGCAGCCTTCGAGACGACTGGGTACAGATCAACTCGCGGCGCGCGATCCGATGATGCCTGGACGGTTCACCAACAGAACGCCAAGGGCGGCCAGCGCCATGCCGCCGATCTCGGCCCAGCCAAGAACCTCGCCAAACAATGGCCAGGCAATCACTGCCGTACAGGGCGGCACCAGGAAGAACAGGCTTGCGACCTCGCCCGCAGCGCCGCGTTGGATCAACCAATAAAGAATGGCAACGGCTCCGATCGACAGAACCACCACGGACCAGCTGAGCGCCAGGATGAACTCCGGCGCCCAGCGGATCTGCATCCGCTCGAACAGCAATGCCATCGCGCCGCAGCCGAGCGCTGCGACCAGAAACTGCACGGCATTTCCCGCTCGCATCGGCGTGTCGCCGGAAAGCCGCTTTTGTAGGATCGCTCCGAACGAGATCCCGACCAGAGCCGCGGCGCATAAAAGAACCCCGGCAGGTGTCCCCAAGCCCGCGTCGAGCTTGCGCAACACCACCAGCCCGACGCCGCCAAGCCCCAGGATCATCCCGACCCACTGCACCGGCACAAGATGTTCGCCCAACAGATACCGCGCCAGGACCGCCATCGCGACGGGTTGCAAGCCGACGATCATGGCGGCAACGCCTGCCTCGACGCCTTGCTCGATCCCCGCGAACACGCCGCCAAGATAGATGAAATGCACCAGTGCCCCGATCAGTGCCTGATCCCGGACCTGTGCGCGCGTCAGCCACCGCGCCCCCGAGACGGCGACCCAAATGAACAGCACTGCGGCAACAAGGGCGAACCGCAACGCCAGAAACGTCATTGACTCGGCATGTGGCAGACCCAGTTTGGCGCCGATGAAACCGGTGCTCCAAAGGACCACGAAGAGTGCAGAAATGGCGATTCCGGAGGGCATTGGCCCCTCCAAAGGGATGGGTTGCGGTGCCCGTGTGACATGTTTAGGAATTGACGCCAAATAAATTGCCGCAGGCCGGCACCAAAAACACGAACCGGATAAAAACAATAAGAGGGGCACCAGTCATGGCTGAGGACCTTGCAGAAATCGGCGAAGACAACTCGCTGCTGATCGTTGACGACGATGCTCCGTTTCGGACGCGGCTGTCGCGTGCGATGGAGAAGCGAGGCTTCGCGCCGGTCATGGCGGAATCCGTGGCCGAGGGATTGGCGCTTGCGAAGTCGAATCCGCCCGCATACGGCGTGATCGATCTGCGGCTTGAGGACGGTAACGGCCTGGAAGTCGTCGAGGCCCTGCGTGATGCCCGGCCCGACAGCCGGGTGATCGTCCTCACGGGTTACGGCGCCATTGCGACAGCCGTGGCCGCAGTGAAGATCGGTGCAATCGATTATCTCTCGAAGCCTGCCGACGCCAATGACGTCGAAAAAGCGTTGCTAACCCCGCAGGGCGCCAAACCGCCACCGCCCGAGAACCCGATGTCCGCCGACCGCGTACGGTGGGAGCACATCCAGCGCGTGTTCGAGCTTTGCGACCGAAACGTCTCGGAAACCGCACGCCGACTGAACATGCACCGCCGGACACTGCAACGGATCCTCGCCAAGCGCAGTCCGCGCTGACCGCATAAGGGACTTCAGGCGAACGCCCCGATCCGGACGATATCGGCAAGGCTTTCGATATCGGCGGAGAGCGATCGGTCAACGGTGACGGGCGGGACAGTCTTCCGCACCGTTGCCATAGCAGTCGCGATCTTCGGGGCAACCGTGTCCAGCGCTCGCAGCTCAACCGCTTGGCAGCCGATCATCAACTCCATCGCCGAAAGCAATTCGAGCCGCTCACAGATGTCGTGCAAAGCTTTGGCCGGGATGGCCGAGTGGGTGACCACGTCCTCGACCCCGTCTGCGGCACCCGAGGGATAGACCGGCGACGGCTGGGCAAGCTGGACGATCTCGGAGAACAGGGCCTCGGAGGTTTTCGTCGCCGGGGCGATCCCGGCACTGTCGACATCGGCAGACGCCAGTCCCACGGGCAGATCAGTAAACCTCGGCATCAGCGTCTTCGCCATGCGCGCGACCTGAGCCGATGCCGCGTGCAGGATGGCTTGATTGAGCGTTGTCAGCGCAATGGACAGATGTGGCGTCAGATACCCTCCCGCAGACAGGATCTCGTCGCGCTCCGCCAGGACCACAGGATTGTCTGATGCGCCGTTGATCTCGGTCTCGACAGCTTCTCGCGCAAAATCCTGCGCCGCGAGAACAGCACCGTGGATCTGCGGAATGTTGCGCATCGACAGTGGATCCTGCACGCGCCGTGCATTCCCAGGCATACGCAGCAAGGATCCTTCCAGTCGGCGCAGAATCCCTTCCGCCGCAACGTCCTGCCCCGGCTGAGGGCGCTTCGCCAATACGTCTGGATCGAATGGCGTAAGGTTCCCGCGAAACCCTTCCAACGACATCGCGGCAGCGGTCTGCAGCGTCTCGAACGCCACCACGAACCGAGCAAGCCCCATCGCGGCGATCCCGGCAACCGTGGCGGAATGCGAGACCATCGCCAACCCCTCGCGCGGGCCGGGGTTGTAGGGTCGCAGTCCAACTGCCTCCAGCGCACGGGCAGAAGGCAGTCGCCCCGACGGTGTGTCCATCTCACCCTCGCCCAGCAGGGCGAGTCCCATCATCCCACCCCACATCAGGTCGGCAGCGCCGATTGAACCCGTCTCGCCGATCACAGGTGTCAGCCCGGCGTTCAGACACCCGGCCAGCAGGTCGGCCAATGCCGGATCAGCGCCCGAAGCGCCCGTCAGAAGACCATTGATCCGCACCGCCATCGCGGCCCGCACCACCGGCACGGGCAAAGCCCGGCCAACGGCGTGTGCGCGTCCACGCACCGTGTTCACGGACATGCGCACCTGCGCATCCGGCGACAGCCGTTCGACCACGCGCGGCCCCAGCCCCGTAGTGATGCCGTACATCGGTCGGCCCTCGGCGATCGCGGACATCAGCACATCGCGCGTTCTCTGCATGCTCGCACGCCCTTGCGCCGAAAGCTTCACCTCACGCCCTTCAGCAATGTCGGACAGCGCCGGTATCGTCAGACCCGCGCCACTGAGTTCAACAGGATCGGTCAAGATGTCCTCCCAGGCAGGGCTATCAGGCACCCGTGTCGCAGAAGTTGGGTACGCGTCAATGGTGCACGGTTTACTCTGACAGATTTTCGCGCCACGTAAGGGATCGTTCTGACGGAGGTTCCCCACATGTGGCAGTTCTGGGTCGATCGCGGCGGCACGTTCACGGACATCGTGGGCCGCAAGCCGGATGGTGGCATCGTCCTGCACAAGTTGCTGTCCGAAAATCCCGAGCAGTACCGCGATGCAGCCGTCCAGGGGATCCGGGAACTTCTCGGCCTGGCCGAAGGCGAGCCGATCCCGGCCGGAACGATCGAAGCCGTCAAGATGGGCACGACCGTCGCGACAAACGCGCTGCTCGAGCGCAAGGGCGATCGCACTTTGCTGCTGATCACGGACGGCTTCGGCGATCTTTTGCGCATTGGCTATCAGGCACGACCGAAGCTGTTCGATCTGAACATCCAATTACCGGAGCTGCTCTATGAGCGGGTGGCCGAGGTGCCCGGCCGCCTCGACGCAACGGGCGAGATCGTGCACGATCTTGACGAAGCAACTGCCCGCTCAGCGCTGGAACAGGCCAAGTCGGACGGGATCGACAGCGTCGCCATCGCCTTTATGCACGGCTATCTGAACCCGGACCACGAGGCACGCGTCGCCGCGATCGCGGCCGAGCTTGGCTTCGGCCAGATCTCGGTCTCGCACCAGACCTCACCGCTTATGAAGCTCGTCTCACGTGGAGATACGACGGTTGTCGACGCCTATCTCAGCCCGATCCTGCGCCGCTACGTGAACCAGGTCGCGGACGAACTGGGCGGAGCCGAGGGCACACGGCTGATGTTCATGCAATCCAATGGCGGGCTAACCGATGCGACCCTTTTCCAGGGCAAGGACGCGATCCTGTCGGGCCCCGCAGGCGGTGTCGTCGGTATGGTGAAGACCGGCGCGCTCGCGGGTCACGACAAGCTGATCGGGTTCGACATGGGCGGCACCTCGGCGGATGTCTGCCATTATGCCGGACAGTATGAACGCAGTTTCGAGACCGAAGTCGCGGGCGTGCGCATGCGCGCGCCGATGATGAACATCCATACGGTGGCGGCAGGCGGTGGCTCGATCCTGTTCTTCCGGGATGGGCGCTTTCAGGTCGGCCCCGACAGCGCGGGCGCCAATCCGGGACCAGCATGTTACCGGCGCGGTGGGCCCCTGACTGTGACCGATTGCAACGTGATGCTCGGCAAGCTGAACCCCGGACACTTCCCGGCCGTCTTCGGACCAAACGCCGACCAGCCGATGGACGAGTTGATCGTCCGCCAGAAATTCGAGGCGCTGGCCAGTGAGATCGCGGCGGCGACCGAAGAGCCCGAGCGTCCACCAGAGGACTTGGCCGACGGTTTCCTGCGCATCGCCGTCGAGAACATGGCGAATGCAATCAAGCAGATCAGCGTCCAACGCGGCTATGATGTCACCCAATATGCACTGCAGTGCTTCGGCGGCGCGGGCGGGCAGCATGCCTGCCTGGTGGCCGATGCCCTGGGCATGGAGACCGTGTTCATCCACCCCTACGCGGGCGTTCTCTCGGCCTATGGTATGGGTCTGGCCGAGATCCGCAGCTTGCGCGAGCGCCAGTACGAAGCGCCTGTCACCGCCATCGACGGCGCGCGGACCATGCTGGAGCGGCTTGCCGACGAAGCGCGGCAAGAGGTGATCGATCAGGGCGTCGACCCGAATGCGATCCGTATCGAGCAGCGGGCGCACCTGCGCTATCGTGGCTCTCACCAGGCGCTGGAGGTCGACTTCGGCAGCCAGGAAGACCTGCGCAACCGCTTTGACGCGGCACACAAGGCGCGTTTCGGATTCACGGCAGGCGACCGAGAGTTGGTGTTTGAAGCCCTCGCCGTCGAGGCAATCGGCGGTGCCTCGGACGTGGCCGACCGCGAAGCGCCCGAAACAGACGTCGCGCCCAAACCCGTGGATGACGTTCCGGCCTATTTCAACGGCAAGCACCTTGGCATCCCGCTCTATGACCGGACAGTTATGCAGCCCGGACAAGCCGTGACCGGTCCGGCGATCATCAAGGAGCCGACCGGCACGAATGTCATCGAACCGGGCTGGCGCGGCACCATCAACACCTTCGGCCATCTGATCCTGACACGTATCATCCCGCTAGAACGGCAGGAGGCCGTCGGCACGAAGGCCGACCCAGTCATGCTCGAGGTGTTCAACAACCTCTTCATGTCGATCGCGGAACAGATGGGCGCCACGCTCGCCAACACGGCCTATTCAGTGAACATCAAGGAGCGGCTGGATTTCTCCTGTGCGCTGTTCGACCCGACCGGCGGGCTGGTCGCCAATGCGCCGCACGAGCCAGTGCACCTCGGCTCGATGTCGGAGTCGATCCGGACAGTGATCCGGCTGAATCCGGACATGGTTCCGGGCGACGTCTTTGTTCTGAATGCGCCGTTCAATGGCGGCACCCACCTGCCAGATGTCACAGTCATCACGCCGGTCTTCGACGAGGAAACCGGCGTCGTGCAGTTCTATGTCGCCTCACGCGGTCACCATGCGGATATCGGCGGCAAGACGCCGGGATCTGCGCCGCCAGATTCGAGTCACATCGAAGAAGAGGGCGTCCTGATCGACAATTTCAAGATGGTCGATGCCGGAGAGTTCCGCGAGGCCGAGACCCGGGCGCTGCTCGCATCGGGCAAGTATCCATGCCGCAACATCGATGAGAACATGGCGGACCTTGCAGCACAGGTCGCTGCGAACGAAACCGGCGTGCGTGAAGTGCAGAAGATGATCCGGCAGTTCGGCTTGGCCGTGGTCCACGCCTATATGAAACACGTTCAGGACAATGCCGAAGAGTGTGTCCGCCGGGTGATCACCGCGTTGACCGACGGCTCGTACGACTACGAACTCGACAATGGCGAGTTTATCCGTGTCGCGGTGCGCGTCGACAAAGAAAACCGCCAGGCCGAGATCGACTTCTCTGGCACCGCCGACAAGAACCCCTACAACTACAACGCACCGCTGGCGGTCTGCCATGCCGTGGTGCTGTATGTCTTCCGCGCCATGGTCGGGAACGAGATTCCGCTGAACGAAGGCTGCTTCAAGCCGCTCAAAATCATCGCGCCCGCAGGCAGCATGATCAACGCGCAGTATCCCTCGGCAGTGATCGCTGGCAACACCGAGGTCAGCCAGTTGATGTGCAACGCGCTGATGGCCTCGCTGAAAGTGATGGCGGGCTCGCAGGCCACGATGAACAACTATGTCTGGGGCAACGAGCGCATCCAGAACTATGAAACGATCTGCGGCGGTACGGGGGCCGGGCCCGATTTCGACGGGTGCTCGGCGATCCAGACACACATGACCAACACACGCGGCACCGATCCGGAGATGTTGGAATTTCGCTTCCCCGTGCGGCTGGAGGAATGGTCGATCCGGCGCGGCTCGGGCGGGATCGGGCACCACACGGGCGGCGACGGGATCACGCGCAAGATGCGCTTCCTCGAGCAGATGACTGTGACGACGCTGTGCTCGCACCGGCGCGTACCACCATTTGGCGTCGATGGCGGAGCGCCGGGCGAGGTTGGCCGCGAGTGGATCGAACGGGCCGACGGCAGCCGCGTCGAGCACGGAGGCAATGACCAGAACGAGGTCTATCCGGGCGACGTGTTCGTGATGCAAACGCCTTCAGGGGGCGGCTATGGACGCGCCTGAGCGGTTCGATGCAACAGCGCGCCTGACCGGGACCGCACCCTACACTTCGGACATCCGAAAGCCCGGGCAGCTTCATATGGTGGTGCTGCGCTCTCCGGTCGCGCACGGCGTCATCGAAGCACTGGATATCGCTGAAGCATCGGAAATGCCTGGCGTGCATCTGGTCCTGACAGCGGAGGATCTGGCGCGCGAGGGCGTTCAACCCATGGCGTTGCGCGCGAAGCCAGCATGCACGGATGGGCCATTCTTCGAGCCACGCCGCCCAGTCCTGGCCGAACAAAAGGTCGCCTATGCGGGCCAACCGGTGGCGGCCGTGGTCGCGGAGACGCTTGAACAGGCGCAGGACGCCGCCGAAGCGATCGGCCTGGACATCGAAGAACTTGACGCCGTCACGGATGTGACCCGCGCCCACGAAGGCGCACAGATCTGGCCAGAGATCCTCGAGAACCGATCGTTCCGTTGGACGGGTGGCAACCCGGACAAAGCGGCAGAGCTTTTCGCGCAGGCCGCGCATGTGGTCGAAGCCGAGATTCTGCATCCTCGGATTGCGATCTCTCCGATCGAGACCCGCGCGGCACTCGGGCAATTTGAAGACGGGCGCTATACCCTTGTCACGCCCTCGCAAGGCGTTGTCGGCATCCGCGCTGCGATGGCGGCATGCCTTGGCGTTGATCCACAAACGATCCGTGTCCAGACTCCGAACGTCGGCGGCAGTTTCGCGGTAAAGATCTGGCCGTACCCCGAGCATGTGCTGGTCATGCTGGCCGCACGCCTAAGCGGGCAGACCGTTGCGTGGGAGGGATCGCGCTCCGAGGCATTCACGGCGGATGTGGGTGGACGCGCACGGGCAGATATTGCCCGGTTGGCGGTGGCTGCGGACGGGCGGTTCCTCGCCTTCGAGATCAACGCCAAGGCTGACATGGGCGCGTTTCTGAACACGGCCGCGCCGAACATCGTCTCGTCCAACACGATCCGCCCGTTCAATCAGGTCTACAAGATCCCCGGACTGACCTACCGCGTCGAGGCGATGCTGACCAACGCGGTGCCGACCGATGCCTATCGCGGCGCCGGCAAGCCGGAATGCGCCCATGTGCTGGAACGGCTGATCGACCTGGCTGCCGAAACACTGGGACGAGATCGGGTTGAACTGCGACGCCAGAACCTGATCCAACCCGAAGACCTGCCCTATCGCAGCGCAGTCGGCGAGACCTTCGACGGCGGCAACTTCCCGGCGATCCTTGATCGCATGCTCGATGCGGCAGACTGGGAGGGCGTCGATGAACGGAAAGAAGGCTCGGATGACCAGGGACTGATCCGCGGTGCCTCGGTCGGGTTCACGCTCCACGCTACCGGTGGATCGACAGCGGAACGTTCCGAGGTCCGCGCGATGCCCGATGGTACGGTGATTGTCCGCACATCCAGCCAGGACTCCGGTCAGAGTCACCGCGAAACGCTTGCGATCGTGGCAAGCCAAACGCTGGAAATCCCGGCCGACCGCATTCGCGTTGAACAGGGCGATAGCGCGTTTCTGGAAACCGGCGGCGGCACGGGCGGCTCGAACCTGATGCCGGTCGCTGCAAACACCGTGCACCGCACGGCCCTGGCGATGCTGGATCAAGCGAAAGTCCAAGCCGCCGAGATGCTCGAAGCCGCGCGAATTGATGTCGAATACGGCGCAGGCGATTTTCGGGTCGCTGGCACCGACAGGAAAGTCTCGTTGGCCGAGGTCGCAGCGGCACTGCCAACCGAAGAAGACGAACCCGGCTGCGTCGCCCAGGTGGACTTCGAAGGCACGCATACAACCTTCCCGAATGGCGCGATGGCCTGCGAAGTGGAATTGGACCCGGAAACCGGGCAAGTCAGGCTCGACCGCTTGACCTGCGTCAACGATCTGGGACAGGTCTTCAATGAACCGGCGGCGGAGGGGCAGATCCACGGCGCGCTGGCACAAGGCATCGGCGAAGCGCTGCTGGAAGGCATGTCCTTCAGCCCGGACGGCCAGCCGCTGACAGGCTCTCTGATGGATTACACTTTGCCGCGCGCCGATGATGTTCCGTTCTTCGGGAACAGCTGGATGCCGACGGCCAGCCCGAACTCGATGATCGGGGCCAAGGGTGTTGGCGAGATGCCGTCGATCGGCACACCGGGTCTGGTGGTGAACGCGGTGATGGATGCGTTACGCTCACTCGGTGTGCGCCATGTCGAGAAACCACTGACGCCCGGGCGGATCTGGCACGCGATCCACACCGTGCGCGAAGGTCAGTGAACGCGATGGCTTACGCGCCGCCGCGCACCCGTTGCCGGTGCAATGTGTAAAGACCGCTCAGAACGATGATCGCCGCACCAATCCATGTCAGCAAATCCGGTATCTCACCGAAGATCGCGAACCCGAGGACAATCGCCCAGACGAGGTTGGAGTATCGAAACGGCGAGACCGAGCCGATCTCGCCCACGCGCATCGCCTCGACCCCGGCATAGTAGCCGACCAGCAGGAACATCGAGCCACCGCACAGGACCGCGACATGCTCCCAGGGGACCGGCACGGAATCCGAAAACGCCGTCCCGATCCCGCCCATCGTCGTGATTGTCAGGCTGGTCAGAACCGTCACCGCCAACCCCGGCACACTGCGTGAGATCTGCCGGGTCATCAGGTCGCGCAGAGTGATCGAGGCAACAGCTGCCAAGGCCGCGAGCGCATAGATGTTGAAGTCCGCGCCAAGCGGCCGGACGATCAGCAGCACACCGGCGAAACCGATCACAATCGCGGTGTAGCGGCGCCAGCCGACCTGTTCGCCCAGGAACCAGGCGGCACAGAGCGCGACCGAAAGCGTCGCAGCCTGGATGATCGCCACGGCGTTTGCGAGTGGCATGTTGAACAGCGCCGTAAGGAACAAAACCGTGCTCAGCACCTCGCTGACCAGACGCCAGCCAATCAGCTTGCGATCGCGCGCGGCGAACCCGAAGCGCAAGGCGCCGCGCGCCCAGGCAAACAGGATGATCAGAACCGATGCAAACAGCCCGCGGATGAAGATGATCTGGAACAACGGCACATCGTCCGACACCGTTTTCATCAGCGCATCGTTGACGACGAAGCCGGCCATCGAAGCCGACATCCAGAGGGCTCCCTTGGCGTTGTCGGTCAGCGTCACGCGGGACTTGGATCACACGGCATCGGCGGCGTTCCCGCAGCCTCGATGATCCTGCCCGCGTCCAGCAACACGTCCTCGCGGTACCGCCCACCGACCAGTTGCACACCGACTGGCACCGTTCCGACCAACCCGGTCGAGACGGTCAGTCCCGGCAAACCCATGAACGGCGTGCCGACCTGCAGAAGCTGGGCATCGAAACAGCGCCGGAAACTTTCGGCACTTTCGACATCCAGCAAATCCGGGAACGGCAACTCGCCGGAAACCGGGCACAACATCAGTGTGTGATCGGCCAGAAACATCTGCCAGTCCCGAACCAGACCGGCCCTGACACGCAAGGTATCGAGAAGGCCGTTCACATCAGGTGGCGCGGAGATCTCGGACAGCATGGCATAGACATGGTTCGCGTCCGGATCGTCCTCGTCGAGGATCGCCTGACTCCCGCCAGACTGGTATTCGGCCATCCAGAGCTCCACGTTCCGCAGGGCGGCCTCGCGCAGCGGTGGCGTCGTGTCGATCTCGGTCACCATCCATCCGGCGTCGGTCAATGCGCGGGCAGCCTCGCGCAGCGCCGCCTCGACCTCAGGAGCGGTCTGCATCCCATCGGGCGCCACGCACAGCGCCGCACGTTTGGGCAGCTCTGGCAGGTGCACCGGCACCGGCACCCACCATGGATCGCGCAGATCCTCGGCAGCCATCGCGTGTAACCCCAGTTCGACATCGTCGATCGTGCGCGCGAGCGGTCCGGATACCGCCATGACCTGCGCACCGATCTGGCGATCACCGGACGTGAAATTGACCGCGGGCACGCGGCCCAGTGTGGTTCGGAGACCGTGCACGCCACAGGCATAGGCCGGATAGCGTACCGATCCCGCGATATCGGTTCCATGGGCGAGCGCACCAATCCCGGCAGCGACGGCCGAGGCGGCCCCGCCCGAGGATCCGCCCGGTGTCCGAGCCGGATCGCGCGGGTTCTTGGTGTGGCCATGCAACGAATTGCGGCAGAACCAGCGCAGCGAAAACGCGGGCGTGTTGGTCCGCCCAATGATCACAGCACCTGCCTTGCGCAAATTGGCAACGACCGGGTTATCCTGTTCCGCGATCAGATCCTTCTGGATCCGCAAGCCGTTGGTGGACGCCATGCCTTCCTGATCGGTATTGACCTTGATTGTCGTCGGTACGCCAGCCAACGGACCGGGATCACCGCCTTGCGCGATCATCGCATCGACACGGTCGGCCTCGGCTAGGGCCTGCTCGGGCAGGTGCTGCACGACGGCGTTGATGGCCGGATTGACGGCGTCGATCCGGGCCAGAGCATCCTCGGCGACTTCGCGTGCGGTGATCTCGCGTGCCGTCACGAGGGCTGCGATCTCGGCCGCAGACTTGCGATAGTGGTTCGTCATTCTCTTCTCCCTAGGACTCCAGCAGACCATGCAGGACCGCGGTGCACAAGCATCAGGATCGCACCGCGATGATGACGCCGGACAGCGCGATCAACCCGATCCCGGCCAGAGCCAGCCCGTTCGGCAGCTCACCCCAGATCATGTATCCGACCACCGCCGACGTCCCCAGCGCCGCATAGTTGAATGGCACGATCACACTGGCCTCACCCACCGAAAGCGAGGCGATTTGCAACATATAGATCACCAGCGCAAAGAGCCCCGTCAGAACGATCATCCCCCAACCGAATGCATCGGGATCGCGCCAGACCTGCCAGCCAAGCACGCCCAGCAGAACGAATGCCCCGATCGACGTCCAGAACAACTGTCCAAGTTGCGTCGACTGCCCTGACATGCGCCTGGTCATCAGGACATAGACCGAAAAGCAGAGCGGAGCGCCCAAAGCGAGCATCTCGCCCCGGCCAACACCCTGAAGCGATGGTTGCACAACCAGCATCGCCCCGATGAAGCCAACGCCGACCATGGAGTAACGGATCACACCGACACGCTCCCCCAGCACAAAAGGCGAAAGGGCGGTGACGATCAGCGGAAACAGCATGGAAATCGCTGTGGTGGTGGCCAGCGGCAAATAGGCCAGCGACGAGACATAGAACAGCGACGCGGTGGCGATGAGCAGACCGCGCACCATCAGAAGCCCGCGACCGACAGGACGCAGGATCACCGGTGCTGGAAGAAACACACCCGGCAGGCCCAGCAAAACGACAAGAAAGGCAAAGCGGATCGCCAAAAGCTGCCCGGCCTCGTAGTCGGTGATCAGGATCTTGGTGATCGCATCGTTGAACGGCAGCACGATCGTGAACAGCAGCATCAAAAGGATGCCGCGGGTGTTGCCGGTCATCGGATCGGGGCCTCGCGCGGGGTGATCTGAGCGATGCGTATCGCCGAAGATTTCCTAGGCCGATTCCGAACACACCGCCAGCCGACAAATCGCGGCGCTGAAAAGATCAACCTGCGGGTACGCCTTCAGGCCCACTTGCCGACGTTGGCACCACCTTCCATGGGCAGGGCCGCGCCCGAGATGAACCCGGCACCCTCTGATGCAAGAAACAGCACCGCCTCCGCCGCCTGTTCAAGTGTTCCGATACGCTGCAACGGATAGGCCATGTGCTGCCGGCGGATGCCTTCTTCGGCGTCTCCATCGACCGCAAAACCCGCACGCGACATATCGGTCTCGACCACACCCGGGCAAAGCGCGTTGACCCGGATTTCCGGGGCAAGCTCCATCGCCATGGCGCGGGTCAGGTTCACCACCGCGCCCTTCGACGCGCAGTAGGCCGTCGTCTCCGGATACCCGTTCAGCCCGGACTCCGAGGCGATGTTGATCACGTTGCCGCGCGCCTCCCACAGCGCCGGGATGGCGTATTTCGTGCAGAACTGGACCGACTTGATGTTTGCGGCCATGACTGCGTCCCAGTCCGCTTCCTCCATCGCTTCGATGGTCGCACGACGGAAGATCCCGGCATTGTTGACCAGAACAGCAAGGCCACCGAAGGCGTCCAAAGCCTTGTGCACGGCAACGCGGCAACCGTCAGCGGTCGACACATCTCCGGGCGCTGCAACGACCTCGCCATCAAACGCAGGCATTGCCGTTGCGACCGAGTCCGGCGTCCTGCCATTGATCGCGACGCGCGCGCCTTCGCGCAGGAAGGCCTCGGCACAGGCCTTGCCAATCCCGCGCGTCGCACCCGTGATCAGGACGGATTTGCCGGAGAAGCGCATCGGTCTCCTTTCGTCTGCGAGGTGTCCCGGGCGAAGACCCGGGACCGCCTGTCACCGCTCGGGGCGGTCCCAGTTCAGCAGAGCAGCATTTCACGCTACACAGCGCCCGGAACGCCGCGCACCCGGGTCAACAGTCCAGCGTGTGTTCGCGCTCCCACTGCGTCAGGTGCCGGGAATAGTCGTTCCACTCGCCCATCTTCAGCTTGATGAAAGCATCTGCGGCCGGCCCCAGTGCGCCTTTGAGCGTACGGTTCTTGTCAAGTTCACGCAGCGCGTCCAACAAGTTCAGAGGCAGCTTCTTGGCACCCCGAACCTTGTGGCCCTCGGCATACATATCGATGTCGAGCCGCTTGCCGGGATCCAGCTCCCGGGTCATTCCGTCAAGTCCCGCCGCTAGCACCGCCGCTGGATAGAGATACGGGTTGGCAGCACCGTCGGCCAGCCGCAACTCGAACCGCCCGGCGTCGGGAATGCGGATCATGTGCGTGCGGTTGTTACCGCCATAGGTCAGCGTGTTGGGGGACCATGTGGCCCCCGACGTCGTGCGTGGCGCATTGATGCGTTTGTAGCTGTTCACGGTCGGATTCGAGATCGCCGTCAGCGCAGTTCCATGCGCCATCAGCCCACCCATGAAATTGTAGCCCAGCTTCGAGACCCCCAACTCGCCCTTCTTGTCGGCGAACAGGTTCTTCTCCTTGCCCTTGGCCACGCCACCCGTCCCCCAGATCGAGACATGGGCGTGGCAACCATTGCCCGTCAGATCAGCGAACGGCTTCGGCATGAAGGTCGCGCGCAGGCCGTGTTTCTCGGCGATCGACTTGACCATGTACTTGAAGAACGCGTGCCGGTCGGCCGTGATCAGCGCGTCGTCAAAATCCCAGTTCATCTCGAACTGTCCGTTCGCATCCTCGTGGTCGTTCTGGTACGGCCCCCAGCCCAACGCCTGCATCGCGTCACAGATCTCGCGGATCACGTCGTAGCGGCGCAGCAGGGCGGCGACGTCATAGCAGGGCTTTTCCTGCGTATCATGCGCGTCCGCAATGGCCGAACCGTCCGGGTTGACGAGGAAGTACTCGCACTCAACCCCGTGCTTCATGTTCCAGCCCTTGGACGCGGCGTCCTTGAGCACCCGTTTCAGCGTGTTGCGCGGCGTCTGGTCCAACTCGACCCCCTCGCACCAGACGTCCGACGCAAGCCAGCCGACCTCGGGCTTCCAGGGCAACTGGATCAGGCTTTCGGGATCCGGGATCGCAAAGATGTCGGGCTCGGCCGGTGTCGAGTCCAACCAGGCCGCGAAGCCGCCGAAACCGGCACCCTCCTTGGCCATGTCCTTGATCGCGCTGGCCGGAACCAGTTTGGCGCGCATCACGCCGAACAGGTCCGTGAACGAGATCAGAAAGTAATTGATGCCCCGCGCCTTGGCTTCCTTGGCGAGATCGGTTGCCATATGCTGTGCTCCCTGCATGGCGTGTCGTTGCCGCCATCGGAGAGCAACCGCCCCGCCCGGTCAAGACCGCGCGCGCAGGAAAGCCGTGTCAGAACCAGCGTTTGCGGTTCGTCCTGCGGATCGCACCGCCTTCTTGCTGTTCGTCGGGTACCTTCGGGCTTGCTGTCGTGTCGGCCAAAGCACGGTTCAACGGCTTCAGGAACAGGTTCACGCCCAGCTGCATCTTCTTGAACTGCGCACGTTCCATCGGTTTGTTGAGCAGCAGCAGCACGCCCTGCTCCAACCGCCGCGCATAGACCGCGTGGTGATCATACTCGAGGAACACCTGGTCGAACGGCGCGTGTTCGGTCTCGAGACCTTGCGTGAGTTCCAGCATGTTCCCGGCCTGCTCGACCACGTCCGCCGTATCCACCAGCTCGTACATCTCGGGCAGGTTCTGATAGACGGCACCATCGCGCGCGACGACGCAGCCCAACACGTCGGTGTTATGAGCGCAGATCTTGTCCAGAACGACGCCGACCGGCCCTGCGTCACTCGACACTGCGCAATCCCTCCGCCACGCGCTTCGGCTTGCGCTTGATGATCACCGCACGGGCCGAGGTCAGCAGCAGCCCCGCCACCTCGAAATCAGGGCTTTCCATGAACAGGACAGGACAGCCGTCCTCTTCGCCGAATTCCCCGCCCATCCGATCGGCCAGATCGAAGACATTGGCGAAGACCGGCGCGATCTGCGAGGCCCAGACCCCGCTCGCCTCGATCTGATTGCCATCCAGATCCAACACCGCATAGCCGATGACCGAAGGATCCTTCTGGATCCGTGCCAACTCGACCGTCTCGGCCGATGTCAAGTGCCGCCCGACCTGTCGGGCATCCTCCTGAGTCTCCACGATTTTCCCCACTCTCACTGACCGCAGCCCCAAGACTGCACCCACTCACCACTTTACGTTTTCGTTCTGAAATGTGGCATAGATCGGGCAAATTGTCCCGTCTTGTGTCAACCGGCCGCTGCCACGCTGCCAGGAGGGAGAAAGCGCGTCGGGAAGGCATCGGTCAGATGCTGACCATAGGTCTTCGCCTCGGCACCGTTGGGCGGCATCACGTGCGACATGAATTCAGGCTCGATGAAGTAGCCGATCGAGAAACGCTCACCGGACGTGCCGAGCACCCTGTGCGGCGTCGATGCCAGAGCTGGGCCACCGATTGTCGAGAGCAGATCCCCGCAATGGATCGAGAGCAGACCGTCGCCGGTCGGCACGTCGCGCCAGACATCGTCGCGACCCTTCATCTGCAAACCACCCTGATCGTCCTGCCACAGGATCGTCAGACCGCCGGTATCGACGTGTTCGCGCGTGATCGTCGGGCGGCCATCCACCAGATGCGCTTTTGCCGAGCCATCCGTGTTCAAAAGCTCAAATCCCTCGGGCATAACCGGGTAGTGCAGCAGGCGCAGCGTGCTGTTCTCGCTTTCGCAGATCACATCGAACTGTGTTGGATTGACCCCCAGACCCCGTGCGGCCGAGCGGATCACCGCCGCAGCAATTGCCTTGCAATCGCGCACGTAAGACAAAGCGGCGTCACGCCATCCGGGCATCTCCGCGTCCGAGGGCCAGACGTTCTCCTCCGTGAACGCGGCACGGCTGGGCAGATCCGGTGCGGGCAAAGGCGGTTCGGGACCGATGTCGAACGTTTCGTTGTAGGACCAGTGCGGCTTGACCGGCGGCGGATTGTAACCCCGATAAAGGTTTGGATTGCGCGGCTCGTGCCGCCGTGTGGCCAATCTGCGCCTCACAGAATCCGGCGTGGCAAAGAAGGACCGCAGGTACGCCACGCGCTCCTCGAGCGTCTTCGATCCCGGAAACCCCGACACGACGATGGCGGCCTCGGTCGCGAACTGCCCTGCAATGGCGTTGTCGGTCGCCGGATCAGGCTCATCTCCGAACAGGCTGGCAATGTCGACGACAGCAACTTCGGACATCAACGCTCGCTCCCTACCGGCCAAGTAACCTGCTACCGGCCAGGTATCCAGGTCGTTCCAGCCAGCGGTACGCCCGCCATCGCAGCCGCTTCAACGGTCAGCGCGGCGAGATCCTCTGGCGCCAGATTGCGAACATGGCTTTTGCCATTCGCCCGGGCAAGCGTCTGCAACTCCATCGTCATCACGGCCAGATAGTTCGCCAGCCGGTGCCCGGCCTTCACGGGATCGAGCCGGGTGGCAAGATGCGGCTCCTGCGTGGTGATGCCGGCCGGGTCCTGACCCTCGTGCCAATCGTCGTAAGCCCCCGCAGTCGAGCCGAGCTTTTGGTATTCTTCCTCGTACGCCGGGTCTTGATCGCCCAGCGCGATCAACGCGGCGGACCCGATCGAGACCGCGTCCGCCCCCATGGCCAGTGCCTTCGCAACATCTGCGCCAGAGCGGATACCGCCCGAGACAACCAACTGAACCTTGCGATGGGCGTCCAGATCCTTCAGCGCGCGCACAGCCTCGCGCACAGCGGGCAGCGTCGGGATCCCGACATGCTCGATGAACACCTCCTGCGTCGCCGCCGTGCCACCCTGCATTCCGTCAACCACGACCACATCGGCACCCGCTTTCACCGAAAGCGCCGTGTCATAGTAGGGTCGGGCGGCGCCAACCTTGATATAGACCGGCTTTTCCCAGGACGTGATCTCGCGCAGTTCCTGGATCTTGATCTCCAGGTCATCGGGCCCGGTCCAATCAGGATGTCGGCAGGCACTGCGTTGGTCGACACCCTGAGGCAGCGTTCGCATGTCGGCCACGCGCTCGTTGATCTTCTGGCCCAGCAGCATCCCGCCGCCACCGGGTTTGGCACCCTGCCCGACCACAACCTCGATCGCATCGGCCTTGCGCAGATCGTCGGGGTTCATGCCATAACGGCTCGGCAGGTATTGGTAGACGAGCAGATCCGAATGCCCGCGCTCCTCCGGTGTCATACCGCCATCGCCCGTCGTGGTAGACGTGCCCATGGCGGACGCGCCGCGCCCCAAGGCCTCCTTCGCTTGTGCGCTGAGCGACCCGAAGGACATGCCCGCGATCGTGATCGGCGTCTTCAGATGCAATGGCTTCGAGGCAAACCGGTCACCCAGGATGACATCGGTTCCGCAGGCCTCGCGGTAGCCTTCCAGCGGGTACCGCGACATCGACGCGCCCAGGAACACCAGATCGTCGAAACACGGCACCCGCCGTTTCGCGCCGCCACCGCGAATGTCGTAGATCCCCGTCGCCGCAGCACGGCGGATTTCGGACACTGTGTAGTCATCGAAGGAAGCCGCCTTGCGCGGGGTCGTGCGGGGTGCGTTGCCGTAGTCAGCCATCAGTATGCGTCCATCTGGTCGATGCTGAAATTGTAGAGCTTGCGGGCAGATCCATAGCGCCGGAACTCCGCCGGATCGTGATCGAAACCGGCCTGCGCAAGCAACTCCGTCAGCCTGGCAAGATGATGCGGCGTCATCTCTTTCTCGATGCAGTCCGCGCCGAGCGATTTCACCGAGCCACGCACATAGAGCCGCGCCTCGTAAATCGAGTCGCCCAGATCAGCGCCCGCATCACCACAGACCACGAGCCGCCCGGCCTGCCCCATGAACGCGCTCATGTGGCCGACATTTCCGCCGACCACGATGTTGATACCCTTCATCGAGCTCCCGCAGCGCGCCGAGGTATTGCCCTCGACCACCAGCAACCCGCCATGCGCGGTCGCCCCGGCCGATTGCGAGGCATCACCGGTCACCCGCACCGTACCGGACATCATGTTCTCGGCGACACCGGTGCCGGCATTGCCGTCTATCGTGATGCTGGCGACCTTGTTCATGCCACCGGCATAGTAGCCGCAATGCCCCTTCACCGTCACCTCGACGGGGCTCAGCAAACCACAGGCAACTGCGTGCGCTCCGCCAGGGTTCAGCACGGTGACGGCTCCCGCCTCGGCCTGCTGCAATGCCTTGTTGATCTCGCGCCGGTTCAGGGTCGCGAAGTCCAGATCGGTATTCGCGCTCATAACCCGCCGACCCCATGCTTCTTCAAATCATCCGAAAGGTGCAGCCACGGAAGCCGTTCGTCATAGTGGAAGTGCTGCGTCGGTACGAAACCCTCCGGGTCATCGAGCGACGCCGCGTAGAAGTGGATTTCGTGATCGAACTTGTCGTGCGTGTACGCCATCGGCGTGCCGCACGTCGCACAGAAGTAGCGCTTGGCCTCGGGCGACGACGCATAGACAGACGGCGCCACACCGGTCCAGCGCCACTGCCCGTTGTTCACTGCAAAGAACGTCGTGACCGGCGCCGAACAGTTCCTCCGGCAACTCTCGCAATGACAATAGCCGGTCCAGTTGACATCGCCCTCATAGGCATAGGTCACCGCTCCGCACAGGCAGCGTCCGTTCACCTCGCTCATTCCGCACGGCTCCAGGCATAGATCTTCGTCGGCTCCGGCTCCCAAATCTCGGCATGCTCAGCACCCGGCACTCTGGCAATCGCACGAAACTCCGAGGACATCGCCGCCCACTCGTCCGTCTCGGCTATCACCGCGGGCTTGCAGGCGATCGGATCGCGCACCACCGCGAACCCGTCCCGCGTGCCGATTGCAAAGGTGTAGAACCCGTCGAAATCACGGATCGCGTGGCCGATCGCGCCGTCGATGCTGTCACCCTTGCGCATCCGGTTGGCGAGATACCCGGCGGCCACTTCCGAGTCGTTCTCGGTCTGGAAGGTTTCGCCGTCCTTCTCCAGCACCGTGCGCAGACCGTTATGGTTCGACAGCGATCCGTTGTGCACCAGACAGGTATCGGCGCCGGTCGAAAACGGGTGCGAGCCTTCGGTCGTCACGGCACTTTCGGTCGCCATCCGCGTATGCGCCACCGCATGGGTACCCGTCCGGCCCGACAAATGCAGCCGTTCGGCCACCGCGTCCGGATCTCCGATCCCCTTGAACAGCTCCATCGCCGAACCGACGCCCAGCACGCTGACATCGGGTGCATTGGCAATCAGCCAGTTGCGCGCCGCCTGCCCATCCGTCGTCTCGAAGATCGCATGATCCGACAACGTGCGAACCGAAACCGCGCCAACGGCTTCGGACAAAGCCGTCTCATAGGCCGACCAATCCGTCTCTCCAGTCCGCGACAGCACGGATACACGGTCATGCGCCGTCTGCCCGCCGTACACCGCGAAGCCTGCCGAGTCCGGTCCGCGCGACGACATCTCGCTCAGCATCAGCGCCGTCAGGCGACCAAGATCGCCCTCCAAGGCGGGCGTCTTCAAGTAGAGGCCAACAATCCCACACATCGCCAGATCCCTCCGTTCGGACCGCCTGATACCGGATTAAAGATTTCACTTTCAAGAAATTTTTCTTCCCTTGAGTGAAATCAAGGCGGCGTCACGATCACCGAAAGATAGACCGCAGGCAACGTCCGCAACTCGAGCGGGCCGTGGGTCGCGCCCGAGTCGAAGAACAACGACTCTCCGGGCTTCAGGACATAAGTGCTGTCACCATGCGCATAGGTGACCTCGCCTTTCAGCATGTAGATGAACTCGACGCCTTCATGCCGGAAGATCGGATAGGCATCCGAGCCTTCATCGAGCGTGATCAGAAACGGCTCGACCTGCACGGCACTCCGCACGCCATGGCCAAGTAACTGGTATTTGTGACCCTTGGCCGACCCACGACGCTCGATGGTCAATCCCTCACCCGAGCGCACGAACGTCGCCTCGCGTTTCTGGTCGAACGTCTCGAAAAAACTGCCCAGCGGCATATTCAGTGCCGCCGCCAGCGATTGCAGCGTCGCCAGCGAGGGCGAGGTCTGCCCGTTCCCGATCTTCGCGAGCATTCCAGTCGACAGCGATGCCGACGCCGCAAGATCGGCCAGCGTCATCCCCAATGCCTGACGCAGCGCCCGGACTTGAGCGCCGACCAGCAATTCAAGCGGAATATCGGCCGCCGTCGTCTCGCCGTGCGGATCCTCGGTCAGATCGCAGCCTTCAACTCAGACATCAGCCGCTCCAGCGCCTTCTCGCTCGCCGAGTCGGTCAGGCGCCCGGCATCGTCGAACTTCGATCCGGCGTTCCCGACATTGACTTCGGAATCGTAGACAAGTTTCACCTTGAACGGGATCAGATACAGGTACATGTGCGACTTCGCGCGCTGCCCCCCCGCATCACCGGCTGCCGCTGACAGCACAGCCACAGGCTTGCCAACCATCGGCGCGGGGCGCGGTCGGCTCACCCAATCCAGCATGTTCTTCATCACGCCCGACGGGCCCTTGTTGTACTCGGTCGTCGACAGGACGATCGCATCGGCGTCACTGATCTGCTGGCAGATCGTCTGAACTGCATCGGGAATGCCCTCGGCCTCGACGTCCTCGTTGAACAAGGGCAGGTTCATGTCGGCAAACGTGAACGCGTCCGGGCCGAAGATCCGCCCCGCCTCGCGCACGAGCATCGAGTTATAGCTGCCCTTGCGCAGCGAGCCCGAGATCCCAAGCAGTTTCGTCATGTCAATCTCCCCGTCATTGGTCACGTCTTAACGCACAAGGCCGAGCCCTGTCAGGCCCGGCCATCGTCCCAGCGATCACATTTCGTCAGGAATGGATCGGTCCGTCCCCGCAGGCCAACGCCGCTTCACGCACCGCTTCAGAATAGGTCGGGTGCGCGTGACAGGTCATCGCCAGATCCTCGGCCGAGCCTCCGAACTCCATCGCGACGCAGATCTCGTGGATCAGATCGCCCGCCGCGGGGCCGATTATGTGGGCGCCCAGGATACGATCGGTCGCCTTGTCCGCCAGGATCTTGACGAACCCGTCCGTGACGAAGTTCGCCTTGGCCCGGCCGTTCGCCATGAACCCGAACTTGCCGACCTTGTAGGCGTGGCCATCCGCCTTCAACTGCTGCTCGGTCTTGCCGACACTGGCAACTTCGGGCGCCGTGTAGATCACGCCGGGGATCACGTCGTAGTTCACATGGCCGTGCCTTCCGGCGATATGCACGGCAATCGCCATGCCTTCGTCCTCGGCCTTGTGGGCGAGCATCGGCCCCGCGATCACGTCGCCGATTGCGTAGATCCCCGGAACATTGGTCTGCCAATGGGCATCGGTCTTGACCATGCCGCGTTCGGGCTCGATCCCGATCTCCTCGAGCCCCAGACCCTCGGTGTAAGGCCGTCTCCCGGTGGCGACCAGAACCACATCGGCTTCCAGGGTATGATCGGCTTCGTCCTTGCGGGTCTAGTAGTGGCCCGTCAGCGCCGCACCCTTTTCGACCGACTGAACCGCAGCGCCCAGGATGAAATTGAAGCCCTGCTTGGCCAGGATCTTCTGGAAGTTGCGCTGAACCTCGGCGTCCTGTCCCGGCGTGATCTCGTCCAGGAATTCGACAACCGTGATCTCCGAGCCGAGACGCCCCCAGACCGAGCCCAGTTCCAGCCCGATCACCCCCGCGCCAATCACCACAAGACGCTTCGGGATCTGCTGCAGGTCCAGCGCACCGGTCGATGTGACGATGCGCTCCTCGTCCACCTCGACGCCAGGCAGGCTGGCCGGTTCCGACCCGGTCGCAATCACGATGTTCTTGGTCTTGAGAACCTGATCGCCGACCGTCACCTCGCCAGCAGCCGTGATCTTGCCCCAGCCCTTGACGTAGTCGACCTTGTTCTTCTTGAACAGGAACTCGATCCCGTCGGTGTTCGACTTGATCACACCATCCTTGTAGTCGAGCATTTTCGGCATATCGACGGTGGCCTCGCCGATCGAGATGCCCATTTTATCGAAGGTGTGGTTGCTCTCGTGCACCAGTTCCGAGGCATGCAGCAGCGCCTTCGACGGGATGCACCCGACGTTTAGGCAGGTGCCGCCAAGCGCGCCGCGCCCCTCGACGCAGGCAACCTTCAGGCCCAGTTGCGCCGCCCGGATCGCGCAGACATACCCTCCGGGGCCGCCCCCGATGATCACAACATCATAATCGGACATCAGTCATCTCCTCCGCCGCTCACAGCAAAGCGGTCATCAGCATGAAGAACGTGGCACCCGCACCGACCGCCCAGATCGCCGAGCGCAGGCCCGGAATGCCCGCGGCATAAGCCGGGACATAGGCAACGCGGGCGCCGAGATAGATCCACGCAGCCGTTGCAGTGGCCTGGGAATTCACCTCTCCCCACTCGATCACCGCGACCGCGGCGGCAAACAGAGCAAGGCCTTCGATATGGTTGTTGAAAGCGCGCTGGAACCGCCCGCCGATCCCGGACATCGGGCGCGCCTCGTCGCGCGGACCCATCGTATAGCCGACACCCAACTGCAAGTTTCCCGGGACCGCATAGAGAACGAGTTGCGCGAAGGCCAGAACGACCGCCCAGCCGAGCACGGTGACCTCCGGGCTCATCACAAACCCGCCGGCGCGATGCGTGGACGCGTCAGTGCCCCGTGGCTCGCAGCCAACCATCTGGTGCGTGCCACAATGATCGCATCGGCATCGCCAACGGAACCATTCGCAAAGGTCAACACATCATGCACGGACATCAATCGCTCCACCCTCGGTCATTCCTGGCCAGAACTCGCCGCGAGCCGCCAGACGTGACCCTGCGGATCCCTGATCTCGGCAAGACGGCCCCAGGGCCGGTCAACTGGGGAGACGAGAACGTCCGCCCCTGCCCGTGCGCATTGCGCCGCGACTGCGTTCACCCGTTCAGCCGACCCAAGCTCTACCCTGATCGCAACCGGTGATCCGCCCAACGCATCCGGCGCACGGTTGGCCCGATCGGCACCTGTCTTCTCTTCGAAGAGCATCACGATGACGCCCGCGATCCGCGCCCGCGCATGGAAAACTCCCGCTTCTTCCTCAAGGATCATGAGCGTCTCGGCACCCAGCGCTTCACCATAGAATTCCAACGCAGCCCTGGCGTCCGTGACGGTCAGGTATGGCACGATCGCTGGAAGCACCGGGTCCTCCGGATCAGAGATCCATCAAAAGGCGGCGCGGGTCCTCGAGTGCCTCTTTCACACGCACCAGGAAGGTGACCGCTTCCTTGCCGTCGATGATCCGGTGATCATAGCTCAGCGCCAGGTACATCATGGGCCGCGCGACGATCTCGCCGCCAACGACCATGGGGCGCTGCTGGATCTTGTGCATTCCCAGAATACCGGATTGCGGCGGGTTCAGGATCGGCGCG
>JBHJIZ010000053.1:0-11734 GCA_050043005.1 Paracoccaceae bacterium
CAGCAGAAGATCATAGGACGCCAGAACCTTGTTATATTCCTCGCGCAACTGCCGAGCCAGGTTCTGCGATTTGGCGTAATAGTGGCCTCGGTGGTGCTTCAGGTAATATTGTCCGATGAACATACAGATCTTTAGCGTGTCGCTCAGTTCATCCGCGCGCTGGCGCCAGTTTGAGTGAAAGTCCAGCAGCGAGGTCGTGTACATGCCCTCCCAGCCGGTGCCCATGCCATTGCCGTGCATCATCTGGTTGGTCAGGCCCTCGCCCGCGATCGGCGTCCAGATCGCCGGGCCTTTCAGGTGCCATGGGATCGAGATTTCATCGACGCTCGCACCCATCTGCCGGAACATGTCAGCGGCCGCGCGGTTCTTTGAATCCACGTCCTGTTCGGACTCGTCGCGCCCAAAGCCTTCCTTCACCACACCGATCTTCAATCCAGACACACCGCGTGTCACGGCAGCCGTATAGTTGTCGGTCACGACATCGTACTGGCGGGGGTCGAGCCCATCCGGCCCAGCCAGAACTTCCAGCATCAGCGCATTGTCCATCACTGTCTGTGTCATCGGACCGGTGTGATCGATCGTCGCCTCGATCGGCATAACGCCGGTGTATGGAACCAGCCCGTGTGTCGGCTTCATGCCATAGCAGCCGCAGAACGACGCAGGCATCCGGATCGAACCGCCCTGATCGCCACCGATCGCCATGTCGACGACGCCGCCACCGATAAGGGCACCCGAGCCCGAAGACGAACCACCTGCGGAGTACCCATGCTTGTGCGGGTTATGAACAGGTCCCGTCGCGTTGGTGTGCGATCCGCCGGACAGGCAGAAGTACTCGCAATGCGCCTTTCCCATGATCGTCGCGCCTTCATCCAGAAGACGCGTCACGATCGTGGCATCGACATCCGGCGTGTACCCTTTCAGCGTCGATGCACCGTTCATCATCGGCACGCCTGCGAGGCAGACATTGTCTTTCAGCGCCACCGTCTTGCCGTGCAGCTTTCCGCGTGGCGCACCCCGGATTTCTGTCTTCACATACCACGCGTTGAGGGGGTTCTCCTCCTCGGTCGGACGATAGCCCGATGTGCGCGGATAAAGCACCGGCGGCAGGTAATCCGGCATCGCATCGACGACATCATAAGCATCCAGAGTGCCCTGCATCACCTCATGAAACTCGCGGATCCGGCTGTCCGACAGGCTCATCCCCAGTTCGGTGGTGATATCCTTCAACTGTGCAAGGGTCGGTCGCTGAGCGGTCATGTAGCTGATCCTTCCGTTGAGCACGGTAGCCGGTGCTTTGCGGTCTGTCGCGGTCTCCGCACGTCGGTGGGCGCTGGGTTCCAGTTTTGAAACCAGACTCGGACGTGCGCCATTGCCACCGCCAAAGCCGGTGAACTCGTCGATCAGAGCAGGATCAGCGGCATCCGATCCCGACATCTCGCCCGTGATCGCGCCCTTTTGCAGCAGAAGCACGCGATCTGACAGTTCGTGAATGAAATCGAGGTTCTGTTCAACCAGGACGATCGAGAGGCCTCGCTTGCTGTTCAGGTCCTTCAGCAACTCGATGATTTCATCGATGATGCTTGGCTGGATGCCCTCGGTCGGCTCGGCCAACAGGATCAGTGCGGGTTCCGAAATCAGGGCACGGGCAATCGCCAGCAATTGCTGCTCTCCGCCGGACAGGGCTCCGCCCTCGCGGTCCAACAGCCTTTCCAGACGCGGAAACTCGAGCAAAATGCGCCGGACCGCGTCCTCTTCGTCCGCATGGTGAGAGGCGACTCCCATGCGGATATTGTCGAACACGCTGAGGTTCGGGAAAATCCCGCGCCCCTGCGGAACATAGCCGATGCCGAGGCGTGCACGCTCTGGCGTTCGTTCGGCGCCAAGGTCCAATCCAGCGAATGTCACGACGCCTCCGGTCGACGGGATGAGCCCCATCAGAGTCTTCAGAAGCGTCGTCTTGCCCATGCCGTTATGGCCCAGGATGCCAACGATCTCGCCATCATCCACATGAAAGTCGATCCCGTGCAACACCGGCACCCGGCCATATCCCGAGGTCAGACCGCGAACATCCAGAAGCGCACTCATGCCCGTGTCCCCAGATAGACTTCACGGGCTTTCGGATCGGCCGAGATCGCTTCCATCGTATCTTCCATCAAGATCCGGCCTTCATGGAAAAGTGTCACGGTTTTCGAGATCATGCGGATGAACTGCATATCGTGTTCGACGACAATGAGTGTCGCTGTCTTGTTGATTTCCCGGATCAGCTCTGCGGTTCGGTGCGTCTCCTCATGCGTCATGCCTGCGGCAGGTTCATCGAGCAGCACCAGCCAGGGCTCCGCGGCGACGACCATACCAAGCTCGACCCATTGCCGCTGGCCATGTGACAGCGCATCGACGCTCTCGGCGCGGATCTCGGTCAACTGCAACCGTTCAAGGGTTTCTCCCGTAAGGGCTCGCGCACGCGCATTGCCATGCCAACGCCGCGCGGCGAGCCAGACGTTCTCTTCGACCGACAGGCCGTTGAAGACATTCGGCACCTGCGTCTTGATGCCGACGCCGAGTGCCGAGACCTCGTGCGGTTCGCGCCCGGCCACATGGACGTCACGGATGACCACGTCGCCTGCCGTTGGGATCAGCTGGCCGGTCAAACACTTAAAGAACGTCGACTTGCCTGCGCCATTCGGTCCAATCAGACAGCGCAATTCGTTTGCCCAGAGCGAAAAGTCGACTCGGTCGACAGCCTTCACGCCGCCGAAGTACATCGACAGACCACGCGTCTCCAGCACCACTTCGCCGCGCCTCATTCCGCTGGCTCCGCACTGGCTGCGCGCGATCGGCGAAGCCGCAGCCGGCGCTCCTTTGCGCGCAGCGCCTTGCGGCTTCGTCGGCTGTCCAACCAATCGGTGACGGTTGGTACGACACCTCTCGGCACGCCTAGCACGAAGACAATCAGGATAACCCCGAGCACGCGGTTGTTGTTCAGGACGGATTTCGAGCCCAGCCAGGATGTCAGATAGAACAGTCCGAATGCGCCCAGGATCGGTCCGATCAGCGTACCGCGTCCACCCACAATGACCCAGATAATCGTCAGTGCTGCATTGTAGAGATTGAAGACATCCGGCGTCACCCGTCCGATCCCGTTTGAGAACAGCACCCCCGCGAGCCCGGCGACCGCAGCACCGATCGTGAAGATGCCCAGCTTGTAGAGCCGGGTGTCGTAACCGATCAACTCGGCGCGCAACTCGTTCTCGCGGATCGAGACACAAACCCGCCCAAAATGCGTGCGCACGAGCCAGCCGCAAAAGATGTATGCCAGGATCAATGCCACCATGGCAACGTAGAACAGATGCTCTGGGAACAGCATCGTGTACGGTGCCCAAGGTACGTTGATCGGCGGTGAGGTGACGCCGTTGAACCCGCCCAACAGCGCGTTGCCAATCTTGTATTCAGGCCCAGACGTGCGCCGGATCAGGCTGTAGAGGATCAGTGCGACAGTCAGTGTAATGACTGCCAGATAGACGTCCGAGACCCGGCCGTAGAATACAACATAGCCAAGGATCGCAGCCGCAGCAGCGGCGGCGAGGATCGCGACAAGGATCGCCCCGGTCGATCCACCGAAGTTTATCGCCGCGATTGTGTATGCGTATGCCCCGATGCCGAAGAACGCGGTCTGCCCGAAGCAAAGGATACCTCCATAGCCCCAGACGAGCGCGAGGCTCAGCGCGAGCATCGCCAGCGCGATCGCCGTCGTGAGGTTGATGATTGTGAACAGCTCGAACACCGACGGTGCGGCCAGCGTGAAGATCACGCCCAGGACGGCAACGATCAGGGTGCCGCGAAACGCCCGTTCTCCGTTCACAGGCTCTTCCTGAACCAGGTGCCCGTGATGCCGCGCGGCATCAGGCGCAACAGGATGATCGCGACCAACAGCAGCGCGACTTCACCCATGGTCGGACCGGTCAAGAACGCCGTGATCCCATTCACCCCACCCAGCAGGATCGACGCGGACGTGGTACCCGCAAGGATCGCCATGCCGCCGGAGATGACAGTAATGAACGCCTTGGCGATGTAGATTGCACCGATGGTAGGCAGAACGCCGGTGATCGGCGCCAGCAAACCGCCAGCCAAGCCCGATACCGCTGCACCCAGTCCGAACGTGATCATATAGGTTTGGTTGGTCGATACGCCGAGCGCCGAAGCCATTTCGGCATTTTGCATTGTACCACGGGCAACGAGCCCCAGCTTGGTCAATTTCAGGGTCGCCCAGACGGCCAGTAGTAATGCGACGGTCACCAAAATCAGGAACAGTTCATAGCCTGATGAAGAGTACTGCCCGATCTCGATCACACCGAGCGGCGGAGAGATCGTCGTCGCGGTCGAGGCGCCGAAGATCGTCGTCACCAGGCCGATGAACAGCAGCGAGAGCCCCCAGGTCGCCAGAAGCGTGTCCACCATTCGTCCATAAAGCCACCGGATCAACAGACGCTCGACAATCACGCCGATCACACCGACCACCAGCGGGGCGAGCACCAGCATCGCGATCCAGATGTTCACACCAGCATTGGTGGCGACAACGACCGTGTATCCGCCGAGCATCAGAAACTCGCCATGGGCCAGGTTGATGCCCCGCATCATCCCGAAAATGATTGCCAGCCCCAGGCTGATCAGCGCGAGGTTGGCGATCCCGTAAAGGATCTGCAGGCCGAGGGCGATGACGAGGTCCATTGGGTATCCCGTAGGGTGGGCGCCTCGCCCACCCCTGTTGGAGCTCAGAGCTTGATGCCGGCCGCTTCCGGACCGTTCTCGAACTTGAAGGTCGACTGTTTTGGATCGGCGACCAGATCGCATACCAGAAGTGTGTCGGTCGGCGGCTGGCTTTCATAGGTCTCGAGAATATTGAAGCTCTGGTCCTTGAGTTCGGCCAGATAAACGTTCTGCAAGGCGTGGTTCGTCTTCGGTTCGATCGTTACCGGTCCCGATGGCCCGGCGTAACTGAGCCCGCTGCGCAGCGCCTCGATAACCGGCATCCGGTCCGCCGTGCCCGCGGCCTTGACCGCTTCGGCCCAGAGCATCGCACCTTCGTAAGATCGGGCGGCCAGTTCGTTCAAACCGGGCGCTCCATCGCCAACGAACGCCTTGAAGCGCGCAACAAAATCAGTGTTCGCTGGGCTGTCGATTTCCTCAAAATACGAATAGGCACAGATCATGCCATCGCCTTCTTCGGCACTGATCAGCTTGTGCTCATTGCCGACACCGAAGGTCGTCGATGCGATCGGGATCGATTTGTTCATCCCCGCAGCCGCGTATTGGCGGTAGAAGCTGACATGCGCCCCGCCGACAAGTGCCGACATCACCATGTCCGGCTTCGCCTGCTGGATCTTCTTGATGGTCGGGCCGAAGTTCGTGACATCCAGGGGGAAGAACTCGGTCGCAACCGGCTCACCGCCATTGTCACGGACGTACTTCTGAACCCATTGCGCGGTGATCTGACCGTAATTGTAGTCAGCCGCGATGATGTAGACCTTCTTGCCCCACTTGTTCATCGTGTAAGGCACGAGCTTCTCGACCGTCTGAGCCGGCGTCGACCCGGTGCAGAAATTGTTCATGTCGCAGACGCCGCCTTCGTAGAGCGTGTTGTAGAAATAGAGCGTCTGGAAACGTGAGAAGGTTGGGCGGATCGCCTCGCGCGAAGCCGAGGTGATCCCGGCGTGAACCACGTTGGCGCGGTCGCCGGCCGCGGCCTGCGTCGCGAACTGGGTGTAGAACTGGATAGTCGACTGCGGGTCATAGATTTTCAGATCGACCATCGACCCGTTGAGACCGCCAGCCTTGTTGATTTCGTCAATCGCCATGCGCGTGGCATCCACCATCGGCTTGCCGTAGATATCCAGACCGCCAGACTGATCGAGGATCGAGACGAAGCTGATGTCATCGGCCAGCGCGCGTCCGGTCAGAGCAGGTGCTGCAAGTGCAAGGGCCGAAGATCCGGCCAGAAAGCGTCTGCGTGTGGTCGCCATGGGTTCTCTCCTGTCAGTCGTCCTTTGACCGTCACGTATCCCGTGACGTGTCTGCGTTCGGTGCCGTACGATCGGGGCCGGGCGTGTCCGGGTCGTCGGATAGCGATTTCGTGATGCCGTCCAAGCCGCCGCCAATGTTCAGGCCGACTTCCTCGCCCAGTTTCTTCACGGCGGGGAGTTGCAGCGCCATGTTCAAGACACCGTCAACGGCCTGATTGATCGCAGATTTGTCGGCTCCATCGGTCGAGCCACCACCGGATCCGTGACCGAGGCCCGAGATCTGGTTGATCCGGATCGTTTCAATCTTCTCGGCAGGCTTCATTAGCCGCTCAACCACGCCGGGAAGCGTGCGAAGCCGGTCCTGATCGAGCTTCAGTTTCATCAATTCGGTTGACTGCGCATTCTCAGCGGCGATCAGCGCTGCGGTACCCTCGGCACGCGCCAACAGTTCGGACTTGGCGGCATCCGCCTCCTCGAGGGTTGCCTTCGCTTGCGCCTCGGCCATCGACACGATGGTTCCGGCCTCAGACGCGACCCGGGTGTCATCGACTTCGGCTTGCTCTCGCGCACGGATCAGCGACAGCTCCTTCTCACGCTCGGCCTCCGCAGTCTGCCGCGCGGTTTCGACCTGCACCTCGGCTTCAACCTCCTGAGTGCGTGCGCGTTGAGCTTCGGCTTCGGCTACGGCTTGTTCGATGCGCTTGGCGGCAAGCTTCACGACGTTCTCGGACCGCGCACTTTCGGTGGCAAGCTCCGCATCCAACTGCTGCTTGCGCAACGCACGGTCTTTTTCGATCTCGGACAACCGCGTCTCGCGTTCCCGTTCGATCCGAGCGGCTTCGCGCCGTTTCTCCGAAGTCGCTTGTTCCTCGGCAATATCGGCCTGACTTTTGGCGCGCGAAGTTTCGATCTCGCGCTGCTGCGCGATGACGGCTTCCTCTTCTTCCTGGCTGATCACCAGCTTGCGCTTGGTTGCCTCAAGCTCGGATTGCCGCACGGACACCTCAGCGTCAGCCTCGATTTCGGCGCGTTCCTTCTTATTTGTCGCGATGATCTCGGCCAGCCGCCGCATCCCGAGCGCATTGAAGGCGTTATTCTCGTCCAGTGCCTGGAACGGCGTCTGATCCAGCCGGGTCAGTGATACGCTTTCAAGGACCAGACTGTTCTGCGCTAGGTCGTCCTTAAGTTCTTTTGCCACCTCGGAGGTATACTTCCCGCGCTCGTCCTGCAGCGTATCCATCGTGTAGGCGGCAGCCACCGAGAGCACTGCATCGACCAGCTTGCCCTCAAGCGTGTCAGCCAGTTCCGACGCCCGAAACGTTTTACCCGCCAATGCCTGGGCGGCAGTCGCGACACCGTCATCCGTTGCCTCGACCCGGACATAGAACTCTGCGCCGACATCGACACGCAGGCGGTCTTTGGTGATGACGGATTTCGGCCCGACGCGCTCGATTTCGAGCTTCGTCGTGCGCATGTTGATCTCGGAGACCTTGTGGAGGAACGGCACAGCAATGCAGCCGCCGTCCAACACAACCTCTTGGCCACCCAGACCGGTCCGGACAAGTGCGACCTCGCGCGTCGCCTTGCGATAGTATCGATTCAGGAACAGGATCAGCAGGATCGCCGCAAGCAAGAGCGCAACGATTAAGACGAACCAGGTCAACGGTCTTTCTCCCCCGCAACGCGATGCCATACGGGCACTGCGATCTCATCCCCTGCTCGTTTTTTTGTCTTGTTGGTAAAAACCCTACGCAGCGATTCTCCGCCGCGTCAATGCGGTGCACAAATTTCTTCGCAGTGCGGAATCACGCAGACCTCCGATCCGAAGTCGGCATTGTGCCATAACCGGAATGCAAGCCTATTTGATCAGACGCGTCTCGACCCGGCGGTTGCCCGGGTGCTTCGGGTCAGCCTTGGAGGGACGCGCCTCGCCAAAGCCGCGCGCCTCGAGCCGGTTTCGATCAATCCCGTTGCTGGTCAAATACCGGACGACAGCATCGGCGCGGCGCGCGCTGAGTTTCAGATTGTAGGCGTCTGAGCCCGTCGAATCCGTGTGCCCATCCACCGCAAAGCGCAACTTGGCCAGTTCGGCGCTGCGCAGAGCTTCTGCAAACTGCGCGAGGTTACTGCGCGCGATCGGCGTCAACCGGTCCGAATTGAGTTCGAATGTCACCATCAGATTGTACGCGCCCGGGTCGGGCGGCACCTTGCTCGCCGTGGAAGACTGCGCACTGTTCCCGAAGCCAGCGGCACCAATGATGACACCACGCGTTTTGGGGCCCGCTTCCTCAGAGCCAGACTGAGCCCGGAAGTGATCCACGATGTCCTGGGAACTGTAGGTCGACTGCTGCGCGTGAGCGAGCACAGCGCTGGTCATCATCAGAAAACAGAGAATGTTGGAAAATCGCATGTCATTCGCTCCAATGAAACGTCACCTTGTACCGCCATCGGCAGGCTCAGCACATACTAGCATGGTAAGGGACGGTAGGTTAAGATTCGCGTTGAAGAACAAACAGCCAGAAACCCCGAATGCATTGGATCGCGATCACGGTCGCCGCGTTGTTGGCAACCTCTGCCCAAGCAGAACCAGCGCACGCGCTGTTCGGCTCGCACAAGGCTCCAAGCGCTGCAGCGCCGGCCGCCTTCGGGAGCTATGCGCGCGGGTGCCTTTCGGGCGGTATGAAGCTGCGCGAAACCGCAAGCGGTTGGCAAGCCATGCGGCTCAGCCGCAACCGCAACTGGGGTCATCCCGAGATGATCTCGTTCATCGAACGTTTGTCCCGCAACGCGCAGCAGATCGGCTGGCCGCGGATCTATGTGGGCGATATCGGTCAGCCGCGTGGCGGACCGATGAGATCAGGACACCGCTCTCACCAGATCGGGTTGGATGCCGATATCTGGTTGCGCATGCCAAGCACCAAGAAGTTAAGCCGCAAGGATCGCGAACGCATCGGCAGTCATGTGGTGGTCGCCAAAGACGGCATCACGATGAACCAGTTCTGGACGCTGTCGCATCACGAGGTGATCCGGGCAGCCGCTGAGGATCCCGCGGTCGCGCGTATCTTCGTCAACGCTGCCATCAAGCGCGCGATGTGCCGGGAGGAGAGGGCTGGAAACGGTCTCTCTGACGCGCCCTGGCTGCGCAAGGTCCGGCCATGGCATGGTCACAACGCACATTTCCATGTTCGGCTGGCCTGCCCCAGGGGTTCGCCCGGATGCCGCGATCAAGCCCCCCCTCCCTCGGGCACCGGCTGCGGTGCGGAGTTGTCGAAATGGTTTCCGCGCGGTCAGAAGTCCCGCTCGATCGGTCTGAGCAGACGTTGGGAGGAAGCTCAGCAACCAACGGGTAATGAACGGACCCGTTCTGCCAAGCGCGTTCTCACAATGGATGACCTCCCGAAGGTTTGTAACGCGGTACTTGCCGAGGACGGCGCCACGGTCTTCGACATGGCCGAGATCGAGCCCGAGGCGCCAGAGCCCAACCTACCGGTCTTTCCCGGCGGAACCCAGCGCGCGCATGATGGCTTCGTCGGCACGAGCTATTTCTGGCGACCCAAGGTCGATCTGAACGCCGCGCGTCAGCAAGCAATAAGTCTCAAGATCGTCGGCCGACTGCCCGACGGATTACGGTTTGTTGATCGTGGGAATGGGAACGGATTGTTGTCGGGGACCCCGATGGAACAGGGCGACTTCGAGTTTGAAATCATTGCCGAACGGCGCGGTGCGGAACACGGCAGGCAGCAAGTCTTTCTTCCGGTCGTTGCGCTGAACTCACAAGCCGCCGAGGAGTCCAGCTTGTCGGCCGAACGCTCGCTGGATCATCAGGTTCGCGACTTTTTGACGGACTTCGTTGGTGACGAGTGTTTCCTGGCTCAGCCTTCGATGGTGTCAGAGAGGCGGATCGATATCGAGGCGTTTTCGGACGACACCGCCCCGTTCTACGACTTCGACGGCGCGTTTAAATCGTCCGTGGGCATAGAAGCCAATGTCGGTGGCCGGATGATCACATCACCGCAATGCAGGGCATTGTCATTCGCACGGTTGTATCCGGGGCGTGGCGCCACGGAGGTTGTAATTGACGATCCGGATCGGACGATGTCCCCCGGAGAGACGACGCGCATCCGACTGTCCGACAGGCCGGACCGCGCGACCGCCCTTATGGTGATTGATCCGAATGGCTATGTCATTGATCTGACAAAAACCCTGGTGCGCGAGGGTGGTCAGATCAGGACGGCACTGCGTGCCAGCGTCCCCGGCCCCCACATCCTGCTGGCGCTCGACAGCGCTAGTCCGTTGGGCAACTTATCGCTCGATGGTACGGCCGAGGTGGTCTTTGCGGGACTTAGCCGCGAGAAGGCGATGCATGGTGCAGATCTGAAATCTTCGCTCGGATACTTCATTCTGCAATGAGGATGATAACTCACTTCATATTGACGAACGGTCGGAGCTGCGGCCGGTCGATGACTGCCGCAGTCGTGATCTGGCTCCTGGCCATATCCACAGCTTCCGCCGAACGGCGCGTTGCCTTGGTTATCGGGAACGAGGCGTACGAAGCGGCCGGGGCACTCGACAATCCTGTTTCGGATGCCACCAAGATCTCGGCCGCTCTCGAGCGCCTCGGCTTTGATGTCGTCAAAGGTATAGACCTTGATATGTCCGGATTTCGCAATGCAGTCCGGGACTTCAGCAACAAGCTAGACGGCGCCGATGTCGCCCTGTTCTACTATGCCGGGCACGGCGTGCAGGTGAATGGTCAAAATTTCCTGTTGCCGGTGGACGCCAGTCTCAACACAGAGTCGGATCTGGATTTTGCGACCATCGACGTCGATCTGATCCTTCGGCAAATGGAACGGCACCCGGCAGTCAAGCTGGTCTTTCTGGACGCTTGCCGGAACAATCCGTTTGAGCAGGCACTGACGAGGTCCATGGGACGCTCGAGAGCCGTGCGCGCACTGGGCCAGGGGCTTGCACCGATCGAAGCTGGCGGCGGCGTGATGATCGGCTTTGCGACCGATCCCGGTGCCGTAGCCTTCGATGGGATTGGTGAAAACAGTCCCTTCACCGAAGCACTGCTGAAGCACATCGAAACACCCGGCCTCGAGATCAACGTCATGATGCCCCGGGTTCGCTCCGAGGTCTATGCCGCCACATCACAACGCCAACGCCCTTGGGTCACGACAAGTCTTTTGGGTGAGGTATATCTGAAGACAGAGGATGTCCCTGCCCCGTCCGAGCCTGCACCTGCACTCAGCCCCGATCGCTCCCAATTCGACCTGACATTCTGGGAGTCGATCAAGGACAGCCTGCACCCGCGCGACTACCTCGCTTATCTGGACCAGTTCCCGGATGGCGTCTTTGCGTGGCTTGCAAAGAACCGGATCGCAGCACTGGAGGACGAGGTCGCCAATAAAACCCGGCCTGCGCCTTTGGCGATCAATGAGGAGCCGCAGGTATTAACGAGCGCTCCGTCTGCGCTCTCCGATGCGCCTCAATCCTCTTTGGACGGAGGCCAAGTTGCCGGTTTGCCGCCCGGCACCGTAAACCGCAACAAGGCATCTGAACCAACACTCCAGGGTCAGATCCGTAGCGAGCCATCTGCCATCGGTCATTCCGCAGATGCAGCACTCGATAGTCCCAGCGGGACAGGGTTGCTCGACTTGTCGTCCGCGCAGGAGATACCGCCAAAACTTCCGATACCGCGCCCGGCCTTGTCGGAG
>JBHJIZ010000054.1:0-8511 GCA_050043005.1 Paracoccaceae bacterium
TGCGACCGGCCAAGCTACTCGATGAATCACGTCATGGGTGGGTTTGCCGAACCTGATGTCGAGAACATCGTCCCCGACTGCTGAACCTTCGTTCGTCGGACGCCGTTTGCCCTCGCTCAGGCGCCCCGAAGCTCTTCAACCCCGGCGGCGGCGGCGGCCACCACGACCTCCAGCGGCTTCTTCGCCAGGCTTCAGTGCGGGCTTGTTGAACTTGATCCAGCTTCCACCCGCCGGATCATGGTTCAGAAGAAAGTCGGCGGCCTTGCTCGCCTCGATTTCCTTGGACGGCGTCGCTGACCGCGACGTCAGTCCGATCAGCGGCGCCAATGCGACGGGATCGATGCCTTCGGGGATCGTGACACCCAGCGCCTGAAGCTCCGCTATCCGTTCAGCCATTTTCTTGTCCGAGGCGCCAAGCTGAACCGGGTTCATGATGGCGGACGTCATCCCGTGTGACGCGGCCATGGGCAGAAAGGCGTTGTTGATGCCATGCCGGTTCGGCAACCCGAACGAGATGTTCGACGCTCCGCACGTCGTGTTCACGCCCAGTTCATCATGCAATCGCCGGACCAGTGTGAAGACCTGCTCACCGGCTGTCGCCATCGCGCCGATCGGCATGACCAGCGTGTCGACCTCGATGTCGTGCGCCGGGATGCCATAATCGGCGTCCCGCTCGACGATCTTCTTGGCGACGGCAAACCGCACCTCCGGGTCCTCGGAGATGCCCGTGTCGTCATTCGAGATTGCCACGACCGGCACATTGTACTTCTTGACCAGCGGCAAAACGATTTCGAGGCGCTCTTCCTCGCCAGTCACGGAATTCAGCAACGGGCGTCCCTCGGCGGCTTGCAGGCCATTTTCCAACGCACCCGGCACTGAACTGTCGCTGCAGAGCGGAACATCGGTCAGAGATTGCACCCGTTCGACCAACTCCTTCATCAGCGGCGGCTCGACGAAGTTGTTGTCCGCGTAGCGCGGGTCCTCGGCCATTTTGTTCGTGAATACCGCGCCTGAATTGATGTCAAGCACGTCCGCGCCACAGGCGACTTGCTCCATCACGTCTTTCTCGACGGTTGTAAAATCACCCTGTTCCAGTTCGGCTGCCAGCTTCTTGCGACCGGTGGGATTGATCCGCTCGCCGATCACGCAGAATGGCTCGTCGAAGCCGATGACAACTGTTTTGGACTTCGACTCGACAACAGTGCGGGTCATGACCGCTCCTTCATTTAGGCATAACTGGAGTGTTCCGGGCCGCTGTCTGGCCCGGTCAGAGGGTCGAAGTCAAGAAAGCCTCAGGCCGTTGCGGCCTGCAGCGATCCGGCAGGACGCCCAAACTCGTCGCAGAACTCGGCGGTTTTCTTGATCCCGCCCAGTGGGAAGAAGTGAACCTGCTCGATGCCGAAACCTGGATTCGCGGCCTTGTGTGCCGCCAGCTCCGACAGAATCTCTTCCGGAGTGAACGGCAGCACCAGCTTGGTGACGTCTTTAGCGCGGCGCTGAAGCACGCGCAGAGACGGACCGACGCCGCAGGCCATCGCGAACTTGATCATCGTCTGAAGCTTCGCCGGGCCAGCGATGCCGATGTGAACGGGCAGGTGAATGCCTTCGGCCTGCAGACGGTTGACCCACTCGATGACGGGCCCGGCTTCAAAGCAGAACTGCGTCGCAATGGCCATCTCGGCGTCCGTACGCTCGGAGAATGCCTGCTTCCACCGCAGCGCGTCCGAGACGTTCTGGTCAGACCCGTCCGGATCGATGTCCTTGTTGCCTTCCGGATGACCCGCGACGTGCAGACGCTTGAAACCTGCCGCGTCGAACAGGCCGGTTTCGAGCAATTCCATCGAATTGTCGAAGTCGCCCGTCGGCTTGTCATATCCACCGGCGAGGAGCAGCCCCTGATCTATGCCGGCCTCGGCGCGGTACATGGCAATCCACTCGGCGAGTTGATCCTTGGACGCGATCCCGCGCGCCGGAAAATGCGGCATCACGGTAAAACCCTCGTCCGCGATGCGTTTCGCGGTAGAGACCATATCCTCGATCGGCGTGCCCTCGATGTGGGCGATGTAGACGCGGGTGCCCGCGGGCAAGATATCGGCGAAGCTTTCGACCTTCTCGGCCGTGCGCGGCATCACCTCGATCGAGAAGCCCTGCAGGAAGTCCGCAAGCTGATCGTTGCTCGGCTTTGGCTCAGCCTTACGCGAGAACAGATTGATAATGTTAGCCATGATCCTCAATCCTCAACCAGCGGGCGCCGCCCAACCTTCGTTTGCGATCAACGTCTTTATCCGATCAGCGTCGTATTCCGCGTCCAGCCGCGCCGCCGTCGCGTTTGCGACCTCCTGCGCGTCGCCTTCGACCAGACCACCGTCGGCTTCACGCCACTCTGCTAAATAGGCATCGTCATCCTTGGCGCCAATCTTCATGGCGCAACGGTCTATTGCCTGTTCGAAGCGTTCCGGCAAACCGGCCTTGATCGCACGACGCCCCTTGCCGATCTTCACCAACGACGGGATATCGCGCCAGAACACGATCGTCATGTTCGCCATTTTGGGGAACCCTTCTTCGCTCTCATCTCTCACCGTAGGCACATCTGGTACGAATCATCGTGCGATTTCGACCCGCCGGATATTGCTTGCGACATATTGATAAGCATTTGACTTAAAACGCAGACGGCTGTCCGCAAGTGGGGCAGTTGCAAGGCTGTTTTGCGTTGCATTGCAACAAAGATTGGATGCGATACAGTTAGTCGGAATCCGTCCTTGAGTTGTCGCATTCCGACTCATATAATGACGTTGTCAGCAGCCACTGGCTGGGCATCGTATATGCCAGAGGCCGCACCTTCAGACCGGAGACATGTCGCATGACACCTGTCGTGAATGGTGCGGGATCAGAGCCCCGCATCAGTTTTGAATTCTTCCCGCCGAAATCGCCTGCGTCCAGCATGGCGTTGTGGAGGGCCGTCGAGCGCCTGGCACCGCTGGGGCCCGATTTCGTCTCGGTCACCTATGGTGCAGGCGGGACGACCCGGGACAGGACGCTCGCTGCAATTCTTGCGATCCGCGATCGCGCACGCCTCGACGTCGCGGGGCATCTGACATGCGTCGGCGCATCGCGCGAAGAAGTCCTGAAAGTTGCGCGCGCGTATGCCAAGCTGGGCTGCCGCCGGATCGTTGCGCTGCGCGGCGATGCACCGAAAGATACCGGCACCTGGAAAGCGCATCCAAACGGTTTTTCCGGCTCGGTCGAGTTGATCGAGGCGTTAGCCGAGATGAACCGCTTCCAGATCTGGGTCGCGGCGTATCCCGAAAAGCATCCCGAAGCCGCCGATATGGCCGCGGATATCGAGCACCTCAAGCGCAAGATCGATGCGGGCGCATCCGGTGCGATCACCCAATTCTTCTTTGAGAACGACGCGTTCTACAGGTTCCGCGATGCGGCGGCGGCGGCAGGTATCGATGCGCCGATCGTGCCAGGTATCCTGCCGGTCGAGAATTTCGACCGCATGACAGGATTTGCGGAACGCTGCGGCACGCACATCCCGACATGGATGCGCAAGGCCTTCGGGAACGCGGAAGATGAAGCAGCGCACGATATGCTCTCGGTCGCGATTTGCGCGGAACAGTGCGACGACCTGATCTCCAATGGAGTCAAGCAGGTGCATCTTTATACGATGAACAAGCCCGATCTGCCCTACCAGGTCTGCTCGGCGCTTGGTGTTCAGACGGTACCGATGCAGATCGCCGCGAGCTGTAGCTGACAGGCAGTAACGGGTTTCTCCAAAGCTTTGTCGCAAATCCGAACCGGGTTTTGCGGCACGGCCACATCCGAAGATGACGCTTTTGCGATTTCCGGCTCACATTTTGTGCAAAAGGCGATAGAGCTAGGGCTTCCCGAACGCCGGAAAGCCCCAGGACGTGTCAGCAACGGAGCACAATCGCAGAAGATCGGATCAGCCGAGCGGTCGCGGACAGCGGTCGTCAGGGCGCGGAGGGCGTTCGCGCGGCGATGGTCCGATTGCGGCATTGGACCTTGGCACGAACAATTGTCGACTGTTGGTCGCGCGCCCTGACGGATCCGGCTTCGCGGTCATGGATGCGTTCTCACGTGCGGTGCGGCTCGGTGAAGGGGTCGAGAGCTCGAACTTGTTGTCCGAAGAGGCGCAGTCTCGGGCCCTGAAGGCTCTGCGCATCTGTGCGGGAAAAATCCGTCATCACAGGGTCAAGGATCACCGGATCGTCGCCACGGAAGCGTGTCGGCGCGCAGACAACGGCCGCGACTTTGTCCGCCGCGTGAACCGCGAGACCGGGCTGTCGATGGACATCATCACGCCCGAGGAAGAAGCACGCCTGGCTGTCGCCGGATGTGCGCCATTGATCGACACGGAAGCGGAACAGTTGCTCGTCTTCGACATCGGCGGCGGGTCGACCGAGTTGATCTGGATCGATATGTCCGGCACCCCGTCATCCCGACGGGAGAACCTGGTGCGGGCACTCGCCCCCCTTGGCAAGGGACGGCGCGAAACCGACACGGCGCGGGCCGCAGCAGCGCACATTGCCGACTGGATCTCGATACCCATGGGTGTCTCGACCCTGCATGACCGGTTCGCGCACATCGCGGACGATGCACAGCGCTTCACAAGCATGTCCTGGCACTTCGAGGAACGGCTCGCGCCCTTCGGCCTCTACGACGCCTATGACAAGGCTGCGCTGACCGAGAAGATGCAGATCATTGGGGTCTCGGGCACGGCGACGACCTTCGGGGCGTTGCACCTGGGGCTGAAGACCTATGACCGCTCGAAAGTCGATGGGCTCTGGCTTCCCGCGGATGGGGCTGCCGACATCGCGGACCGGCTGATTTCAATGGAGCAAGGCGACCGGGCAATACACCCAGGCATCGGGCGTGGACGCTCGTCCCTGGTGATCTCGGGCTCCGCGATCCTGATGACAATCCTGCGCCTCTGGCCGGTCGAGAGGATCCGCATCGCCGACCGGGGTCTGCGCGAAGGGATCCTGTACGGTCTTATCCAGGAACGGCGCGATCGGAAGGCCCAGACATGAAAAAGTCAGGCGGCTCGAAGGGCACCACGAAGAACCGGACCAAGAACACTTCGGGACGCGGAACCCGCGAGTTGCGTACCCGGGTCAAGACCGCGAAAGGGCGGAAGATCTCCTCGACACGCTGGCTGGATCGGCAATTGAACGACCCCTACGTCGTGGCAGCGAAACGCGACGGCTATCGCAGCCGCGCGGCCTACAAGATTATCGAGCTTGACGACAAGCTTCGGTTTCTTGTGCCCGGCGCCCGCGTGGTCGATCTGGGCTGCGCGCCTGGTGGCTGGTGCCAGGTCGCGGTCAAACGGGTCAACGCGCATGGCGAGAACCCAAAGAAAGCGCAGGGCACTGTTCTGGGCGTGGACATCCAACCGGTCGACGCGATTGCGGGCGCCGAACTGATGGAGCTGGATTTCCTCGAAGACGGCGCCGACGACAAGGTCAAAGCAGCCCTCGGCGGTACGGCTGACGTGGTCCTTTCGGATATGGCGGCCTTCGCCTCCGGACACCGGGCGACCGATCATTTGCGGATCATCGCGCTGGCCGAGACAGCGGCTTACTTCGCGTTCGACGTGCTGGAACCGGGCGGAGCGTTCGTCGCCAAGGTCCTGCAAGGCGGCACAGAGGGCGAACTGCTGGCTCTGCTTAAACAGCGCTTCACCAAGGTCGTACACATGAAACGGCCGGCGTCGCGCAGTGACAGCGCCGAGATGTTCGTTGTCGCGACGGGATTTCGCGGCGTCTTGTAGAACTGGCGAACGGCGCGCGGCGACACACGACCCATGCCGCGAACCAGAATCAACTTTCCACAAATGCACGAATGACTTGCATCGCCCGGTCGGACTCGTCCCCGACGATCCCGTGCCCGCTTTCGGCAAATCGCTCGAAGACCGGCGTGCACCCGGTCAGGCAGGACGCGATCTCTTCACTGAAGGCTATCGGCGTGATCGGGTCGCGTTCTCCCCCCATCACCAGTGTCGGGCATGTCACGCGCGCCAGCTCACTGCGAAAATCCATGCGGCCTTGCTCGTTGTGCGGACCATTGAAATGGATCGCCACATCATCGCGCCGGATCGTGCGAGGCAGCCAATTCGGATCCATGCCAGAGACCGTGTAGAACGGCAGGCAGGTGCTCGCATAGGCGTTCCGCGTCTCTGTCGTCGGGTTCAACCAGTAGTTCTCGGCGGCTTGCCGAGCCTCGGACCCGCCGATCCGTTCGAACGCTTCGAACACCGTCTGAAACTCGAATTTCGCCGCCGTGCTGATCAGGATCAGCTTGCCCAGGGTTTCCGGATGTCGGGTTGCAAAGGCCTGCGCGACGAAGCCACCAAACGATGTCCCCGACACGATCGGTTTCTCGATGCCAAGCGCGCCGCAGAACGCATGGAGGTCATCGGCCCATTGCGCCAGGTTCCAGTTTTCTACCGGTCCGCTATCGCTGCGCCCGTTTGCCCGATGATCCAAATAGACGATTTGGGCGATATCGGCGAGTTCGGAGAAGCGCGGCTTGAACAGCGTATGATCGGCGCCCGGTCCACCATGCAGCAGGATGAGTGTCGGCCGTTCGCGCATCCGGTCGCCGTCCGGCACCAGCGACGCGCCTTCCACGTCGAAGTACAGTTTTAAGCCGTTGACGCTGAGATGCATTCCCAATCCCTCCGAGTCTCGGGACGCAGTACCACACCGGACACGCAGCGCGGCACTTCAAACGCAACGGTATCGGCTTCAATCGGAGAACGGAGTGCCGTGTACCTCGCGAATGCGGTCGATCTCCAACCGCGCGGCCTTGACCATCGGTGCCGCCGCGTTGCCGGACACGACCACGATGTTCTCGTCGTTCGTCAGGTTCGCGGGACCCGTGTAGTTGAACGAGCCAATCACCATCGCTTTGTCATCCATTGTCATCAGTTTGTGGTGCAGCTTGTTGATCACGCCTTTCTTCTTGCTCACCCGCAAAAGATCGATGTTCGCATCCTGCAGCGTCTCTTTCGCCGACCAGGTCTGGTTGCCCTGCAACGAATCCATGACACCCCTGATCGGCAGCCCCGCAAATGCGGACTTTGCCAGCGAGTCGTCGATCCCCGAGGATTTCGCGAAGGTGAAGATCGCAAAATCGATCCGCGCTCGCGCTTTGTCGATCTGCTTCATGATCTCCATCTCCGGATTGTGGTCCGGCGCGAAACATGCCTTCAGACGCACGCCGCTGACCTCGAGCGTGTCGGGCTCTTCATTGCGCGACGCGACGTTCTTTCCGAAGTCACCGTTCGAGATCTCGCGGAACTCGCGTTCATAGACCTTGGCGAACTCCCGGTCCTCGACGATCAGGATGTGGTTCAGGTTGCCGCCCTGCTTGGCCGTCCCGACACCTGTCGGCGTGAAATTGGTCGACCCGGTCAGCACCGCTTCACGGTCGCGCACCATGAATTTCTGGTGGAAGATCTTCGGATTGAAATCCGACCGGACCCAGGCGGTGCCACGCAGCAGGGCAGCTGCAAGCAGTCGATTGACCTCGTGTGGCCCCTTGGAGTCAAAGGCTTCCTCTACTGATTTGGGACGCGATTTCGAAGCCAGGTAGTCAGCTTCGAGTACGATCTTGACCTGGACTTTACGCTCGATCTCGGCTCGCAGGATCGCTTTGGCGATTGCCTCGGATTCCAACTCCTGCACAGCGATGACGAGGCGACGTTGCGCAGCATCGATAAAGTCGACGATGACATCTTCCAGATTGTCCAGTCCCGGATGACCGGGGACCATCTCGGTGTCGTTCTTATGAGATCCCAAATAAAAGGCGACGTTCCCGACGCGGGTGACCATTGGAAATTCCCCTCTGACAATTCTCCCCAGAAAACTGTGAGGGCATATCAAGCCATGGTCAACGAACGCCGGATCATGCGTCGGAGACGTGCCTTGTTCCCGTCAGGTTGCAGAACGCCCGGCTTGCTGCTCGAAAAATGACGCTCCGGTCGGGACCTCGGGCATCTCAATATCGAATGCGATCGAACGAATGCGACCGGGTTCGCGCCCGCGAACAATCCTGCCGCAATCGGGACTGGGGACTGCGACGGGAGAGAGACGCGCGGCATCTGCGGCAGCATAAGTGACGATGTACAGCGTTCGGGCAGCCTCTGACGTGTTTGCACTGGACGCATGCGCGACCCGAGAGTGCATCAGGCAGACCGCGCCCGCTGGACCCGTGCACGGGCGCGGGATCTGGGCGAACTGCTCGGCGACCGGTGCAGCGACGGCGCCGGTGAAAACACCGTCCTGCCAAAGCGAATGCAGCGGACCCAGATGTGAACCGGGTGCAATCATCAGCGGGCCGTTCTCCATCGTGACGTCATCCAGAAACAGTAAGGCCGTGAGCGTGTCATCATTGCTGTGCGGATCGAACGGAAAATCCTGATGCCACTTCACGACCGTCGTTGAGTGCGGCAGTTTCGAGTTGACCTTGGCATGATGG
>JBHJIZ010000055.1:0-19096 GCA_050043005.1 Paracoccaceae bacterium
GGCCTTACGGTCACGCGCGAGAGACTCCACCGCTTTCGTAGATCGTGGGACGGCTGGCAGTAACCGGCCCGGTCGAAGCGGGGCAGGTCCTGACCGAGTTGTGCGATGCGATGGGCGCGTCAGAGCGGCTCGCGCTGATCAAGTTGGCGACGGGGGGCCGGCGCGTTGGCGTCTCGGCCCGCTTGGCACGGACAGCACTTGCCCAGATGGGGGCCGCCCATGAAGGGCGCGCATTGGAGCGGATCGAAGAGCTTTGGTTCGGCCTCGAGCCGCCCTTTACCGACCTGTTCCGTTGGCTCGAAGGCGGTCCGGCCCCGCAGGTCGATCTGGCCACCGCCTTCCGTCCGGTGATGCTGGCCAATCCGCTCGACGAAGACAGGTTGGAGCAAATGGACCCGGCCGAATATGCCGCCGAGTGGAAATGGGACGGCATCCGAATTCAGGCCACGGCGTTTGGTGGAGAGCGACGCCTCTATACGCGGACGGGTGACGAGATCAGCCAATCCTTCCCGGACGTCATCGACAGCATGACCTGGTCGGGAACCGTTGATGGCGAGTTGCTGGTGGTTCGTGATGGTGCCGTTGCACCCTTTGCCGATTTGCAGAAACGGCTCGGGCGCACGCGCGTCGGCAAGAAGACGCTGGCGGATTCTCCGGCGCATCTGAGGCTCTACGACCTGCTGCACGATGGCGCCGCAGATCTGCGAATGCTGCCTCTTGAAGATCGCCGCGCCCGGCTGATTGACTGGCACGCGACCCATGCCCCTGGGCGGACTGACCTGTCGCACGACGTATCCTTCAAGACGTGGCAGGAACTGGCCGAGATCCGCGCGACAGCGCGGGGGACCGGTCAGGAAGGGCTGATGCTCAAGCGCCGTGACGCGCCTTACTCAGGTGGCAGACCAATGGGCCCGTGGTTCAAGTGGAAGCGCGACCCGTTGAACGCAGATTGCGTGATGGTTTACGCGCAACGCGGCCATGGCAAGCGATCCTCGTTCTATTCGGACTATACGTTCGCCGCCTGGACCGAGGATGGCGACGGTCTGCGGCTGGTTCCCGTCGGCAAGGCCTATTCCGGGTTCACCGATCAGGAGCTTGCCGAACTCGATAAGTGGGTGCGCAACAACACGGTCGAGCGCTATGGCCCCGTCCGCGCCGTCAAGCCGGAGATCGTGCTGGAGATCGCGTTCGATGCGATCCAGCGATCGTCGCGCCACAAATCCGGCGTTGCCATGCGGTTCCCCAGGATCAAGCGCATCCGCTGGGACAAGCCGGCTGCCGAGGCCGACCACCTCTCAACATTGGTCGCGTTGCTCGGCGACTGAGACGGGTCGTCTAACCATCCTACGGTTCATCTGACAGCGTCACGCGCGCGTGACGGTTTTCGAGCACTTTGAATCTGAAACCACAATAGGGTTCATCCTTGTCAACAGCGAGTTAACCTCGACCGTCCTTTACACAATGATGCAGGTGATTGTTTGGTTGGGTTAGTAGGATGCAGCAAAGTCTGTTGTGGTTCAGCTCACAGGGACCACTCTGATATTGGTGCATCGAATTTCGCCATGTCCGGCATCCCCGTCGCTATCTACGAGCAGATTTACGCTGACAGGATCTAACACGTCACCTTCGATTCTAAAGAATACGGATGCTGTAGATTGAGCAAAAGCGATAACAGTAAATTGCCTGTCTTTGATTGTTACACGCCAGCGGTGAGTTGGGCTTGGTTGCGTTATTCTAGCAGGCAACAGGTTGCGGCGACACGTTATACTTTCTAGCCTGTAATTTGGATCTGGTGGTCCGCTTGCTTCAGAAGGTAGTTCGGACAGATCTGCTTCTAGTGGAACCGAGGATTGATAAGTTCCAGGAGTACAGGCAGAAATCAGTAGAGATAGAATTATAAGCACGACGCCTAAAGTCTTCATGTCAAACACCCAACATCAATAACCGCAATGAGACTGCACGCGGTCAAAGCTGCGATCAAGTTAAAATCGCACGGTTGCGACGAGTCATTTGCATTGAATGAACTTACGGATCAGGCGCCACCCGCACCATGCGCTTGCCGCGATTGTCGCCCGCCAACAATCCGATCAGCGCGGCGGGAGCATGCTCCAGCCCCTCGACGATATCCTCGACTACCTTCAGCTTGCCCGAGGCGACCCAGCCTTGCAGGTTCTCCAGCGCATTGGGTGTCTCGTCCGGGAAGTCGAAGACGATGAACCCCTCCATCCGCAGGCGTTTGACCACAATCAGACCGGGGAGGTTCTTCGGACCAGCGGGCTCGCCGGAATCGTACTGGCTGACCGCGCCACAGCAGACCACGCGGCCCTTCTCGTTCATGCGGAACAGAACCGTTTCCAGCACCTGCCCACCGACATTGTCAAAGTAGACATCGATCCCGTCCGGGCATGCGGCCTTCAGCGCGCGGTGCCATTGCGGGTCGCGATAGTCGATGCAGGCATCGAAGCCGAGCTCGTCCACCACCCAGGCGCACTTCTCCGCGCCACCCGCGATGCCCACGGCACGGCAGCCGATGGCCTTGGCGATCTGTCCGACGAACATGCCAACCGAACCCGCTGCGGCCGAGACCACCACCGTCTCGCCCTCGACCGGCTTGCCGACCGTGATCAACCCATGATGCGCCGTCAGCCCTGCGATTCCGAAAGCCGAGAGCAGGTGGGATAGCGGCCGCATCTCGGGCAGCTTGCGGACGCCCTTGGCAGACACCGCGGAATAGTCGGCCCATCCTGCCTCGGACGCCACGATGTCGCCGACGTTGAAGCGGCCGGACGTGCTTTCGACCACCTCGCCAATCGCGTAGGTGTGCATCACGTCTCCGGTCTTGACCGCATCCCGGTAGGTCGCACCCTGCATCCAGGCCCGGTTGGCAGCGTCGATGGACATCAGGATCGTACGGATCACCAAGCCGTCTTCGGGTGACGAGGGCATCTCGGCCTCGCGCAGTTCGAAGTTTTCGTGCGTCAGGGCTCCCTGCGGAAGCTCCCGCACCACCACCTGCCTGTTGACTGTCATCGGTCTGCCTGCCTTCTAGCTGTCCGGGCAACGTATAATCATGTTGCAAAAATCACCGTGATCGGGGATTTTCTGTAACATATTCCTGGGGAGGAACCGTCAATGACCATGATGCTGCAAAGCTTCGCCGCGGGCAACTGGATCGGACCGGGAGACGATGCGCGCGCGATCCACTCCGCCGTGACAGGTGAAGAAATCGCACGGGCAGGCGGTGCCGCACTCGACATGGCCGCGATGCTGGACCATGCGCGGGACACGGGCGGACAAGCATTGCGCGAAATGGGGTTCCACGATCGGGCGCGGATCCTCAAGGACCTCGCGCTGCATCTGATGGACCGCAAGGAGGAACTGTACACGCTGTCGACGATGACGGGTGCTACGCGGGCGGACAGTTGGGTCGATATCGAGGGCGGGATCGGCACCTGTCTGGCCATGGCCTCGAAGGCACGGCGCGAGATGCCGGACGGGCAGGTCTATATCGATGGCGGGGCCGAGATGCTGTCGAAGACCGGCAGCTTCCAGGGTCAGCACATCTGCACGCCGCTGCTCGGCGCCGCGGTCCAGATCAACGCGTTCAACTTTCCGGTCTGGGGGATGCTGGAGAAGTTTGCACCGGCCTTTCTGGCGGGCGTGCCCTCGATCGTGAAACCGGCCACCGCAACGGCCTATCTGACCGAGGCTTGTGTCCGGATGATGCTGGAGTCCGGCAAGCTGCCCGAGGGATCTGTCCAGCTAATCTGCGGTGGCGTCGGCGACCTGTTGGATCACCTGACAGCACAGGACGTGCTGTCGTTTACAGGCTCGGCGGATACCGGATTGATGCTACGCAGCCATCACGACCTGCTGAAGAACGCTGTGCGGTTCGTGGCGGAGCAGGACAGCCTGAATGCGTCCATCCTCGGTCCCGACGCCGTGCCGGGTGAGCCGGAGTTCGATCTGTTCATCAAGGAAGTTTCCCGCGAGATCACGGTCAAAGCGGGGCAGAAGTGTACCGCTGTGCGCCGGGTGATCGTGCCCGATGCACAGATGGATGCAGTCTGTGAAGCGCTGAAGGCGCGGCTGGAGAAGACCCGCATCGGCGATCCGGCACTCGATACGACCCGGATGGGGCCGGTCGTGTCGCAGGCTCAACGCTCGGACGTGGCGGAAAAAGCCGCGATCATCGGCGCGGAAGCGACGTGCGTATTCGGCGCGGGAGCCGTCAACGCCGACGGCGCTGACCCGCAAGCCGGTGCCTTCGTGAACCCGATGCTGTTCCGCTGCGATGACACGGATAGCGCAACGCGGATCCACGAGACCGAGGCATTCGGCCCTGTTTCGACCGTCATGGGATATCGGGACTTGGATCACGCGGTCGATATCGCCAATCGGGGCGGCGGCTCACTGGTTGCCTCGCTGATCACGCATGACCCCGAGGTCGCTCGGCAAGCAGTGATGGGAGTCGCCGCATGGCATGGGCGGATCTATATCAATGACCGCGTGTCGATGGGCGAGAGCACGGGACATGGCTCGCCGCTGGCACCGATGGTCCATGGCGGTCCGGGGCGCGCAGGTGGCGGCGAGGAACTGGGCGGTGTGCGCGGCATCCTGCACTACATGCAACGCACGGCGGTGCAGGGATCTCCGGACATGCTCTCGGCAATCACCGGGCGCTGGGTGCGCGGTGCGGCGGTGACGGAAGCTCCGGCCCATCCGTTCACGCGAACCTTCCATGAAATCGAGATCGGCGAGACGATCTTCACCGACGCTCGCGAGGTGTCGCTTGAGGACATCGAGCACTTCGCCCATTTCACCGGGGACCTGTTCTATGGCCACATGGACGAGGAGGCCGCCAAGGCCAACCCATTCTTCCCCGGCCGCGTCGCGCATGGCTACCTGCTGCTGAGCTTCGCAGCCGGTCTGTTCGTCGAGCCGAACCCAGGCCCGGTGCTCGCCAATACCGGGCTGGAAGGCCTGAGTTTCCAGAAGCCGGTCTCACCCGGTGACAGCATCAAGTGCCGCCTGACGGTGATGGCCAAGACCCGCCGGACACCGACCTACGGCGAGGTGAAGTGGAATGTAACCCTGACCAATCAGAACGACGAGCAGGTTGCGGAATACACGCTGCTGACAATGAATGCGTATGAGCGGTGACGCAGGGCATGTGGTAGGTTGAAGCGTACCCTACGCCTTTTGCGGTGCCAGGAGCATCGCCTCGATCAGTTCCTGCACATGCAGAGCTTCCTGAATGGTCGCCAGCCTGTGCGGCTCGCCACGCATCGCCTTGTCCATCTCGTTGAGTTGCGCCTTCAGACTGACCGCGCGCGGATCGGCAGGCGGGGTGGCAGCTTCCTCGAACGGACCGCCCTCGGACATTGAGAGCAGGTGGAATTCGGCAACGCGGTAGCTCTTGTTCGCGCCCTTGATGGTCATCTCCTGCCGGTCTGGCTGCTCGCCGCCCACGGACGCAAAGATCGACACCGGCACGCCATCGGCGTTCTCAAGCCGGGCGGCGATGTGGGTTTCGCACAAATCTCGATCACCGGGATAGGTCGGGTTGGACCAGATCAGCTTGAGCGGGCCGAGGACACGCATGCTGAAGAACACGAAGTGCGAGATCACCTCGCGGGTGTAGCCGCCCTCGGCCGAGAACCGCAGCCAGTCGGCCTCGACCTGCCAGGCGCGCGGCCAGCGCGGATAGGTGACCACGATGTCGATCCCGGCGGGCGCTCCCATGGTCGGATCCGAGGAAATCATCGCGAGTGCCTCGCCCGCGGCTTGCGTGAAATTGACGGTCGCGGGAACGCCGGCCTGTTCGAGTTGCGCGACCAGATCCCGGCTTTCGGCCACATCTACGCCAAGAGGTTTCTCCAGGAACACCGCTTTGCCATTTGCAGCCGCCGCAAGAGCATAGGCTTTTCGTGGAACCGGAGGGCAGGCCAGGTAGACCACATCAGAGGCGGCGATGACGGCTTCGGCGTCTTGTGCCACCTGCACTGACGGCGCGAGTTCCGATGCCAGCGCACAGGCATCCGGCGACGGATCCCAAAGGGCAATCGGCTCGAAGTGCTCATGAAGCAACATATGCTCCAGCATCCGCCGCCCCATGATCCCAAGCCCGATGATCCCAACCTTGTGGCTATTCGCCATGTCCGTCTCCACGCTCGCTGATCGTTTTCCCGGCTGAAGGTGCCGTTCAGTCCACCCATACCGGCAGGCAGGACGAACGTCATCCCGGATCGTGATGGTGGCGAAAACTCCAGCGCTGCTTTGTATCGGGCCCGGACCTGTGAGACAGTTGCATCCAAACGCCGTGCACGATTGGAACGTCGATGACTTATGAACTGCCGTCCGCCTTCCATTTCACCGTGGCGTTTGCGAGCCAGGCAGGAACCGATGCCCCCGACGACGCTGCCGTGGCATTTCAAGAAGTGTCCGGGCTGGAAACAGATTTTGACGTCGAAGAGGTCGTGGAAGGCGGCGAGAACCGTTTCGTGCATCGCCTGCCGACGCGCGTGACGACCTCAAGTCTCACTCTGAAGCGCGGCGTGGTAGGGCTGCAGTCGGAGTTGGTCAGATGGACGAAAGAGACCCTGGAAGAAAGCTTGGCGCGTCCGGTCGAACCGCGGTCGCTGATCGTGACGTTGCAGGATGGCGCGGATGAACCTGCCGCGGCGTGGATCGTAGGCAACGCCTATCCGATCAAATGGTCGGCTGGGGCGCTGGACAGCATGAAGAACGAAGTCGTGATCGAGACCATCGAGTTGGCCTATACCACGTTGAGGCGCCAGACCTGAACGCCGGATGTGAGGGCGTTCTATCTGGCGGCCAACAAGACGGTGGATCGCGGGTCTGCACGCAAGTGATGCAGAAGCTTCCGATGGATCTTCTTCAGATGCACACAACGCACGTCACGCCATCTCTGCTTCTTTCACAACCTCTGCAAAGCGCTCCGCCGTGGGGTCCCAGCAGACATGCCACTGGCCAAGCCGTCCCTTCTTGTTCTTCAGGATCTCCCAATGCTGGCGCGCGGTGCCACCGCCGGGCATCGGCGCGCAGCGCCAGCGAGTTTCGGCGGCATTGGTGCGCAGGCGCGTCTCGGGCACAAGGCAGAGTCCTCTGCCTCCCCCGGTTCCGGCGGCCAGTTGCAGGCGGCGGCTGGCGGTCAGATCCGGGGCCTCACCCAGTTCTCCGATCACCAGGGGGGCAGCGCCGGAACGGAGCGCCTCCTCCATCACCTGCAGGATCGGCAGCGCTCCGGTCGGTTGTACCAGGATCAGCCGGGCGGGATCGAGGAACGCGGCGATGCCCGGCGGATACAGCATCTCGGGCGTGCGCCGGTCCTGCACCCACAGCACAGCCCCTTGTAGTCGCCCCGCGAGTGCCAAAGCGAAAGTGCGCCGCCCGCTGCCAGTAGCCTCGTGCACTCGCGCGGAGGCCAACAGATCCAGATCCGGGTGTGCGGGGACAGGCATTGGCCACCTCCAAATGTTCCTATTTTGTTCTTATTTCTTGCCAGTGCGATCCGATTCTGTCGAGTCCCCCGTCGGGCAGGCTACGCCGCTTGCAATTCAGCGTTGCGCGCCGTTCAGTGAACATGACGAAAAACACGGAGGCCGCCATGCTGAACCCGGAAAGCCGCGTCATCCTGATCACCGGCGCCAATCGCGGCATCGGTCTTGCCACCGCACGCAAGCTGGCGGCGGCGGGCTACACGCTGAGCCTGGGCGCGCGGCAGCCCGATGCGATCCCCATGGACGGTCTGGGCGATGCACATATCCATGCGTGGGAGGCAACCGACCAGGCGTCCTCGCAATCGTGGGTCGCAGCGGTGATGGCGCGTTTCGGACGGCTCGACGGCGTGGTTCTGAACGCCGGTGTCGAAATCGGCGGATCGCTCGAGACCGGCACCGAGGACGAGTTCGACACCATGTTCGCGGTCAACTTCAAGGGACCGCTTTGGCTGGCGCGCGCGGCACTGCCGCATTTGCGGGCCTGTGGACATGGACGTGTCATCAACGTCGTCTCGCTGGCGGGCAAGCGTGTGATGCGCAACCAGATCCTTGGGTATTCGGCGTCAAAACACGCGGCCATGGCGCTGACCCATGCAATCCGCGAGTCAGGCTGGGCGGACGGGGTTCGGGCGACCTCGATCTGCCCCGGCATGGTCGACACCCGCATGGTCGAGCATGTCACCGTGCCGGAGGGGCAGTTCAAGATCGAACCGGAGGCGATTGCCGAGACGGTCGCCTATGCCCTGAGCCTGCCGAACAGTGCCGCCGTGGCCGAAGTCATGGTTAACAGCCGCTACGAAGCGATGTTCTGACGGAACGCGGCCTTTGTATCCGCCATCAGGCGGGTGCGGACAGCGTGACGGCAACCGCGTCGCCGGTGCGGGCAATGCTATCCGGTGCCGGGTCTTGTGCCGAGACGACAAGGTCTTCACCCGGATCGCTGATCGCGACGCCGTCCGCATCCCGGAACTCTGGCTCCAAGGCCAAGCGATCAAGTGCTTCGATCACGCCGCTGGGTTTGCGTAGATTGAGGTCGGGAACGAGACGCAGTTCGTCAGCGCCATCGGGTGCGGGCACCGGCACAATCTTGAAGGTCAGCTTGGCCGAGATGTCCGCCGAAAATCCGAACTGGTTCGCATAGCGCGCATCGACCGGTGTGCTGTAGAGCCGCCGCGATGCCGTGTTGAGCCCGATCCGTGCAGGGACCGCACGCACGGCGGCTTGCGTCGGCTTGACAGGCGTCGCGTTGCGGGCGCCGGCTGCGCCTTGCCCCATGCGCAGCGCCACGCGCACCTCGCCGCTGGTCTCGGGCAGCGCATAGAAAGTCGGGCGGTAGCCGATTTCCTGAAGCAGCCTCAGCTTCTCGTCGTCGCTTTCGGCATAGATATCCAGCACAGCACCCAGCGAGCCTTCATCCAGCGCGTGCTGGGCATCGGCCACGCCGCGCCCGACCTCGGCAATCACATCACCGAGCGGGGAGGCGACCACGTCCTGCACCAGGTTCTTGATATTGGTCATCGTGACATCTCCCTCATTCCGCCGGAGCGGTGCCGAAGACCACGAGGACCTCCGCGCCATGCTTTGCCGTTGCCTCGGCCGCCGGGACCTGGCTGATCGATTGGCCCGGGGTGCCCTGCCCCGGCTTCACCACCTGGTAGGCCGGTGCGAGGCGAAGTCCCACCGACCGCACCACGCGGCGCGCAGCGCTTTCGGTCAGTCCGGTCACATCCGGGACGGTCACATCGTCGGTTCCGGCTGTCGGGCGATCGACGTGAAGTTCGGTGCTCAGGCCCGAGCCAGTGGTCTCGGCAGCGCCACCCAGGACAATCCGCCCGCCATCGGCGCTTGGTGTCCCCTTCAGGTCGACGCGCACGGTGCCAATCCGGAACGGATGTGCCTGTGTCTTGAGCGTTGTGTTCGCAATGCTCAGCTTGGTGCCGAGCCCGGTGACCACATCGGCGACATCAGCATCGACCCCTGCCGCTTTCTCGAGTTCGGCCACCTTGGCCGCAGCGTCGTCAGCGCGCTTCTTCTCGGCAACCAGGGCAGCTTCAGCCGCCGTCAGCCGCGTGTTCGTGGTGAGAAGCTGTGCCTTGCTGGTCGCAAGCTCCTGATCCTTCAGAACGATGCGCTGGTTCTGTTCCAGGGTGATCGCGCGCAGAGCATCGATCTGCTTGGTCGATGCAACGGCAACGATGTTATCAGCACCTGCGGTCAGCCGATCGGATACGTCCGCCGTGATGATGCGATCGTCGGTGTTGGTCACGATCGTCCCGCGCCGAATGTCACCAATGATCACGTCGTTGCCGGTCCGCGTCGTCGTAGCAATGCTGTCATTCGCGCCCGGAATAAGCCGCAGGTTCCGGTTGAGCGCGACTTCGGAACGGCCTTCCTGCAAGGCAACACCGGCCACGACATGCGGGATGGAATTCAGACGCGCCGATGCCCGTGGCAGAGCGAACGCAGTTTCCTCCAGCCGGTCGATCCGCCCGAAATCCACCTCGAGTATCTGACGACGCCCGTCAAAGCGCATGGCACCGCCCATCGAGAGAACGCGGGGTTGCGGATCGCCCTGTTCGGTGAGGCGCAGCGTCGGCGCAGAGCGGGCATTATCGAACAGACCGCCATCGATCTTGAAGCTGGCGCGGCCTTCGCCATCGGTTTTGGTTTCGTCGACCTGCTCCCAACCCTGCGCTTCCAGCAGAAAGACTTCGACTGAAACGCCGAGGCCTTGCGCCGGCTTGCCCTCGTCCGCGTAGATCTGGGCGGTGGCGATGAGCCCACGCATCAGCCGATCTCCTTACCCATGGTCAGGCGGATGGTCGCTGGTCCCATCTCGGCGGTGACCACGACCACGGCCTGACGCTGAAGCTGCGCGCCGAAGGTCACGGATGTGGTGGCGACACCGCTGCCGTCACTGGTCACAACCGCAGAGCCGAAGGTCACGTTGTTCAGACGCGGTGCCGGAACACCTGCCGCCGCCGAGAGTGCCGTCGATGCCGCGGCATCGATGTTCAGTTCGACTTCTGCACCGGCCAGCAGTTCCCCGGCATTGTTCGCAACGGTGATGGCCAGTTCCCGTGCGTTGCCCGTGCCACGAACCTCGCCCGTCAGGATCGGGAGCGGCAGGCCCTCGCCCGGCGGTACGGCGACGAAGCGCCCGGTGATCTTGCTGGTCACCTCGCGCGAGGCTTCCGAGGACTGCACGGGATGGAAGATCAGGCGCGCGCCCGAGCCCTGCTTTTGCTCCGCCTCGAGCCGGAAGCCGATCTCGAAGTCCATATGCGGAATGCGGAATTGCGGGGCCGGACGCCCGAACCCGTCCAAAGGCGGGGTGGCGTTCAACTCCTCCTGTGCCTCACGCAAGCTTTCGGCCATGCCCACCAGGATGCTTTCCAGCGTGTCGGCGATGAAGCGCCCTTCGCTCATGGTTCGTCTCTCTGTTCTTCCGCGCGGCGGGCGCGGGCGTTTTCCTGGGCGCGTTCGCGGCGGCGCCGGTCCTGGTCCTCTTGGCGTTGCTGTTCGCGCTGGCGCTGCAACGCCCGTTCGCGGTTGCGCTGCATCCGCGCGAACAGATCGCCCGATCCACCGGTCTCTGGGCTGAGCCGCCGTTCACTGTTGTCGGCGTAGTTCGAGAACCGGTCCATCGGCCCTTCGATCTGCTGGCGCCGCTGCATCCAGCTTTGTTCGACCTTCTTCACGGCATTGGAAGGGGCCGCCAGCGCCTTGTTCGCCTTGGCAAGCTTGCCGCCGACCTTGTCGATCTTGTCGCCGCCGACGGCCCGGCGGATCTCGTCGCGTTCCTTCTTGCTGATGCCTTCGGCTTCCAGCTTGCGGTCAAGATCATCAAGCTGGTTGCGGTAATTCTCGACCTGTTGGCCAAGCTGGCGGAGCGGTCGACCGACCGCATCGACCCGGTCCGTCACACCGCGTGCGCGGCGCAAGCCAGAGCGGATCGGGCGGTCTGCGGCATCAAGCCGGTCACGCAGGCCCCGGAGGCGGTCCCCAGCCGCGGTGCGCGGTGTCGCCGGGCGGTCGCCAGCATCAGGGTGTTGCCCGGGAAGTGCCTCGAGGATCTGGGTGATATCCGTGCGCGGATCCGCCATGCCAGAGGTAACATGCCCACCGGGAAGATCTGGCAGACCGGCGCCCATGCGGCCTTCGAGCGGGGTCGGACCCAGACCATCTTCCCGCCGTCGCGTGCGGACGAAATCCTGCACCGCGCCCGGATCGTTCGCCTGACGCCGCAAAGCGTCCCGGCGTTCCTGTAATCCGGCCCGAAGCTCGGCCCAGCGCTGTTCTTCGGCACGGCGTTCCGCGAAGCTGGCAACGTTGAAACGCGCCGCGAAAGCCTGGTCGAACTGGTTCTGACCCGGCAATCCGGAAAGCCCCTGAATGCGGCGCTCAAGCTCCTGGCGCTGCTGCATCAAAGCACCGAGACGGCTGTCCGGCGCCAGCCTTGCGGCCTCGGACAGATCGCCACCGCCGGGCGAGCGGAACGATCGCGGTCCCGGTGCGGGGGCCTGCGGTGCTCCGCCGGGGCGGTTTTCCAGATCTCGCCAGCTTCGTCTCGGCATGGTGTCAGGTCTACGGCGTATTGTCGGCTTCGATGGTCGCCGCCAGCATTGACCGGATCCGTTCTTCCAGAATCGCGGGCGCAGGCACCGGAACCAGCTTGGTGCGCATCAGTGACGAGCCTTCCGCCGAATACTGATACTTTGACGAATAACTGGCCGAGACCGAACTGGCCCGCATCGATGCCTTGGCCGAGAAGAACCCGACCGAGCCCTTCACACTGGCCCTTACGGTGGTCGAGGATCTGTTGACATTCGTCTCGCGCGACATCGAGAGCGACAACTTGAGCTCGATCAGCGTGTCGACGAACTGGTAGAATGTCGGCACAAAGCCAAGCTCGAGCAGACTGTACTCGTTACCGTCACCAAGGCGCACCAGCATGGTACGTTCGGGCGGTGTTGTCGATGGCGGCGGGTCGGACCCGTCTTCCGGCTCGGGATCCGGTTCGTACCCTGCCATCAATCGTGCGATCTTCAAGGACACGAGATCCAGTTCGTACTGGGCCTCGGCAATGCCCGTCCCGAGGAGACGCACCATCTCCGGGAACGGGGTATTGGTCATTTCGGTGCTGATGCTCATGACCGGTTCTCCTCAGATCACGGCGTCAGTCATCAAGCCCCTGCTCCTGGCGGCGCTTCTCCAGGTTGGTCTCTCGGCGGGCCTCTTCAGTCTCCATGAAGGATTGAATCCGATCCTCGAGCGCTGTCGGCACCGGAACTGGCACGATCTTGGTGCGTAGGATCGATGACCCCTCGGCAGAATAAGAATACTTGTTGGAATAGCTGGCATCGACCTGGCTGGTCGCGACATTGCGGCGATAGCTGTTCGACCGGCGGGTTCCGAAGAAGCTGCGCTTGCGGCGGCTGGCGCCGTCGACGGCCGAGTTGCGGTTCTGGCGCTCACGGGTGAATTCGCGCTCGCGGGTGATCTTGATGGCGATCTTCACCTCGATGATCGTGTCGACGAACTGATAGAACGTCGGCGCAAAACCAAGCTCCATCATCGACAGGCGCGTCGGGACCCGGATTTCGAGCTTCTTCTGGTCATCTGTCAGATCGGCAGCGGAGTTCGCTGAATCGATGTCGGTGTTGTAGAGGTCCTTGGCGACCTTCTTGATCAGGTCCAACAGCTTGATCGACTCTTCGGCGTTCAGCGTGCCCGTGAAGGCATCGTCGACGATGGCATACGCCACAGCCTCGGCCAGGGTCATGTATTCGTAGCCGAAGAACACGCGGCTGTCGTCGAAGCTCGCGTTGCCCTGTTCGTCGTAGACAGTCGTCAGACCGCCCATCATCTCGGCCGTGTTGATCGAGTTTTCGTCCAGCTTGGTCTGACCGTCTGCAATGGCGAATGCCATCTGCCGGATCATGTCGCCCATCGGGACGTTCAAAAGTTCCTGTCCAATACCCATTCTAGTCTCCTTCCCGGCGCTTCGCGCGCTTTACGTTATCTCTTGCTGGTGTTCGCGTTTGAGCAATTCGATGAAGATCTCAGGCGGCGGCAGTGACACCAGCCGCGCGGCGATCGAGGACATGCCCTCGGACGACACCGAGAACTTGCGCGCATAGCCGACGCTGACAGACGCTGCGGCCATGAAGACGCCGTAGTTGATGCCAATCTGCGCGCCGACATTGATCGACGTCTCGGTGCTTTCGGTCATCGAGAAGCTGAGCTTGGCTTCGACCGTCGCCTCGGTGAAGGCATAGAAGCTGGGGAGGAACCCCAGCGACAGCAGGTTGTAGGTCTCGCCGCCGATCTCGACCTCGGACGTCGACAGCTCCTGCGCGATCTGAACCGAGTTCTGGTCCAACGCCATCTGTGCCTGGGCGATGGATACGCCCAGTTTCTCGATGATCTGCGGCAGGGGGGCCGACAGAAGCTGCCGCGTCGTGGCGGGGACCTCGCTCATCCGTCGTCACTCTCCGAGGGGTTCAGGAAATCCTGAATGGTCTCGAGGAACTGCGGCGGTGCGGGGATCGAGACCAGGCGCGCCGAAATGGACGAATTACCCGTCACGTTCATCTCGAACTGCCGTGACACCCGGACATCGACTGATGCACCGACCGCGACGGTGCGGTTGCCGGTGTTCTGTTGCGTCAGGTTCGAAGACTGCGACCGCGAGAATTGCTCGGTCACCGTGATCCCCTCGGACGACGAAATCTGGATGTTCCGCGTCTCGGCCGTGATCAGGCTCAGCTGGAATGGCGTCGTCTTGCCGAACACGGTGACGGTGTTGCCTTGGGCCGAGGCTTCGAAATCAACCGCGGTGTTGGCGTTGATCAGTGCCTGAAGATTGAAAGCATGCGCCTCGGGCGTCCCGGATGCATGCCCACCGCCTGGTGAACCCGAGAACGCGAAATCGGTTCCATCAATGGTGCATTTCTTACCGCTCAGCGACAGCGGTATCGCATCGAAGAGATAGATGAAGCCATTGCCCGTTGCGGCGGGCGCCATCTTGTCGGGTGCGACGTTCTCGATCGACGTGCCGACCGGCGCATCGACGACCACATAATGGGCGGTGCGGTTCTTGACCCGAACCTCCGCCTTGCGAAAGTTGACGTTGTCCCGTGGAGAGCCGTTTGCCGCGACATCCTCCTGCGCTTCGCGCGCACCCTCCGATGGGAGCGGCTCGATCAGATTATCGGGCACGCCGTTCGCCTTGAGCAGATCTATGATCGCGTCCCGCCGCAGATCGCCAAGTTCGCGGTTCTTCCGGTCCGAAATCGTCCTGCCGCCGCGATACCGCTGGGCGTCCGCGAAGCCCCTGACCTGAACGGTCAAGTTCTTTGCGACGATGAACCGGGACGTCAGCCTGATCGTCTGCAGTTCGCCCTCATTGTAGGTCTCGCCCCCGATCGCAAACTGTTCGACGTGATGTCTGCCGGTCTGGAAGTGCGTTCTCAGGAGCGGATGGCTTGGGCCATAGACTTCCGTCGTGAACCCTTCTGCCCGAATGCGATCACCCACATGCGTGGCGTAGGTCGGCAGATCCGAGTGAGCCGTTGTCGTGACGGTGGTCGACCCGTTCATCACGTAGTCAGTGTTGGTGTTGCTATCGACCTGAATGATGGCATTGTCGAACCCGCCGCCGATGAAGGCAACCGTGTTCGACGTCGTGTGAACCTTGTTTGCATCAGCGTCGGTCGTGATGTTGAACGTGCGTGGCGTCGGGCGATAGAACAGCCGTTCGACACCGGCCTGCTGGTTCGAGGTCACTGCATCCTGGAGCGCGCGGATGCGCGCGAGCGGATCATCCCCCTGAAGCTGGAAGTTCTGCCCGCCGATCGTCAGCGTTCCGCGAGAGGCCGACTGCACCTGAATTGATGCCGTGCGCTCCTCGGTGCGCGTCGACGATCCGCTTTCCGACGATTGGCTTGACTCGGACTCGTTGCGGTTCTCGCCAGAGGTATCACTGAACGAGCCTGACAGGTTCACGCCGACGCCGGTGTTCTTCTCGATCCGGAGCGAGAGCTGCATCGAGCAGGTGATGTCAGCATGCTGATAGTGATAAAACGCCGGGGACAACCCCATCTCGAGCAGTGTCTTGCCGCCAAGGCTGTCGCGCGGTGTAATGAACTCGCCGATCTGGTTGACCGAATTGTCGTCCAGCGCTTTCTGCGCTTCGGCAATAGAAAGCCCCAGGCTCTTGATGAATTCGGCAACGCTCGCATCGGCAAGCACCTGGCCGGGTGTCAGGTCGTCTACATCAGGCATCGTCCATCCCCTTCTGGGTTCCGCCAAATACGACGGCGGGTGCTCTCCAAATTCGCCGGCCTAAAGCGCCGGCGACACACGAACCGATTTCTTGCTGTCCTTAGGCAACGGGTTGGCGCGCGCGGCATCGACCTGATCCTCGCGCACCGTGAAGTACTTGTGCTTTTTCTGAACCTGCAGCAGGCGCCGCGCGTCCACCGACATGCCCCGGATCAGCCAGCCCAGAACCGTCTCGGCCACGGGCAGCGTTCCCTTGCCGGACCGCTCGACCGCACGTGTCAGCGCGTCCCGGCCGACATCCGCATCACCTGCCTTGACGGCGACAATGCCCTGACGCTCGAGAATTGCGCCATGATCGCGGGCGTGCAGCTCGGCCTTGCTGGCAAGTTGGGTGTAGTGCGCGTCGGCGTTCGCGCAGAATTCAAGGATCTCGTTGTATTCGCCGGTCAGTTCCAGGCTCTCGAGCACGCACTGAGTATAGTGGCGGAAGAACACCTCGGGTGCTTTTGACGCCTGCGCCAACCGCAGCGCTTCTCGGTAATGGCGCAGGGCCTCCTGATGGTCGCCCTTGATGGCCGCGAGCTTCCCGGCCTCGGCAATGCCGAAATGGAAATCGTGGCGCGGCTGGCTCATGCTGCAGCCTCCGCCGGGTCGATCAGATCGACGTGGGCGCCCGCGCGTTGCAAAGTGCTGCGGAGGATGCGTGCCTGCAGTTCCGGCATATGCCACGGCGCCCGCCAGGGCAGCGGCGGCATCGCGGACTGACGCCACAAACCCAGGTTGGTCAGGGTCTTCAAAGTTGCCGCTGGATCGTCGGTTCCGGAAATCTCGACACCAAGATGCAGGAAGGTCACCAGATCCGCACGAAGCTCGAGTCCCGCCTCGACCAGCCCTGCGAACGAGGATTCAAGATCTCGGCTTGGCACCGCCTCCATCACCGTGATCGGCAACATCTCGAACAAGCGCGGCGCGATATCGGTTGGAACGCCGGCGATCTCGGTCAGGGCAGCATGCACCAGAGCGCCGTCTTCGCCACCGGTCATCACGATGTCGAAACGTAGGAAGTCGCGATTCACGATCTGGATGCGCCCACCCGCCCGATGCGCGGTCCACAACTGATCGGCCGAGGTCTTGTCGAGGCCGGTCAGGATACAACCTTCCTCGGCCACAGGCGCATACCCGCGAGTTTTCAGATCGGCGAGAAGACGCGCCCGCATTGGCGGCTCGCACTCGGCAAGAAAGACGTCATAGAGGGCGTGTTCCGGGCGCGACCGAACGAGTTCAGCACCACCGCCCAAACGATCGTTCAACGCGTCGATCGTCGCTTCACTGACACCGCCCAGGACAATACCAGGAGGCGTCGAGACCAACCGAGCCGCGTCTTCTTCACCCGCCCCGACAAAACTTCCAACGGCACGACAAACCTCACCGTAACACGCGGGGTCGGTCACATGCAGAGCGACATCATAAAGAATTGCGGGGGCGGGCGCGGGGTCGAGTTCCGCCTGAACCCGTGCCTCACATCCGATCTGCACCAACAATCCCGACATCTGCTCGGCGACATCACGGGACAATCCATCGACGAGAACGACAGGCGCTTTGTAAAAGGCATCGAGAACGCTTTGGACGGGAACGCCAAGGCCTATTGCTACGGATCGCGCGTTCGCCGGAACAGCACTTCCAACCGACGAGATGACTACGCGGTGCCGCTGACCGGCCGGTACTTCGTCCGCGGTATTCGTTGCTGTGGCGACGGCGCCCGCCATCAGGTCCCCCCCGGGATCTTGGCCGAGCCTTGGCAGCCCGGCATCGTTAAACCGCCTCAAAACGTGGCAGCGCGAAACCAATAGAGCAACCATACCAAGAAACTGACCAACGACATACCGCTTATTTGGTTTGCCTGTGGCGCAATCAGGTTGATGGTGTTTCAACAATTCCCTGAAGAGCCACAAAGAAACGAACTAGCGCCAAGCAACGCTCGTGCCCGTGAACGGGTGCGAAGTCCATTTTGTGAGAAGAGATGGTGCCGGTGATAGGCGTCCAAACCCTATATATTGGGGTTCCGTGGAGCACCGCATCGCTTTGAAAAATTGGATAAACCCCTGAAACATGGGTGTTAAGGTGTTTCAATATACTCCACTGTACACCATATATTGAAGGTGGATCAGAAAGAGGATTGAGTCGAAACACAGCTTGAATCACGTATCGAATGATGACCCGAAGAAAGCCGGTCTTGGAAAATACTCCGATGGTGGCGGGCTTTGGCTCTACAAGCGCAAAGGTGGCGGTGCGCAGTGGGTCTGTCGTTACACGCTTCACAGTCGGCGGCATGAAATGGGACTTGGTCGCTATCCCGATATCACTCTGAAGGAAGCGCGCGAAACGGCAGAACACTGGCGCGGCCACGGTCGCAGTCCGATCCGACAGCGTGAAACGGAACGCCTTGGGGCCGCGCGCAACATGAACCGGTTGGCCGATATTTCGCTGGACGCATTCGAAAGCCGCAAGGCCGAACTGAAAGGCGACGGCAAGGCGGGTCGCTAGTTTACCCCATTGGAACTGCACATTCTGCCGAAGTTGGGACAAACCCCCGTAGCTGAAATCGACCAACGCGATATCCGCGATACGCTTGCCCCGATCTGGCATGACAAGGCGGACACGGCACGCAAGGCAATGAGCCGGTTGGGGATCGTTATGCGTTATGCGGCGGCGCTGGGACTAGGCGTTGATCTGCAGGCAACGGACAAGGCCAAAGCGCTGCTAGGCAAGCAACGTCACACCGCCAAGCACATCCCGGCAATGCCGTGGGTTGATGTGCCAGCGTTCTATCAGTCTCTCACCAACAGCACGCTTTCGGAACTGGCGTTGCGACTGCTTATCCTGACTGCAGCAAGGTCGGGACCGCTGCGCCATATCCACGAAAGCCAGATCGACGGCGACATTTGGACCATCCCTTCAGAAGCCAGGAAGGCCGCGTGGGTACCACGTCGGATTTCCGGGTGCCGCTGTCCGGCGAGGCGCTGGAGGTCATTGCAGAAGCCCGCAAGTTCGCCCGCGATGGCTTCCTGTTTCCGGGACTGCGCAAGGGCGTAATTTCGGACATGACGCTAACGCAATTCATGGACCGGCGCGTTCTAACAGTCTCTGGAGTGCCCCCATTGAAGTGGTCCGCTTGGAAGGTTCATGTGAACCGGAATTCAGGAGGATCAGAGAATGGGAAGCAAACGTCCGAAGCCCGAGGAGATCGTCTCGAAGCTGCGCCAGGTCGAGGTGCTGCAGGGGCA
>JBHJIZ010000056.1:0-8707 GCA_050043005.1 Paracoccaceae bacterium
GACGTGCTGGTCAACAACGCTGGCGTGATCGACCCGATCGGGCATCTCGCGGACACAGATCCAGAGGAATGGACGCGCGCGGCAACCATCAACTACTTCTCGGTCTACAATGGGTTGCGCCACGCACTCCCGATCATGAAAACGCAAGGATCCGGCACCATCGTCAACGTCTCCTCCGGTGTAGCGCACGGCCCGATGGAGGGCTGGTCGCACTACTGCTCGGCAAAGGCGGCGGACGCGATGCTGACCCGCTGCGCCGACAAGGAATGCCGGGCGCACGGCATACGCGTGATGGGCCTCAGCCCCGGCACGGTCGCCACCTACATGCAGGAGGCAATCAGTTCCTCCGGCATCAACCCGGTCTCGAAGCTCGACTGGTCGGCACATATCCCGGCAGACTGGCCCGCCCGTGCGATCCTGTGGATGTGCGGTCCGGATGCCGACGCGTTTGTCGGCGAGGAAGTCAAACTGCGCGAAGACGACATCCGTCGCCGTGTGGGACTGATCGCGGCTTAGGTCCGCGTCTAGCTGCGCCGGAAACCCTCGTAGCCATTTGCCACGACCTGCTCGCACTTTTCGACATAGCGCGGGAAGCCGCCGATATAGGGCATGAAGACCTTCGGTTTCCCGGCAATGTTCTCACCGGTGTACCAGCTGGAGCATGACGAGCGCAGGTGCTCGCCCGCGACGTCGAGGTTGTGCGCGACCCAGTCATCCTCGGCCTCCGCCTCGACCTCCAGCGCATCGATGCCCTGATCGCGCATCCAGACAAGACACTCCGCGATCCACTCGCAATGCTGTTCGATCGAGGGCAGCATGTTGGTGAAGACCGAGGGTGACCCCGGCCCCGTCACCGTGAACAGGTTCGGAAACCCCGAGATCGCAAGGCCCAGGTAACACTTCGGCCCGTCGGTCCAGTGTTCTGACAGTTTGCGTCCCTGGGATCCCTGGATGTCCATGCGCAGCAACGCGCCGGTCATTGCGTCGAACCCGATTGCAAAGACGATCGTATCCACGTCAAACGCCTGATCACCCGAATGCACGGCATGCTCGCTGATCGACACCGGGTTCTTCGAGACATCGACCAAGCTCACATGCGGCAGGTTGTACGTCTTGTAGTAGTCCGTATCCACGCACAGCCGCTTGCAGCCAATCGTGTTCGACGGGCACAGTGTTTCGGCGGTCTCGGGATCATCCACGATCTCGCGGATCTTCGAGCGAACGAATTCGGCTGCACTCGCGTTCGCGTCAGCATCGAACATCAGGTCGACGAAGGCTGCCATGAAGCCCAGACCGCCCTGGTCCCAGCGGCGTTGAAACTCGGCCCACTGTTCCTCGCGCCCGACCTTTTTGGCGATTGCGTCGAAATCGATGTCGAAGTCCGCCGCTGACGGCATGCGTTTTTGCAAGGCGCGTAGATCGTCGTAATGAGCCTTGATGTCGGCCATGAATTCCGGATCCATCGGCGCATTGTGCGCGGGTACCGAGTAGTTCGGCGTGCGCTGGAACACGGTCAGCTGATCGCACTGTTGGGCGATGATCGGGATCGATTGAATCGCCGAAGACCCGGTGCCGACGACAGCGACCTTTTCGCCGTCAAAGCGAACCTCCTCATGCGGCCACAACGATGTCCGCAGAATGCGGCCCTTGAACGTCTCCTCACCCGGAAACTTCGTCTTGTTGGGCGCGGAAAGACAACCCGTTGCCATGATGCAACGCGGGGCCGTAACGGTGTCACCAGCCTCGGTCGTCAGCGTCCATTCCTTCGCGCCGTCATCGAAATGCGCCGACACCACACGAGTGGCAAAACAGATGTCGCGGCGCAGGTCGTGGCGGTCCGCGATGTGGTTGGCGTATTGCAACAGCTCGCCCTGCGGCGCATAGCGTTCGGACCAGTTCCACTCCTGCTGCAGGTCCTTGTCGAACTGCATCGAGTACTGCATCGACTCGATATCGACCCGCGCCCCCGGATAGCGGTTCCAGTACCAGGTGCCGCCAACACCCGAGGCCGCATCGAGCGCCACTGCGTCGAACCCGTACTCCCGCATCAGTTTCAGCAGGTACATGAACGCGAACCCGGCGCCGACGATAACCACGTCAACGCGCGACGGCACCGTTGTCCGGCCCTGCCGTTCCGTCTCAACCTGTCCGTCCGGCATCCGATCCTCCTACGCTGCTGCGGCATGCATGTGCCATGAAACGCGCCGCTACGCCAATATCTGGCCCGGTCGACGCGCGCGTCTATCCCAATGCTGATGGCGATGGCGGTACGTTCCGATATTGTCGGTTCAACAGATATTCAGACAGGGTTTGCTGCCATGAAACTCTACTTTGCACAAAACTCGCGCGCCGTCAGGACGGCGTGGCTGTTGGAAGAGCTCGGCCTCGATTACGAGCTTGAGCGCTTCAAGCTCGGCGACAAGGCGATGCGCGACCCGGAATACCTCGCCAAGAACCCCAACGGGCGTGTCCCGGTGCTGGAAGACGGTGATGTCCGCATCACCGAGTCGACTGCGATCGCGCAGTATCTGGTTGGCCGCTATGGCAACGGGCGTTTCGCCCCGCCAGTCGAGAGTCCGGAATTTCCCGTCTATCTCCAATGGCTTCACTATGCCGAGGGGATGATCATGATGCCGATGGGTCAGATTGTGGTCGAGACGATCCTGCTGCCGCCGGAACGCCGGTCCGAGGAACATGCCAAGCGCGCCACCAAGCTGCTCGGCCGGATGCTGGTCGCGGTCGACGCCCATATGGATGGACGCGCGTACTTGGCCGGAGACTTCACCGCCGCCGACACGATCACCGGACACGCGGTCCTGATGTGTCGCCGTTTGGGTGCGAACATGGATGGCATGGACAATCTCACCACCTACATGGCGCGGTTGGAGGCGCGCCCAGCACTTCAGAAGGCCTTCGCGCTGTGACCGAGCGACGTCTGGACACGGGCACCGAGCAGCTTCTCGGTTCGGTCCGGGCTCATGTCGCGACTTTGACCTTCAACCGCCCCGAGAAACGCAATGCACTGGGGGACATCGTGACCCCAGCTTTGCGCCGGATGTTGCTCGAGGTCGATCAAGATCCGGACGTCCGCGTTGTTGTCATCACGGGCACGGGACAGGCGTTCTGCTCCGGTGGAGACGTGTCCGGCATGGGCGGTGGGTCGAGCGCCGCAAGCGCACCCCATCAGGACAAGGTGCGCGCCTTGCAGCAGAAGCAATACGACCTGACGCTGCGACTGCACGAGCTGTCGAAGCCCACGATTGCGGCCTTGCCCGGCGCTGCCGCAGGTGCTGGCATGTCAATCGCACTCGCCTGCGATTTGCGCATTGCGGCAGAGAATGCGTTTCTGGTGCCGGGGTTCACACGGATCGGCCTCAGCGGAGACTACGGTGCGAGTTGGTTTCTCAACCGTCTCGTCGGTCCTGCAGTTGCCAAGGAACTGTTCCTTACCGGCCGCAGGTTGCAATCGGACGAGGCGCGCGCTCTCGGACTGTTCAACGAGGTCGTGGCCTTCGACGATCTGGCGGACCGCACACGCGCGCTGGCCGCACAGATCGCCAACGGCCCACCCATCGCAATCGGATACATGAAGCAGAACATCGACCGCGCCTCGACCGCGGATCTGCGGACCTGCCTGGACTGGGAAGCCGAACGCACCATCACATGCGGCAGAACCGAGGATCACAAAGAGGCCGTCTCGGCGTTCCTGGAAAAGCGCAGGCCGATCTTTCACGGCCGCTAACCAAGATATTGCAGCGCAGCATCTCACCGCTTGCCGTTTCCCGGGCTGACCGTTATTCCGCAGCATGGAATTCGGCAGGGGAGCGACCAGCATGCGTGACTTCAAGAAAATCCTGATCGCCAACCGGGGTGAGATCGCCATCCGGGTCAGCCGCGCTGCCAACGAACTCGGCAAGGCGACTGTTGCGGTCTATGCCGAAGAGGACAAGCTGGGCCTGCACCGCTTCAAGACGGACGAGGCCTATCTCATCGGACGGGGCAAAGGGCCCGTTGAGGCCTATCTATCGATAGATGAGATCGTCCGGGTCGCCGTGAAATCAGGCGCCGATGCGATCCATCCGGGATATGGGTTGCTCTCCGAGAACCCTGACTTCGTCGACGCCTGCACCAAGAACGGAATCGCCTTCATCGGCCCAAAAGCCGAGACGATGCGGATGCTGGGTGACAAGGCCTCAGCCCGCAAGGCGGCTGTTGCGGCAGGTGTGCCGGTTGTTCCCGCGACCGACGTTCTACCCGATCCGAACGAGCCCGGCGCGATGGACCGGATCCACGCGATGGCCGAGGAAATCGGCTACCCGCTGATGCTCAAGGCCTCATGGGGCGGTGGCGGGCGCGGGATGCGTCCGATCCATGGCCCGGATGAGTTGGAGGACAAGGTCAAGGAGGGTCGGCGCGAGGCTGAAGCGGCTTTCGGTAACGGTGAGGGCTATCTCGAGAAACTCATTGCCAAGGCGCGCCATGTCGAAGTGCAGGTGCTTGGCGATCACCACGGTGAATTGGTGCATCTCTTTGAGCGTGACTGCTCGGTGCAGCGGCGCAATCAGAAGGTCGTCGAACGCGCGCCTGCCCCCTACCTATCACTAGATCAGCGCGACGAGATCAACGAGCTTGGCCTAAAGATCGCGCGATATGCAAACTACCAGTGTGCGGGGACAATCGAGTTCCTGATGGATATGGACAGCGGCGCCTTCTACTTCATCGAGGTCAATCCCCGCGTTCAGGTCGAACACACGGTGACCGAGGAAGTCACAGGCATCGACATCGTCCGCGCGCAGATCCGCATCACCGAAGGCGCGCCGATCTCGGATGCCATCGGCCTCAGCGGGCAAGAAGCGATCTGGCTGAACGGCCACGCCATTCAATGCCGCATCACGACCGAGGATCCCCTGAACAACTTCATCCCTGACTATGGCCGCATCACGGCCTATCGTGGTGCGACCGGGTTCGGCATCCGCCTGGACGGCGGCACGGCGTATTCGGGCGCCGTCATCACGCGTTATTACGACTCGCTGTTGGAGAAGGTCACAGCCTGGGCGCCAACGCCCGAGGAAGCCATCGCGCGGATTGCCCGCGCGCTCCGCGAATTCCGCATCCGCGGCGTCGCCACCAACATAGCCTTCGTCGAAAACCTGCTGAAGCACCCGAGTTTCCTCGATAACAGTTACCACACCAAGTTCATCGACGAGACGCCAGAGCTCTTCGACTTCAAGCGCCGCCGTGACCGGGCGACCAAGCTGCTGACCTTCATCGGCGACATAACCGTCAACGGGAACCCCGAGGTGACAGGGCGTGCGCGTCCACCCGTAGATGCTGCACCGCCAGAGCCGCCAACGCCGCTCAGCCACAATCCGTCGCCGGGGTTGAAACAGATGCTGGACGCCGAGGGGCCGAAAGCGGTCGCCGACTGGATGCTTGCGCAGGACCGTCTTCTGGTCACCGACACGACCATGCGCGACGCGCATCAGTCGCTTCTGGCGACCCGAATGCGCGGGATCGACATGGTCACGGTGGCGCCGAGCTATGCATCCTATCTGCCCAACCTGTTCTCGATGGAATGCTGGGGCGGTGCGACTTTCGACGTGGCATACCGCTTCCTGCAGGAATGTCCGTGGCAGCGCCTGCGCAACCTGCGCGCGGCCATGCCGAACCTGCTGACACAGATGCTGGTGCGCGCCTCGAACGGAGTTGGCTACACCAATCTGCCCGACAATGTGGTCCAGAAGTTCATCCACCGCGCTGCCGACACTGGGATGGACGTGTTCCGGGTGTTCGACCCGCTCAACTGGGTCGAATCAATGCGTGTTGCCTGCGATGCGGTGCTGGAGACCGACCGAATCCTGGAAGCCGCTGTTTGCTACACCGGTGACATCAACGATCCCGACCGGGCGAAGTATTCGCTTCAGTACTACGTCAAGATCGCCAAAGAGCTTGAAGCTGCGGGCGCGCATGTCCTCTGCATCAAGGATATGGGCGGGCTGGTGAAACCCGCCGCGGCGAAGAAACTTGTCGAGACGCTGAAGGGCGAGATCGCGATCCCGATCCACTTCCACACGCACGATACGTCGGGCCTGTCCGGAGCTTCAATGCTGGCAGCGGCAGAGGCAGGCGTCGATGCGGTTGACTGCGCGATGGATGCGCTGTCGGGGCTCACATCGCAGGCTCCGATGGGCTCGATCGTCGAGGCGCTGAAGGGCCAGCCGCGCGATACCGGGCTAAACATCCACGCGGTGCGCGAACTTTCGAACTACTGGGAGGGTGTGCGCCGGATGTATGCGGGCTTCGAAGCCGACATGCGCCACCCGTCCTCGGAGGTCTATCTGCACGAGATGCCCGGCGGTCAGGTCACCAATCTTCGGGCGCAGGCGCGGTCCATGGGGCTCGAGATGCGCTGGCCGGAGATCGCGAAAACCTATGCCGACGTCAACCAGGCCTTCGGAGACGTGATCAAGGTGACTCCGATTGCCAAGACAGTCGGCGACTTGGCGCTGTCGCTGGTCGCGGCGGGGCTGACGGTCGAGGATCTGCTCGACCCGGACACCGAGGTGTCGGTGCCCGATTCCGTCGTGACCTTCTTCAAAGGCGAGGTCGGCCAGCCATACGGTGGCTTCCCCGAGGTTCTGCAATCGAAGGTCCTGAAAGGCGAGGCGCCCTTGACCGTCCGGCCCGGATCAGTCCTCGAGCCGGTCGATCTCGAAGCGACACGCGCTGAAGCAGAGGCCGAGATGCCGGGCATCAAGGTCGATGACGAGGATCTGTGTTCCTACTTGATGTACCGCACGGTCTATCTGGATTACATGGGCCGGCGCCGCGACTATGGCCCGGTGCGGCAACTGCCGACGCCGACATTCTTTTACGGGATGGAACCGGGCGAAGAGGTCAGCTTCGATCTCGAGCCGGGCAAGACCATGGTCGTTCGCCTCCAGGCAGTCTCGGACGTCAACGAACAAGGCGAAGTAAAACTGTTCTTTGAGCTGAACGGCCAACCGCGCGTCATCCGTGTGCCAGACCGGATCGCGTCGAAAGCGGCAGGTCGGGCAGAAAAGGCTGATCCCGCCAATCCGAACCATGTCGGAGCCCCGATGCCGGGTTCGGTCGCAACCGTTGCGGTGCACGAGGGCCAGGTGGTGCGTGCAGGGGAGGTTCTCGTGACGCTCGAGGCCATGAAGATGGAAACGGCGATCCACGCCGACCGCGACGGCGAGATCGCTCGGGTTGCGGCACCTACCGGCACGCAGGTAGATGCCAAGGATCTGCTGGTGGTGTTCGCGGGATAGTCTATCTATCGATAGGGTGGGCTTCAGCCCGCCCTACGGCAAATCATACTCTTCCGGGCTGCCCGCTAATCCGCTATGGACCGCGCGACCCGGAACACCGACCCGCGAGAGACCCATGAAGTTCACCCTGTCCTGGCTGAAGGAACACCTCGACACCGCGGCGTCCCTGACCGAGATCACCGCTGCCTTGACCGATCTGGGCCTGGAGCTGGAGGGCGTCGAGGATCCGGCGGAACGTCTCGGCGCCTTCACCATCTGCCGGGTGATCGAGGCCGTGCAGCACCCGAACGCCGACAGGCTGCGGCTCTGCCGGGTCGAGGCATGGACGAAGGGGCCGGACGCACCGCCCGAGGAAGTGCAGGTCGTCTGCGGTGCGCCGAACGCACGGACAGGATTGATCGGAGTCTTTGCGCCCTCGGGCACACACATTCCCGGCACGGGCGTCGACCTGAAGCCCGGTGTCATCCGGGGCGTCGAGTCCAACGGGATGCTGTGTTCCGAGCGGGAGCTGGAACTGTCCGATGACCATGACGGCATTATCGATCTGCCTTCGGACGCGCCACTCGGTCAACGCTACATCGATTATGCAGGTGCAAACGATCCGATGATCGAGATCGCCATTACGCCGAACCGTCCGGACGCATTGGGCATTGCCGGAGTGGCCCGCGACCTTGCCGCACGCGGCCTTGGAACGGTGATCCCGCGCGAGATCCCACAGATCGACGCAAAGTTCGAAAGTCCGTTCACGGTGACAATCGACGATGACGTGCTCGCGAAGGCGCCTGTCTTCTGCGGGCGCATGATCCGTGGCGTGAAGAACGGTCCCTCGCCCGCATGGCTGCAGCAGCGCCTGCGCGCTATTGGCCTTCGCCCGATCTCCGCTCTGGTCGATATCACCAACTACCTGACCTACGATATCAACCGCCCGCTGCACGTCTTCGATGCGGACAAGGTGCAGGGTTCGGGCCTACGCGTGCATTGGGCCGAGCAGGGCTCGACGCTCGAAGCGCTCGACGACAAGGAATACACGTTCGAGCAGGACATGATCATGATCTCGGATGAGCATGGCCCGGAGGCCATCGCCGGGGTCATGGGCGGCAACCCGACCGGCTGTTCGATGGATACCGTCAACGTCTTCATCGAAAGCGCATACTGGGATCCGGTCACGACGGCGTCCACCGGGCGGCGGCTGAAAATCCACTCAGACGCACGGTATCGGTTCGAGCGCGGGATTGATCCGGCCTCGTGCCCGGTCGGCGCCGACACGGGTGCAGCGATGATCATTGCGCTTTGCGGCGGCGAGGCATCCGAGATGGTGCTCGCCGGAGAGGTGCCGGACGCATCGCGGTCCTACACGCTCCGGCCTGGGCGGGTCGTCTCGCTGGTCGGTGTGGAGATCCCGCGCGCCGAGG
>JBHJIZ010000057.1:0-24309 GCA_050043005.1 Paracoccaceae bacterium
TGGCGCTCTGTTCGGACTGATGCCGCATGGCCCTGCGGATCGCAACCACCTGGCCTTTGCCAAGCATCACCTTTCTTGACATCGCACCGTTTTCTCTTTTGTTAACACAACTCGTTCAAACAAATTTCGTCTGAAAGGCGGAAGCACGATGGAATTTCCTGGTGTGTGGGTGAATACCAGTCAGACCCTGATCTACAGGGTGGTGCCGAAATGCGCCTGCTCGACAATCGGTCAGATTCTGCACTTCAGTGATCACGGGCGGTTCTACGACGGTGACATTCACGACGCGAAGGACGGTCTGTGGAAGTGGAACGGAAACGATGATCCGCAGCACGCCCGGGACATCATTGTCGATACAGTGACGTCGCGAGACGCGGTTACCTTTACCTGCGTCCGAAATCCTTACGCCCGGGTGCTGTCGTGTTTTCTCGACAAGATTGCCGGCATCCAGCGGAACGGGAAACGGTACCGCGGCGACATGGTCGCGATGATTGCCGAGCATTACGAGATGGAAATCGGCGAGACGCCGGAGCACGAGTTCGATCAGGTCAAGGCATTCCGCAAGTTTCTGCTGTTCGTCCGGGACACGATCAAGTTCCGTCATCCGATGCATCCGGACATTCATTGGGCGCCGATGTCGGGGCATGTCGCAACGCTGTTAAACAATGGCGGGACCTACGATCACGTATTCCCGACCGAGATGTTCAATGACGGCATGACGGGCATCCTGGGACAGGTCGAGCTTGCACACGGCGCCGACCTGGAGAGCCTGCCGCGCTTCAATGAATCGGAAGGTCATGGCCCGAAACGTGCCCACCCGATCGAGGACTTTTTCGACGACCTTGCGATCCACATCGTTACAGACATCTACAACAAGGACTTCGAGGTCTTTGGGTATTCGATGGAACCGGGGCGGAGTGGCCCAACCGATCCGATCGATGTCGAGCGGGTCAATTCATCGCTGAGGCGATCTCACTGACGATCGTGACAATCCGTGCCCAGGGTTGACGTGTCTGCAACCCTCACGGACGGGTGCGATCCAGAGACAGGCCATCGGATCTCTCCCATGTTCATTGCCTCGCAACAAAGAACCCCTCCCTCGACGACGACGCGGATCGGATCGACTGCAAAGCGCGGCACCAAGTGATTGGGCGCGGACCACTTGCGTTTCCGGGTCAGAGGATCGGTCTGCTCGGGGGATCGTTCGATCCGCCACATGCCGGACATATGCATGTGACCCGGCGCGCAATGAAGGCAGTGAACCTGGACGCGGTCTGGTGGCTTGTGTCGCCGGGAAATCCTCTCAAGGCGAACGGCCCTGCTGATATCGAGCGCCGGGTGCGCGCCTGCCGGGATCTGGTCGATCATCCGCGTGTGCATGTCACGGATATCGAGCGTTACTTCGGATCGTCTTACACCGCGAACACCCTTCAGCGGCTTTCCAGGCGCTACAGCGGGGTCAGGTTCATCTGGCTGATGGGTGCGGACAACCTCGCGAGCTTCCATCACTGGGAGGACTGGCAATGGATCATCGAAACCTATCCGATCTGCGTTCTGGCACGGCCCGGCGATCAGGTCCACGCAGGGCTTAGTCCGGCGGCGCAAAGGTATGCCGAGATCCGCGTTCCCGCATCGCAGGCCGCGAGCCTCGGGCGGCGAAAGGGTGCCGGATGGTGTCTGCTGGCCGGGCCGATGTCCGACACGTCGTCAACACGTTTGCGTGCAGACGGGGTGTGGTCGTGACCGGACTGCGTGGCTTGCGCGGCGCAAGGCGATCTGCGACCTTTCAAACGCACGTACTCCGTGAAGGGAAACGATCGATGCGAGCAAGCTTGATACTCTCCTTCGCGGTCTTCGCGCTGATTTTCACCGGCCAGGCCGATGCGCAGTCCAAGCGCAAGCCGATCGCACCGGTCGTGCAGTCCGGGACGCAGATCAGGAGCGAACTGGGTCTGACCGGCGCTTCCGGTTGGATGCTGATCGACCTGACCTCCGGAAAGGTTCTCGACCAGTCCAACGGCGATCGGGCATTCGTTCCGGCTTCGGTTGCGAAACTGCCGACCGCCGCCTTTGCACTCGATGCGCTCGGGCCCGATTACCGGTTCACGACCGAGGTTCTGGGGACTGGATCGGTCAACAACGGCCGCTTGAACGGCGATTTGATCCTCAAAGGTGGCGGCGATCCCGAACTGGACACGGACGCCTTGCAGACCCTGAGCGAGCGCCTGCTGGCCAACGGACTCCGCAGCGTCTCGGGCAGATTCAGCGTCGATTCGTCGGCACTGCCCCATGTTCCTCAGATCGAAGCCACACAAGCCGTCGATGCTTCGTACAATCCATCGATCTCGGGCCTGAACCTGAACTTCAACCGGGTGCATCTGAAGTGGGACGCGCGGAACGGACGGCAGAACCTGTCGGTCGAAGCCGCGTCCCAGACGCTTTCTCCGCCCGTCAGCGGCGTTCGGGTCGCGCTGAACAACACCCCGGATGCGCCACTCTTCGAGTATCGCAGAAGCGCCACGCAGGAGAACTGGTTGATGGCCCGGCGTGCCTTTCGGGGCCGGGCGGCACGATGGCTGCCGGTGAAGGATCCGGCAGCTTATGCGGGCGAGGTCTTCCGGACCGTGGCGGGACAATCAGGCGTCACTCTGCCGGTCGCGACGGATGGCCAGGCGGCGACGGATACGAATGTGTTGGCGCGTCATCAAAGCCGCCCTGTCGGGGATATCGTGCGCGACATGCTGCGCTTTTCGACCAATGTCACCGCCGAGGTCACCGGAACAGCCGCGACGAGGGCGGTCGGGATCGAGGCGCACGATCTTCGCGCATCGGCCAAGGTCATGAACTCCTGGGCGTCGATCGTTGCGGGGTTCGATATCGGCGATCCGGGCTTTGCCTTCGTGAACCATTCGGGTCTGACACTGCAGTCGCGGGTCTCGCCCCGGCGCATGGTTGAGCTGTTGGCAGCGTTGGCGCGACGCGCGCCGGAGCAGGGCAAGGCGCATAGCCGCCTTCCGGGAGGGATTGCCGGGTATCTCAGACCGCACAACGTCGCAGCCAAGTCCTTCCCGCTGGATTATGACCGGCTAGCGGTGGTCGCGAAGACCGGAACGATGTCTTATGTCCGCGGCCTCGCCGGGTATGTCGCAACACCGGGTGGACGGCAGCTTGCCTTTGCGATCTTCTCGAACGATCTGGCGCGTCGGTCCGGTGGCGCCGAAAAGGTCAACCGCCGCTGGATGTCCAAGGCCAAGGGCTTCGAGCGCGCGCTGATCCGCAACTGGGTGCTGAAATTCGATCGCTGAGCGCTGTGCGTCAGCCGTCTTCGAACAGATCCGACTGACCCGGGGGCTTTGGCGGGGTCAAACCAAGATGGCTCCACGCGCCCTGGGTCAGAACCCGTCCGCGCGGCGTCCGGGCGATCATCCCGATCTGCATCAGGTAGGGTTCGATCACTTCTTCCAGCGCATCGCGCGCTTCCGAGAGGGCGGCCGCCATGGTCTCGATCCCGACAGGACCGCCGCCATAATGCTCGGCCACATGATTCAGATATCGGCGGTCTGCCCCGTCCAGCCCCTTGCCGTCGACACCAAGCCTTTGCAAAGAGCGCGCAGCGAGCGCCTGGTCGATCCGCCCGTCGTTCTCGACAATAGCGAAATCGGCGACACGACGCAGCAGGCGCCCAGCGATGCGCGGCGTACCCCGTGCGCGCCGCGCAATTTCGATGATTCCGTCCTGATCCGCCTGCAGTCCCATCAGACGTGCACCACGCGCGACAATCGCGCTGAGTTCCTCGAACGAATAGAACTCCAAACGGATCGGTATGCCGAAGCGGTCACGCAACGGCGTGGTCAGAAGCCCCAATCGCGTGGTCGCGCCAATCAGCGTGAATGGGGCGAGGTCAATCCGCACGGTGCGTGCCGCCGGTCCCTCACCGATCACGAGGTCGAGCTCGAAATCCTCCATCGCCGGATACAGGATTTCCTCGACAACCGGACTAAGCCGGTGGATCTCGTCGATGAACAGTACGTCGCGCGCTTCAAGATTGGTCAGAACCGCCGCAAGGTCACCGGGCTTGGCGATCACAGGGCCGGACGTCATGCGGAAATTGACGCCAAGCTCACGGCTGACGATCTGCGCCAGGGTCGTCTTCCCAAGGCCCGGCGGTCCATGAAACAGCAAATGGTCCATCGCTTCGCCGCGCCTGCGGGCGGCTTCGATGAAGACCGACAGATTGGCACGAGCCTCGGCCTGCCCAGTGAAGTCCTCGAGCCGTTCGGGCCGCAAGGCACGTTCGGGCGCATCTTCGGTCAGCGGATCACCGCGCAAGGCGGGATCTGATTCAAGATCCGTCACGGCTGTCCCCGGCTTGGTCCCGGGCAGGCCAGCGCCTCCAGGTGGGCGGGTGGGGGAGGCGGTGGCCTGCCCGGTCTGAAGGCATGCACCATATCAGAGGTTCTGCCCGAGCAGCTTCAACGACGCTTTGATGAGTGCACCTGCATCGTCCGCACCCTCTCGCGATGCATCCGCGACGGCTTCCGCCGCTTCACTGCGATCGTATCCCAGATTGACAAGGGCCGACAACGCGTCCGCCGTCGCCTGCATGTCACCGGTATCGACGATCATCTCGGAGACAGCGGGCGTTTGATCGACAAGCACTTCTACCGAGGGCTCGCTCCCGACTGGCGAAGCCGCTTGCCGTGCCGCGCGCACCATCATGTCCGGTGCCTTGCCCTTGAGTTCCGTGACGATCCGGGTCGCGAGTTTGGGACCGACCCCTGGCGCTGCCTTAACGGCTACCGCATCGCCTGACGCCAGTGCTCTGTTCAAACCGGCAACGCTCAAAGTGCCCAGGATCGCCAGCGATACCCGCGCGCCAACACCCTGGACCGACGTCAACAGCTTATGCCAGTCGCGTTCCGCCAGCGTCTGGAAGCCATAAAGCTGCATCAGATCCTCACGCACCACCATATCCGTGTAGAGAGCCGACGCGCCACCCGGCTCCGGCAGGGCGCGCAACGTGGCCGGTGAGCAATACACGAGATAGCCGACGCCGGACGTCATGATGAGAACGTGATCGTCCGAGATATAATCGATATGGCCCGAGATCTTGCCAATCACCGCGCGGTTTCCAATGCAGTCAGCACGCGGCGCTGTGTTCCGGCGGTCCATGCGTGACAGATCGCGATCGCCAGCGCATCGGCCGCATCCGCGCCGGACACCGCGATGCCCGGTAGCAACACGCCGATCATATGCTGGATCTGCGTCTTGTCCGCATGACCCACGCCCACCACGGCCTTCTTCACGGCATTCGGCGCGTATTCCGCGACGGGAAGACCGTGCTGAGCAGGAACTAGGAGCGAGATCGCCCGCGCCTGCCCCAGCTTCAATGTACCAGCAGCATCCTTGTTCACGAACGTATGCTCGACCGCGGCCTGCTCCGGCGCATGCTCTGCCACCACCTCGTCAATCTTCTCGTGAAGTTCGCGAAGCCTGGTGGCAAGATCGCCCGAACCCGTCGTGCAGGTCCCGTTGGCAACATGCCTGAGACGGCCATTGAGCGAGTCGATCACGCCCCATCCGGTCCGTCTGAGGCCGGGATCGAACCCGATGACACGCATCTTGTACTCCTGCCCGTCGCGTCCTTTTCAACGCTTTCTCCACGAATAGCACGAAGCATGAACAATTATCCAGAGAATCTCGTGCAGATGATCCGAAACCGACGCAGGTAGAGTAAATTTCCGTCGCTTTCAGTCCTCGAAATGAGATTGCAAAAAACGCATAGCTCACATGCACTTACTGCATTTGTTTTGCCGATTTTCCAACCCTATCTGCTCGCTGCGGGCGGTGATGGTCACGGCCCACTTTGATGGATGGAGATACCGTCATGGCCATGATCGACAACGCGCAGAAAGTACCCTTCGGGGCTGTTTCTACCTATCGTATCTCGTCCGCGCTGTATGGCGCGGCCGACGATGTTCTGACCTGGAATGCCCGCCGCACGATGGCGGACGAGTTCCGGAAACTCACACCGGCCGAGCTGGAAGACATCGGTCTGTCCGCTGCTTCCGCAGAAACAGCCCAGCCGGGCTTCTTCGGACGCCTCGTTGCGCGCATCAGCGACAAGCTGGACGCCGTTCGGACGCTCAGCGAACTGGACCGTCTGAGCCCGAAGATGCTGGACGATATCGGCATGACCCGCGCACATGTCGAAGACATGCGGGCTCGTGCCACGTTCTTCTGAAGACAGTGAAGTCGTGAGACGTCAAGGCCGCCTGAGCAAGGCGGCCTTTTTCATGGGCGCCACCGTATCCGGCGCATGTTGAGACTGGTCCAGTCACCCAGGCGGATCCGGTCCCTGAGGGCGAAGCCATGTCCCTCAAAAACACGGCGCACGCCAATGGCTTGCTGCGTCAGCAATCCTGCAAGGATCGCATTTCCTCCGACCGTGAGCTGACCAGAGATGTCCGTTGCCAGACGCTTCAATGGGGATGCCAGAATATTCGCGAATACCAGATCGAACGGAGCGGCATTGCGATAATGCAGATGCCGGACGCCCGCCGCACGCCCTGTCCGGACCCAGGGTCCGAGATCATTGGCGGCAACGTTCGCCCGCACGGTGTCAGCTGCGACCTGGTCGATGTCGGTTGCCACACAGGGCACGCGCAACGCCTTTGCCGCAGCCATCGCCAGAACGCCAGTTCCACACCCAATATCGGCAACCCGTCGCGGGCGATGGCCCTCGCGGAGCAACCGGTCAAATAACATCAGGGAGCCGCGCGTCGTCGCGTGGTGGCCTGTTCCGAAGGCCATGGCAGCCTCGATGCGCAGACCGATGCGATTGGGACCGACCCGGTGGCTGTCGTGATCACCGTAGACGGTGAAGCGCCCGGCCTCGACAGGGTGCAGTTCCCGCCGGACCTGCGCGACCCAGTCACGGTCGTCGACACGGCTGACCGCAAAGTCCTTCGCCTCAAAAGCGCTCGCCAGCAGCGCAAGCGCAATCTCGTCCGGGCGCTCCAGAAAGTACCCGCCGACCTCCCAAAGACCCGAATCATCTTCGACTTCGAACACGCCCACACCGGTCGGAGCCGGGACCAGCCGTTCCATCGCTTCACCGAGCGACTCGGCGCATTCTGCACCCGAAACAGTCGTGAGAGCCGTATAAGTCGCCATATGGTTGTTTTCCGCTTTTCAATCTGCAGTGCCAAGTGCCTCAATTAATACATATTTCCGGATATACGTTGAGGCTTCGATCACGTATATTTTGACGCAAAGTTGTGATGGAGCCGTGTAAGCTAATGGCTCTGTGGGTATAAGCCGGGGGCGGCGAAATGACCAATGACAAGAGAGACAGCTCATTGCTGAGCCGTTTGCGGAACTCGTGTACCGGATTTACTCGGGAAGAGCGCGGCTCGGCCACGTTGCAGGTTATCTTTTTCTCACTCATGGTCTTTGGGATGACCGGCGTCGTGCTGGACTCGGGGCGAGTCTATGACACCCACAACGGCATGCAGATGTTTGCCGACCGGGTGGCACTGCTTGCCGCGAATGAACTCGATCGGAAATCAGACTCGATCGACCGGGCGAAAATGGCCGTGTTCGGCGACGGGGCGGGCGGGCTGTTAGCCGCATCGGACCTGAACGCAGGTGAGTACGTGGTCGACGCACTGTTGTTCTATGATGATATGGAGGCGTCATCCCTTCCGCAGAACGACATGAGCGAGGCCTTCCCGGACGCCAATTTTGTCGGATTGGCCAATGCAGACGGGACCACGGCATCTGATGTCGACTCCGAGGACGCGGCATATGTCGTGGCGGTCGTCAGAGCCGATGTGGGCGCTGCGACACGCTTCATGACTCAGACAATCGTCAACCTTGGCTTCAACAGTGACGTTAATCGCAACGTTCCGGATAAAGCGACTCAGATTGGACCAGACAGTTACGCGCTGAGTACTGTTGCCGCTGCGACGCTGGATCGAGTGTCATGCGCCGATCTCTCGTCGTTGGTCATGTGCAATCCATGGGAGGATCAGGATGCGGCAGACAATCCGTTGCTTGAACCCAAGGAATTGCCAACCGGCGGCGCCAACCCCGATCATACCGTTCCTGGCCGATCACTCTTCTACTTCGCGCCAAACTTCGCAAATAACGGCGTACCGTCCGATCAGATCGTAAGCAACGGGGAAACGCATGGTTCACTTTTTCCGTGGAACGTGAACCATCAGTTGTTTCAAATCGCGGATCCGATCGCAGACCCATCGGGCGTTTGCTCGGGTGAGGTTTTACGGAACTTGGCCGGTGATCGAATTGTGAGCGGTCCTGAAACGCAAGAATACATGCAAGCGCGGGATCGTTGCCTTATGGCTCAGGCGAACGCGCAGGAAATGTGCTGGAGCGACGACGATCCCCTCAAGATCAAACCCGCTGACGGCGATACAGTCCTTCGCGCGGTCAACACGGCATCCGATCTCTGGCTGCCTCCGCTCGAGGATGTCCTTCCGGACGACCGCACCGTCGGTGCATCTGGCCCAGCCGGCACGCCAGGTGCTGTCTCGTACACTCCCGCGGTGTTCTTCGAACCGGATAGGCTGGCGCTCATCACATACGAAAACGCAGATCGCTTCAGCGAACCTGTGCCCGGAGCTCCCGCACAGTGCGACGTTGAGGTTGAGCGAGACACTAACGGCGATCCGATCCTGGTAGACGGCGAAACTGTCCCGATACTCGATGCAGACGGTCTGACAATACTTCAAGATGCACGCCTGCTTCAGGATGGCATCCCAGACTACAACAAGCCGTGGCCATGCGATGACCGTAACACGCCGCTGGACGAATCTGATCCTGTCAACGCGACGATCGATATCTTCCAACCGGCTTACGACACGATCCCGGGCCCAGGTATGACCTATGTCGCAGGTACGCGCGGCGAGGGCATGGGCTACGACTTCTGCCATGATAAAACCCTGGGCCGACAGGATTTTGCCCGCCAGGATCTCACGCAATGTCTAAATGACGCGGCCGCCCTTATTGATCCTACGGACCAAGCAACAGCGGAGGTTGCCTGTCAGGAACAGTATGAACTGGCGACAACGTTCGAGGGATGCTCGGCTTCCGCGACGCCTGGGCGAGAACGCGAGGAATGCGGGTGCGAGATCGACTTTGTCGGAGATCACCACGCGGGTGGTACCCCGCTCTACATGTTTGCACGCACCAAAGCGTACCGGAACAACAGCTATGATTTCAAAGGCGATGATCCGAACATCGTGTTACCGATCTCCCCGTTTGGCGGTCCCAATTCCTGGCACACTTTCTATCAAGCGCAGCGGGAAGTGCAGGTCACCAAGCATACGCTCGACGGGACGAACGACTGGTTGTCGACTAATGGTGATCGCAGCCGCGTCGTTCTTTGGAATGGCGAAGATCCACCCCCGACAGGTGGGGTCGCTGACTACGTTGACCGGTTCTCAGTGACGCGTCAAACTATGCCGCCACCCTCGCCCGCTGTAGATTACTCGGGTGATCCGTATCTCAAACACTGGCCAGACAGCTACCTGGACCTGACGGGGAACACAGGTGCCAGCTCCGATCTGGATGCGGTGGGATCAGTGGAAACACTGGGCGGCGCATTGATCCACGGAAGTCGTGAGCGTCGGAGAATTCTTGCGGCGATGGTCAACTGCGGTGTTGTCACCGGAGAGATGCCAGACGACGAGGGCAACCTCCGCTCTGCGAATGACGATGGCAGCTACGACGTCACCTTGGACGACATGTACGTCATGGACTCCTACATTCCGAACCCAGCCGGCATGTTCTGTGGAGAAGGCGATGTGACCTGCGAGATCGCCGACTCAGTCGAAACGTCGATGTATATCGAGTTGATCGAGGACGTGACGGATGACGTCACAAGTGACAACTTCACTGCGCGACTGGTGCGCTGAAGCCGTAGTTGCAATTGAGTGAAGCGGCGATCGCCGCTTCCAAGCCGCTAGATCTAGTTCCCGGCGAGCAGGCGCCGCGCGATGACCTGAGCCTGAATTTCAGCAGCGCCTTCGAAGATGTTCAAGATGCGCGCATCGCACAGCACCCGGCTGATCGGGTATTCCAGCGCGAAACCATTCCCGCCGTGGATCTGCAAGCCGTTATCGGCTGCAGCCCAGGCTATACGGGCCCCGAGCAGCTTCGCCATCCCGGCTTCAAGATCGCAACGGCGCTCCTGATCCTTCTCCCGCGCCGAGAAATAAGTGAGCTGACGCGCGATCATGATCTCGACCGCCATCATGGCCAGTTTCGAGGCGACGCGCGGGAAGCCGACCAGCGGTTTTCCGAAGGTCTCACGCTCCTGCGCATAGCGCAGTGCAATCTCCATCGCCGATTGCGCGACACCGATCGCGCGGGCCGCCGTCTGGATGCGCGCACTTTCGAAGGTCCGCATCAATTGTTTGAAGCCCTGGCCTTCCTCGCCGCCCAGCAGCGCGGAACCAGAAACGCGATGGCCGTCCAGCGCGAGGGTGTATTCCTTCATACCGCGGTAGCCGAGCACCTCGATCTCTCCGCCAGCGATGGTCTGGTCCGGGAAGGGATCTTCGTCGGTTCCACGCATCTTCGGCGCGATGAACATCGAAAGGCCACGGTAATCGGTGGTGTCAGGATTGGTCCGTGCCAGCACGGTCATGATGTCGGTCCGGCCGCCGTGAGTGATCCAGGTCTTGTTGCCGTTGATCACCCAATCATCGCCGTCCTTCACAGCGCGGGTCTTCAGCGCCCCAAGGTCGGAGCCGGTGTTGGGTTCTGTGAACACAGCGGTCGGCAGGATCTCACCTGATGCGAGCTTGGGCAGATACTCGGCCTTCTGTTCCTCGGTGCCGCCGCCCAGGATCAGCTCGGCCGCAATCTCGGACCGTGTCCCCAGTGAGCCGACGCCGATATAGCCGCGCGACAGTTCCTCGGAGACCACGCACATCGCGGTCTTGCCCATGCCGATGCCGCCGTGTTCCTCCGGGATCGTGAGCCCGAAGACGCCCATCTCGGACATCTCGTCCAGGATCTCCATCGGGATCAGCTCGTCGCGCAGGTGCCAGCCATGCGCATGGGGCAGGACCTTTTCATCGGCAAAGCGGCGGAACTGCTCCCGCACCATCTCGTATTCTTCGTCCAGGCCCGAGACACCGAACATCGAGGCACCTTCCTGCTCGGCCATCAGTTGCGCAAGACGCACGCGCGCTGCGTCGGAGTTGCCGTTCTGGGTCAGCCACATCACCGACTCGGTCATCAGGACGCGTTGGTCCTCCTGCGTCAGACCGCAATCCTGTGGACGCACGATCTCGCTCTGGCTCATCGGGATGCCGCCGTAGAGTTGCCAGAGATACTCGCCGAACCCGATCTGGAGAATCAGGTGCTCGGTCTCGCCGAACTCACCGTCTTCCATCAGCCGCGACGCCCAGCCCTGCAATTGCCGCAGCGATTCCACATAGGTTGCCATCCAGGCATAGGCGTGGGCTGCATACTGGTTCTGATCGAGCAGTTTGCCGGATACCCGGCCGTCGACCATCACCGTGCCTGAGACCGCGGCGCGCGCCTTATCGAGGAACGCGGATGCTGCCTCCACGGCATCGGCGGTCATTCCGATCAGCTTTGCCGCATCGATGGTGTCCTGGGTCAGCGCTGGTTCGGCGTTCATCTGAAATCTCCGGGCCTGTGTGCGCTCATATTGCGCCGCATCATCGTATCTCGCATTTGCGAGCGTACCTAGACCGGACATTCAAGGTGGTCAACGATTTTCGCGCAAGAATATTGCGCCAGACGGAATGACTTGCAAATTTGATTACAAACAAAAAACCCCGGGCCGTAGCCCGGGGGAGTAGGAGGAAGCCATTGGCTTCCCCACTGGGGATGGGAGGATCCCTAGTCTCAGATGGTCTGCGAGCCCTTGCCGAATTCCGGGTAGGCTTCCATGCCCAGTTCGGAGGTATCCAGACCTGCGATTTCTGCTTCTTCGCTGACGCGGATGCCCATGACGGTGTTCAGGATCAACCAGACAACCGTCGACACCACGAAGACGAACACGCCGACAATGATGATCGGGATCAGCTGACCCATGAACGTCGCATCGCTGTTCGTCAGCAGGACCGCCAGCGTGCCCCAGATACCTGCGAACAGGTGGACCGGGATGGCGCCGACGACGTCGTCGATTTTCAGCTTGTCCAGCAGCGGTACGGTGAAGACCACGATCACGCCACCGACAGCGCCAATCAACGTTGCGGCACCCAGCGACGGGGTCAGCGGTTCGGCCGTGATGGACACAAGGCCCGCGAGCGCGCCGTTCAGTGCCATCGTCAGATCGACCTTGCCGAACATCACCTGCGTCAGGATCACGACAGCAACGACACCACCGGCGGCAGCCGCGTTGGTGTTGGCGAAGATGCGGCTCACGTCCGCGACATCGCCAATCGAGCCCATGGCAAGCTGCGAGCCGCCGTTGAAGCCGAACCAGCCAAGCCACAGGATGAACGTGCCCAGCGTGGCAAGCGGAAGGCTCGACCCCGGCATCGGGTGGATGCCACCAGAGGAGTCATACTTGCCCTTGCGTGCGCCAAGGATGATCGCACCGGCCAGAGCGGCCCAGCCGCCGACAGAGTGGACGACCGTCGAGCCTGCGAAATCGAGGAAGCCGAACTGGCTGTCCAGGAAGCCGCCGCCCCACTTCCACGAGGCCTGGATCGGGTAGATGATCGCAGTCAGGATGAAGGTGAAGATCAGAAACGGCCAGAGCTTGATCCGCTCGGCCAATGCGCCCGAGACAATGGACGCCGTCGCTGCACAGAACATCAGCTGGAAGAAGTAGTCCGAGCCGGTTGAAGCATAGGACAGGTCGTCCGCATCATCCGCACCGATCCCGACCGCTTCCAGAACCGCGACGCCAAACGCGCCGAGATAGCCGCCCGTGTCATCGGTGCCGATCGACCAGTTGCCCAGCGGATACATCAGGTTGTAGCCGATGATGTAGTAACCGATGGCGGCGATCGAAAAGAGTGCGATGTTCTTGGTACACTGCATCGCGACGTTCTTCGAACGGACGAGGCCCGCTTCGAGCATCGCGAAGCCGCAGGCCATGAACATGACCAGGAACCCGCCGATCAGGAACAGCAGTGTGTTGAGTACGAAGACCGAGTGCACGGGCACATCGGTCGGTCCTTCCTGCGCTAGCGCAGGGCCGGCGGCCAGCAAAGCGGCCAGTCCAAGCGCTGCGGTAAGGTGTTTCTTCTGCATGGTATCCCTCTTCCGTATTTTTGACGCTTCAGATCGCGTCTTCGTCGCGCTCGCCGGTCCGAACCCGCAGCGCTTGTTCCACACCCAGAACGAAGATCTTGCCGTCGCCGATCTTGCCGGTCTGAGCGGTCTTCGCGATCGTGTCTGTGACCTGCTCGACTTGATCGTCGTTCACGACGATCTCCAGCTTCAGCTTCGGGACGAAGTTCACGGTGTATTCGGCACCGCGATAGATTTCCGTGTGACCGCTTTGCCGTCCGAACCCCTTGACCTCGGACACCATCAAACCCTGAACACCCAAACCGCTGAGCGCAGTCCGGACCTCCTCGAGCTTGAATGGCTTGATGACAGCGATGATCAGTTTCATGCGTTATCCCCGCGTAGTTTGCTCCGTTGAGCCTGGGATCGCTTATCCAAGATGCGTGCCAAAACTGTCGTGGAAGTTTTAATTCAGATTTTTCAGTTGCTTATGAAGATCTTAATGACCGGAGCTGCGGCGATCTTGAAAATACTGTGCACAAATTTTCGGCAGGCTGGGTGATTGACTAATTCTTGACCATGATGTGCTGCTGAGACATGGCGGATCGTTGTTCGATCTTGCGAACTCTCCGTTCGACGCGCTCGGTGAATTGTGCATGATCCAGGGAAAAAGACCCTTGGGGGGAAGACTTGCGCCATGACGGACATCGCAACACGCGTTCACGACAACACGTGGAAGATCGATCCGATCGTCCGGTCGGTCATCGATACGGACTTCTACAAGCTTCTGATGGCGCAGAGCATCCTGCGCCACAATCCGGATACGCGCGTTACGTTCAGTGTGATCAATCGGTCCGATCATGTGCCGCTGGCCCGGTTGATCGACGAAGGAGAGCTGCGCGAGCAACTCGACCATATCCGCAGCCTGTCGCTGAGCCGGGGGGAGAGCACCTGGCTGCGCGGCAACATGTTCTACGGCAAGCTGGGCATGTTCCGGCCGGACTTCATGGAGTGGTTCGAGGCCTTTCGCTTCCCTGACTATCATCTGGAACGGCGCGGCGATCAGTACGAGCTGACATTCGAAGGGCGCTGGGTTGAAACCATGATGTGGGAGATCCCGGCGCTGGCGGTGCTTATGGAACTACGCTCGCGCGCTGTGTTGAAGCATCTCGGCAAGTTCGAGCTTCAGGTTTTGTACGCACGGGCAATGACGCGGGTCTGGGAAAAGGTCGAACACCTACGCGGCTTGGCGGGTTTGCGAATTGCCGACTTCGGAACCCGCAGGCGGCACGGATTTCTTTGGCAGGACTGGTGCGTTCAGGCAATGATCGAGGGATTGGGAGATCGGTTTACTGGGACCTCGAATTGCCTGATCGCCATGCGGCGCGAGGTCGAGGCAGTCGGGACTAATGCGCACGAGCTTCCGATGATCCACGCAGCCCTGGCCGAAAGCGATGATGATCTGGCTGCCTCGCCCTATCAGGTGCTGAGGAACTGGCAGACGGACTACGCGGGCAATCTTCTGATCATTCTGCCGGACACATTCGGAACACAGGGCTTTCTGGAGCATGCGCCAGACTGGATTGACTCGTGGACTGGCGTGCGCATCGACTCCGGCGAGCCTGCAGAGATCGGAGAGATCGTCATTGAATGGTGGAAACGCCGGGGCCAGGACCCGCTGAGCAAGCTGATGATCTTCTCGGACGGGCTGGATACCGATGCGATCACCCGGTTGCACAACCAGTTTAACGGGCGCGTCGGTCTGGGCTTTGGCTGGGGCACGCTGCTGACGAACGACTTTCGGGGCATGGCGGCCGATGGCGGGCTGGACCCGTTCTCGCTGGTTTGCAAGGTCATTTCGGCGGATGGCCGTCCAACGGTGAAGCTGTCGGACAATCCGAAGAAGGCGATGGGACCCGATATGGAGATTGCGCGCTACAAGCGAGTTTTTGGCGTCGGTGATCAGAAGCATCACGCGGTGATTGTGTGAATTTCCAGTGTCTTTGGCCGCTCGCCCTTTGCGCTGGCGCGCGCACGGCTCGGGAGCCAATCCGGCCCGCCACCACCCCCGCCCCCGCCGTCGTCCGCTGCGCGGCCGACTGCGGTGGCGTCGGCGGTGCGTGTTTCGCTGGACAGCTGGGACCATGTGTTACAAAAGTATCCGAAACGCTAGGAAATCCGTAACGCTTTGGGAGGGCGTACGGCATGCCTCTGACACCTGAAGATCGCGCCCGGCGTTCCGCCGAGGCGATGTGGGCGACCGACAAGGCCTCGAAATGGCTGGGGATGTCTTTGGATGCCGTGGGGCCGGGAACCGCGACGATGTCGTTCACGGTCGCGGAGCATCATTGCAATGGCCACCTGATCTGCCATGGCGGCTACATTTTCACGCTGGCGGACAGCGCGTTCGCGTTCGCGTGCAACAGCTACAACCAGGTAAATGTCGCACAACAGAACGCGATCACCTTTTGCGCGCCCGGTCAGGTCGGTGACCGGCTGACGGCGCATGCGGTCGAGGTGCAGCGGTCTGGACGCTCGGGCGTCTATGACGTGACGGTCACCAATCAGGACGATACGATCGTCGCGGTAATGCGGGGCAATTCCAGGACCCTGAAAGGTACGAATTTCCCGGAAGAGAACGAAGGGGAGGAGATGACCGATGACTGAAGCCTATCTTTGCGAAGGGTTGAGAACACCGATCGGACGCTATGGCGGGGCACTGTCGTCGGTTCGGCCCGACGACATGCTGGGTCACGTGATCCGCGAGGTGATGGCGTTGGCCCCGAGCCTCTCGGGCGAGACCATCGATGATGTCTACATCGGCTGCGCCAACCAGGCGGGTGAGGACAATCGCAATGTTGGACGCATGTCTGTCCTGCTGGGCGGATTGCCGGAGAAAGTGCCTGCGGCCACGATCAACCGGCTCTGCGGGTCGGGACTGGACGCGGTCGGAACGGCGGCGCGCGCAATCACGGCGGGCGAAGCCGATGTCATTCTGGCAGGTGGTGTCGAAAGCATGTCCCGTGCACCGATGGTTATGCCCAAGGCGGACGCCGCGTTCTCGCGCCGCGCTGAGATCTTTGACACGACAATCGGCTGGCGTTTCGTGAACCCGGTTTTGAAGAAACAGTACGGCATCGATTCCATGCCCGCGACCGCCGAGAACGTCGCCGAGGATTTCCAGGTCAGCCGTGTCGATCAGGATGCCTTCGCCTTCCGGTCGCAGGAGAAAGCCGCGGCAGCTCAGGCAAACGGACGTCTGGCGAAAGAGATCACGTCCGTGACCATCGCTCAACGTAAGAAAGATCCGATCGTCGTCGTGCGTGACGAGCATCCGCGCCAGACCTCGCTGGAAAAGCTCGCGGGCTTGAAAGCACCGTTCCGTGAGGGCGGGTCTGTGACGGCGGGCAATGCCTCGGGCGTGAACGATGGCGCCTGCGCGATTATCGTGGCCTCTGCCGAGGCCGTCGAGAAGTATGGCCTGACGCCTAAGGCGAAGATTTCCGGGATGGCAACTGCAGGTGTTGCACCCCGCATCATGGGGATCGGTCCCGCACCAGCCTCGTCGCATCTGATGGACCGGCTCGGCGTGAAGATTTCCGAGATCGATGTAGTGGAGTTGAACGAGGCCTTCGCCGCGCAGGGATTGGCGGTGACGCGTCAGTTGGGCCTGCCGGACGATGCCGAGCATGTGAACCCGAATGGTGGTGCCATCGCTCTCGGTCATCCGCTGGGCATGTCCGGTGCACGGTTGGCACTGACCGCCGCCGTAGAGTTGCACGAGCGGGACGCGAACCGGGCGCTTTGCACCATGTGCATCGGTGTCGGCCAGGGCATCGCACTGATGCTGGAGAAGGCCTGAGGGTCAAAACGGGGGTGGGCGAGGCGCCCACCCTACGAACGGCAACGGTCCATAGGGCCTGTGCGTCACCCAACCCTGCGGAAGGACGGCAAGATGAAAGACCTGACCCCGCCGCGCGCGAGTTTGAACCCGATCGAGATTGCCTCGCGCGATGAGATATCCTCGATCCAGCTAACCCGTCTCAAGAAGTCGTTGGCGGATGCCTATTCCGTGCCCCACTACCGCGATCGGTTCGACGCGGCGGGTGTTCATCCCGATGATCTGACAGTGCTCGACGATATCTCGAAATTCCCGTTCACGGTGAAGGCGGATCTGCGCGCGAACTATCCGTTCGGATTGTTTGCCGTGCCGCGCGAACAGGTGATCCGCATCCATGCGTCCTCGGGCACGACGGGCAAGCCGACGGTCGTGGGGTACACGAAGAACGATCTGGACGTCTGGGCCGAGGTCGTTGCCCGTTCGATGCGGGCGGCCGGGACCCGTCCGGGCGACGTGTTGCACAATGCCTATGGCTATGGGCTGTTCACCGGCGGGCTGGGTGCCCACTATGGCGGTGAAAAGCTTGGCGTCAGCGTCGTGCCGATCTCGGGCGGCATGACAGCACGGCAGGTGACGCTGATCGAAGACTTCCAGGCGACGACAATCATGGTCACGCCGTCCTACATGCTGTCGATCCTGGACGAGTATCGTGCACAGGGACTGGATCCAAGGAGTTCTCCCTTGGAGGTTGGCATCTTCGGTGCGGAACCCTGGACCAATGCGATGCGCGCGGAGGTCGAACAGGCTTTCGACATGCATGCGGTCGACATTTATGGCCTTTCCGAGATCATCGGCCCTGGCGTCGCACAAGAGTGTGTCGAGACAAAAGACGGGTTGCACCTGTGGGAAGACCACTTCTATCCGGAGATCATCGATCCGCAGACAGGCCACGTTCTGCCCGACGGCGAGATGGGCGAACTGGTGCTGACGACGCTATCGAAAGAAGCGATGCCGATTGTTCGTTACCGAACGCGTGACCTGACGCGGCTGCTGCCTGGTACCGCCCGGTCGATGCGGCGGATCGAGAAGATCACCGGGCGGACGGATGACATGATGATCGTGCGCGGCGTGAACGTGTTTCCGACCCAGATCGAGGAGCAGTTGATGAAGGTATCGGGGCTGGCCCCGCATTTTCAGATCGAACTGACCCGTGAGGGTCGTATGGACGAGATGACCGTTCTGACCGAAGCAGCACAGGACGCGGCCGATGAAAGCAGCCGCGAAGCGCACGCCGTGGAACTGGCGGCCCGGATCAAGGATACAGTTGGGGTGACCGCACGGGTGACAGTGGCCGATCCTGGCGGCGTTGCGCGAAGCCAGTGCAAGGCCGTGCGGGTGATCGACAACCGGCCGAAAGGAAGCTGAACTTAAGCCGGGACCGAACGAGGCTTGAGCGTTTCCGGGTCGACGACAGCATCGTCAGACACGAGGACGAACGCGGATAAATCCCGGCGAAGCCAATATGTCCGCTCCCGAACCAGAAAAACCGGGCTCTCGTCATCGGTCCGCAGGCGCGCGCCGTCGGCCAATGTGATGCCTTTGTCCAGCAGCATCCTGCAGATCGCACCCAACGTCTGGAACGCCTTGCGCGCATCTCCGGGTCGTGGTGCCAGTTCGAGTTCACGCCCAATGAACGGACGCATCCCGTAGGTGACCATGCCCATGCCGTCTTCCGGCCTGTAACCCGTAGGCACCACCGAGGCGAAGCTGATCCACGTACCGACCGGCATCTTGCCTTCCAGAAGCATCGTGGTCGACGCTGAAAACGTGGTCGCGCGGGTCAGCGCCCAGCCCTGGCGCCAGAACACCGCCGATGCGGGTGAGACCGTAAGTGCCGCTGCCGCAACGAAATGGACCAAAGCTGCATAGGCCTCTCCCCCCTCGAGCCCAGGGAGCGCGCCACCGGCCGTTATGACCACTTGTGCAGTGTGTTGAGCCGCCGCCGCATCGGCGCCTTCTGCCCGCAGCGGACGCAGTGGCGGTGTCAACTCGTCAGGGTCAATCGGCGCTGACACGGATTGCACGACCACGGTCGCACCTTCGATGATGAGCACGCCTGCGTCCTGGTCAGCGGCCTGGCCAGGCACCGAATCCACGTCGCCGATCTGAGGGAAAAGCGACCTCAGCGCCGTCGCGATCGCATCGATATTGAGCTGCCACGGCCGGTCGAGCAGGAGGGTCGCAGAAAAATGACGGGACATTGATGCTCCGATATTCGCCCGTGCCACAGTACCTCATGCACCCGCCGCATTAAAGCGGACTTAAGCGACCAAGCCGTGACGCATTGATCGAGCGCTAGAGGCCGAAACGGGCGTTCAAGGACTGGAGCGTCGATTCTTCAAGCATATGCTGGACGCCTGGCGCGCCAAGCCGCTCCCAGATTGATCGCCGACGGCCAATAACGCGGAAGGCGACGTCGTCCCCGTGGCGACCACGCATGACCGGGACCAGATGACCTGTGGCATCGGCCAGACCGCGGTCGACCGCCTCTTGCCCGACCCAGACCGCACCCGTGAAGAGATCCGGATCATCACCCAGGCGTGCGCCACGCCGGTCCTTCACCCACGCGATGAAGCGCTGGTGGATTACGCCCTGAAGATGCATCAGGCGTTCGACGTCTTTCTCGTCCTCGGGCTTGAACGGGTCCCACATGGACTTCGACTCGCCGGCGGTATGAACCCTGCGTTCGATCCCCAGCTTCTCGATCGCTTCGTGAAAGCCGAACCCGGCTGCGATCACGCCGATCGATCCCATGATCGAAGTTTGATCAACGAAAATCTCATCCGCCGCACAGGCCAGCCAGTATCCACCCGACGCCGCAACATCGGCGCAGAACGCCGCGACCGGCACCTGCTTTTCCTCGGACAACCGTCGGATTCGCGCCCCGATCATCGAACTTTGCGCCGGTGACCCGCCCGGACAATTGATCGCGAGCGCTACGGCTGCCAGACGCGGTAGCCGGAACGCTTCCTCGATCAGCGGTGCCATCGCCGCATCGTCAAAGGCACGTCCCAAGCGTCCGCCCGACATGATCGCGCCGTTCATCGGCACGACAGCAACGGTTTGCGTGCCTTTCAGCTTAGCCTTCAGACCACTGAACATCGCCGATCAGGTCTCTTCGTCGTCCTTGCCGCCGCCGCGCGGCAGATTGAACAGCGCATCGGGATCGAGTGATGCTGCTTGTTCCGACGGCTCCTTGGCGCGCGGGTCATCCAGGCTGAACGATTCGAAGCCCTCGACATGCGACGGCAGCGGTGCGGCGCCTTCCGGCGCAGACAGGCTTTCCGCAACAGGCATCAGGCTGACGCGCTCTTCCGGTGTCGGCACGGCTTCCTGCTACGCGGCCTTTTTCTCAGCGGCTTTTTGAACGGCGGCGTCCAGATCGATCTGGCTGCACAGGCCCAGTGCAACCGGGTCAACCGGCTGAATACTGCCGATGTTCCAGTGCGTACGATCGCGGATCGACTGAATTGTCGGCTTGGTCGTGCCCAGAAGCTTCGAGATCTGGCTGTCTTCCATCTCTGGGTGGTAGCGCACCAGCCAGGCGATCGCCGCGGGACGATCCTGCCGCTTCGAGACCGGTGTGTAGCGCGGGGTCTTCTTCTTCGGCTCGGGTGCCAGCTTGCGCCTGACAAGTGTTAGGCGTTGGATTGGGTCCGCTTCGCAGCGCTTGATTTCGGACGCCGTGAGCTGGTTGTTGGTAATCGGATCGAAGCCCTTCATCCCGATTGCGACCTCGCCATCGGCAATGCCCGAGACCTCGAGTTCGTGCAGGCCCGTGAAATCGGCAATCTGACGGAAGGTCAGTGTGGTGTTGTCGACCAGCCAGACGGCGGTCGCTTTGGGCATCAGCGGCAGGTCCTGGGCCATGTCTCTCTCCTTCTGTGTTGCGTGCACGGCTTCGCCGGGTCCGAAGACCGGGGGCCGAGGCGGCACTTCTCACGGTTTCGAGGGGGAAGTTGAGCGGGTATATAGGGAACAACCGGACATAATGGAAGACGATTCTGTGACACGACTGCTTGCGATCCTGGCGTTTATCTGGCCGCTGAGCGCTGCCGCTGACGACGACTTTACACATTATGTTCTGGCGCTTTCGTGGAACGCGTCCTGGTGCAAGATCGAGGGCGATGCGCGCGGTGCCGATCAGTGCGACCCGCGTCACGATCTGGGGTTCACGCTGCATGGCCTCTGGCCACAGGGCGAGCGCGACTGGCCGGAGTATTGCCGTTCCAATGAACGCGATCCCTCGCGGTCGATGAGTGGAAAGATGGCAGACATCATGGGCTCGGGCGGGCTCGCCTGGCATCAGTGGAAAAAGCATGGACGGTGTTCGGAGCTGTCGGCGCGCGACTACTTCGATTTATCGCGCGAAGCCTACGGCATAATCGATCGGCCCGCCGTGCTGCGCAAACTGGACAAGCAGGTGAAGATCTCGCCAAGCGTGGTCGAGAAGGCTTTCCTCGAGGCCAATCCCAACCTGCGTGCGAACCAGATCGCGGTGACCTGCCGTGACGGCTTCGTGCACGAAGTCCGGGTGTGCTTGTCCAAGGCTTTGGTCCCGCGCGCCTGCACAGCCAAGGTCGAACGCGGATGCCGTGCAAAGTCGGTGCTGTTGCCGCCGATGCGATAGGCACGCGCGCGTCTGTCGGGTCGTGGCACGGTCTGTTTCGGGGCCCGGTGAGCGACTACGACGTTCGCCGCCGCCGATAGGCGCGCTGCGGAAATCCCACCAAAGTCCCGTCGTCAGAGTGGCCAGAAGACCAGAATTGCCGGGACCGCCACGACGAGAACAAGACCCTCCAGCGGCAGTCCGATCCGCCAGTAGTCGCCAAAGCGGTAGCCGCCCGGCCCCAGGATGATCGTGTTGTTCTTATGCCCGATTGGGGTGAGGAAGGCGCACGACGCCGAAACCGCGACGCCCATCAGATAGGTATCCGGATTGGTGTTCGTTGCCGTCGCGATTGATACCGCGATCGGGGCCGCGATCAGCGTCGTCGCGACATTGTTCAGAAAGTCCGACATCGTCATCGTCACCAACATCAGAACGGCCAGTGCGACCCAGCCGGGGTAGCCCCGGGTCAGGACTTCGATCTGGCTCGCCAGAAGCTCTGCGCCGCCGGTCCGTTCGAACGCTTCAGCCAATGGGATCAGACTGGCGAGCAGCACGATCACTTTCCATTCGACCGAGTCGTACACCTCCCGCCCGCTCACCAGCCCCAGGGCGACATAACCGATCACGCTGCCGGCCAGCGCCACCACCAGCGGCAGGACGCCGAATACGGCCAACGCGATGGCCAGCACGCACAGCCCGATCGAAAGACCTGCCTTGCGGCGCTGGACCACCTCGGTCCTGCGTCCCTCGATCGGAAGGGCACCAAGCCAGTCGATGGCCGCGGACACACGCTCTGGCGTGCCCAGCAACAGCAAAACGTCACCGGCCCGGATCGTCAGAAGCCGGACCCGGTCGCGGAACCTCCGCCCTTCGCGGGCGACGCCAAGCAGTGTCACCGCGTGGCGCTGCAGAAGGCCAAGACTTCGGGCAGTGCGGTTCTCGATCCGCGCACCCTCCGGGACGATCGCCTCGGCGAGCGTCAGTCCCTTGGCTGTGACGCTGCCTTCATGCTTTTCCGATCCCGCGAACTCCAGCCCGGACTTGCCCATGAAGGCTTCGATGGATTTCGGCTCCCCCTCGACAACCAGGAAATCGCCCGGACGCAGGGTTTCCCGGCTTGCCAGGCCGGGCTGGCGCCGTCCCCCGCGCACAAGGCCCAGAATGTTAACATCTGCCTCGCCCGACCCGGTGTAGAGATCGCGCACGGCGACATCCTCCTTGAACGTCTGCTCGCCCACGCGGAGTTCGGCGATGTAGCGTCCGCGCTGAACCTCACGCTCGTGCTCGGCAAGCGATGTGCGCGTCGGCAGCAGGCGCCAACCCAGGATCGATACGTATGCGATGCCAGCGATTGCGACCGCCAACCCGACCGGGGCGAAGTCGAACATCGCAAAAGGTTCGCCCAGCGCGCCCTGCCGGTATTCCGAGATCACGATGTTTGGCGGCGTTCCGATCAGTGTGATCATGCCGCCCAGGATCGTCGCGAAGGACAGCGGCATCAGGCTGGCACCGGGACCGCGCTTGGCCTTGTTAGCGGCCTCCATGTCCAGCGGCATCAGAAGCGCAAGCGCCGCGACGTTGTTGATCACCGCCGACAGACCGGCGCCCACGGCCGAGATGATCGCGATGTGCAGCGGCAACGGCCGTTCCGGGTCGATGAGCTTTGCGGCGACAAGCTCGATCGCGCCCGACGATGAAAGCCCGCGGCTGACGATCAGCACCAGCGCAATGATGGCGACCGCCGAATGGCCAAAACCCGAAAACAGATCGCCGGTCGGGACAAGCCCTAGAATGCTTGCAGTCAGCAGCGCGCCGAACGCGACCAGATCATAGCGAATCCGCCCCCAGACCAGCATAGCGAAAATCAACGCAAACAACAGAAACATCAGGGTTTGATCGCTTGGCACGTACCCAGCCTAGCACGGGAGGCATCTGTGCAAGACGCTTTTTCGGGCGCTTATGGAGCGGAACAGAGAGTTCATAGATGGCTTTCAGGGTTTGGCATCAGATGCGGATCGCTCCCAACGCCATCGCAACTGCCGCCTGGGTCGGATCGATCACCGGCACACCGAGCTCGGCCTCGAGCGCTGCGCGGTGGCGGGCCATTCCGGCACACCCCAGGATGATTGCGTCGGCACCGTCCTGATCCCGCAGCAAGCACCCGGCCGCCGCGAGCGTTTCGAACGTATCCCCGTCAGATGCGCTTTCGGCCACGGTGAGGTCGGCAGCCTGCTCTCCGGCAAGCCTGTCAATGACCTGCATGCGCCGCAGGTACCTCATATGCCGAGCGATGGATCGATCCGAGAGTGCGATCACTCCGAAACGGTCTCCGCGCGCCATTGCCATCAGGGTTCCGCTTTCTTGAATGCCGAAGACGGGACAGGTCGCGACAGATCGGACCGCATCGATACCCGGATCGGAGTAGCACGCGATGACAACCCCCCCGGCGTCCGGGCGGGACTGGACCAGTTTAACGAGCGGGAGGATCACAGAGTCAGAGTCGAGCTGACTTTCGATCCCGAATGGACCCTCAGCGAGCGTGAGACAT
>JBHJIZ010000058.1:0-12928 GCA_050043005.1 Paracoccaceae bacterium
CCCGCAAGCGCACTGGCTGTGCAAGGACGGCGCAGTTCTGCCGGGAATCGATTTCGTTGGACGGGTCGAGAGCTTCGCCGAAGACTTTTCCTTCGTTCTCTCCGTCATCCATCGCACCCGCACAGGGTGGGACGAGGAACGCCAAGACAACGTCTCGGCGGCCGTTGGCGAATGGGAACAGCACATGTCGGTCGCCAACATCGCCCGCATCGAAGCGCTTTATGCCGAGGACTTCGCTATCTGGGACTTTCCGCGCTATCAGCCGGTCAGCGGCATACCAGATCAAGTGGCATCCGGCTGAGCGGTTCAGACCCCGCCTCGGTCACCAGCGAGGTTCGGCCCAGTGTCAGCGCAGTCCCTGTCGCACTGTCCATCAGGATCATGTGCAGGAAGAAGACCATGCCGGGCTCCATGATCGTCGGCGCCCCTTCATAGAACATCTGGTCCTCCATCCATGACGGTGAGAACCGGGGGCCGAGCGCATATCCGCAGGCATTTAACCGGTGTGCGGACATGCCAGCGGCATCCAATGTTCTGGCGTGAGCTTCGAAAACGGCTCCCATCGGATCGCCGGGCCGCATCGCCGCTTCGCAGGCCTGAAGAGCGTCGGCCGCGGCCTGCTGCATCGATCGGTGCTCGGCGCGCGGGTTGCCGATGACAACAGTTTTCATGTTGGCTGAGTGGTAGTGCCGGTAGGTCCCCGCCCATTCCAGGGGCAGCTGGTCCTGCGCATCGAGATGCCTGCGGCCCGACCGGTAGCGGCACAAAAGCGCGTCAGCACCCGAGCCGATGATGAACTCGTTGGCCGGGTAGTCGCCGCCGCCCGAGAAGATGACGTTGTGCATCGCGGCGAGGATCGCGCCTTCATTCGCACCTGCCCGCGTCTCGTCCATCGCGGCATCAAATGCAGCATCGCCCAGTTCCGCCGCCCGGCGTACATAGGCAATCTCTGCGGCTGACTTCACCAGCCGCAATTCTCCCATCAGATCTGAGGTGTCGATCAACCCGTCTATCGCCGCCGCGACCCGTTGACCGTTCCTGTGGGTCAGTCCGTGTGTGGCGGTCTCCCAACCCAGGCGCGTGTCCGCGAGGCCCAACTCGGACAACAGGGCCGCGAGATCCAGCGCCGGATTTGCACCTGCAGCGTCCTTCCAGACCCGCACATCCTGGATGTTCGACGTCTGATGAGCCTGGCGCAGGTCGGCGGACCGCGTCAACAAGACCGGCTCACGCTCCAGCGGCACGATCAGACACTGGAAGAAGCAGTAACCGAACGTGTCATACCCGGTCAGCCAGAACTGGCTTTCCGGCGCGAACAGCAATAGCGCATCCAATCCTCGCAGCGCCATCGAGGCTCGCGTACGTGCCAGCCGCTCCGCGTACTCGTTATCAGAAAAATGCAGCATCTCTCCCCCGTTCCGACCACCGACCGGTCACGTGCCCCACTTGCGCGGGTGGTCGTTCTCGTCCTCGATCTTCTGAGCGCCGTTCACCGTCATCTTCCGCTCGGACGGTGTGCACAGAATGTTCTTCGAGCTGATCGCCCCGAAAATGTTCTCGGTGTCACCTTTGTGGTTCTCCGGATTGAACATCGGCGGCAGGTGCCAGTACATGTCGTAGGACAGATCGCGGACCAGTCGGATCAGGTCCGGCGAATCCTTTGGATCATGCGCTTCAAGATACAGGACCGGCCGCATCTTCTCGATGAGTCCGCGCGCACCGCGGACGACCTGTGCCTCCATCCCTTCGACATCCGCCTTGAGCAGATGGATCGCCTTGGGATCCAGAACCTTGTCAAGTGCCTCGACCCGAACCCGAACGCCTCCGTCGCCGGTCAGAGCATCCAGCGACAGGCCGCCGAAGTTGAGTTCGCGTGCAGGATCGGGGCGTTTGAGGGTCAGCAAACCAGAGGTCTCGCCGCAGCCCGCGTTGAATGCCTGTACATTCACCAGATCGTTCAATGCGAGATTGGCGCAGAGTTGTTGGAACACGGACATCTGCGGCTCGAACGCATAGACCATGCCGCCACGTCCGACCTTCTTCGCAATCGGAACCGTGAAGGCACCCATGTTTGCGCCGACCTCGATGACGACAGCGCCGGGTCGCAGCATCTGGTCGAAGAGCTGCCATTCAAGTTCCGAGAACTCGCCGTACTTGATCAATGACCGGCCCAGATAGACGTCATTGGGATTCGCGAGAAACCGCCCGTGCCGTGCGTCAACCAGATGATAGAAGTCGGTCTTCAACAGTTCCGTCATCGGTGATCCAAAGCGATATCGATCCAGACAAGCCGATGATCCGAGCTGGCGCGCGTGCGGCCCTTCATGGCAACAAGACGGGCAAGCGGATCGTCCGGCGCTGGCCAGAACACGCCGCTTGCGGTGACAGTCAAATCTGACGAGGGCAGGACGTAGTCGACCCGCAGATTTCCCGGTCCGTCCTTGGTCTCGTGCCAATCGGCGGTATCGTGCGAGGGATCGCTGGCATGGCCCTCGCTGATCCGCCCCTCAGCGACGGCTGCGCCAGGGCTGGCGGGTTTGGTGTCCTGCACGCGGGCGTGGTTGACCACAGCCCGGATCGCGGCGTTATCGCCGTCGCCATCGACCGGATCGTTGTTCAGGTCGCCGAGGATCACGAACTGCGCTCCGGCGGGCAATCCGCCAGCGGTACCGGCGTCGTCGGTGATCCAGTCCGCACCGTCGATGTAATCGGCCCAGAACCGGATTTCGGCTGCGTTGCGCAAACCGTTGCGGTTCTCCGGGCCGTCGAAGACTGGCGGCGTTGGATGGCTTGCGAGCAGATGCAGTGTGGTGCCATCGGGCAGGGTCACCTGAACATCCCAATGGCTCTTCGAGCTCATGGGTAGGCGCGCCCACGCAGCATCGCTGTAGTAGTTTGAGCCATCCGGATTGCGCGGCGCTTCGGCCCACGGGATCGCGGACCATGGCAGATCCCTGAAGGTGCGCGCCTTCGCGACCGGAAACCGGCTGAGGATTGCCATGCCGTACTGACCGGGAAACCGGCCGAAGCCCTTGGCGTCCCGCGCGCCCATGATCTTGCCGTCGCCATCCAGATCCAGGCCCATCGGTTCGCCTGTGTTCGATGGGGCAAGAAAGCGGTGTGCGTAATCCAGGCCCTGTACGTCGCGCACGCCTTCGGCCAGCAGCGCGTGGAAAGCCCCAAGCGCCAGGCCCTCTGGATCGTGATCGATCTCGTTCAGCAGGATGATGTCAGGCCTGACGCGCAGGATGATCTCGGCAACGTTCAGGATCTGCTCGGTGCGTTTCTGGACGTCCTTGACGAGCACACCCGCTCCCGGGCGGTTCATGTCCGCGTTGAACGTGGCGACGCGTACGGTACTGGGCGCACGCTCGACGCTTTGCGCCGCGGCCGAGGTGGCAAGAAGGGCAGTCACCAGCGCGATCAGCCGGAGGACCGCCACCGGTCTCTCAGCCAGCGGCTGCGTTCAGCCAGGGTGTCTCGGCATTGCGCTTGGCTTCGTGGGCCGAGATGGCGGTTTCCTTCTCCATCGACAGGCCGATTTCGTCCAGGCCGTTCAACAGACAGTGCTTCTTGAACGGATCGATCTCGAAGGACACCTCGCCACCGTCGGGTCCGGTGATTGTTTGGTTCTCCAGGTCGACCGTGACAATCGCGTTGGCTCCGCGGCCCGCGTCGTCCATCAGCTTGTCGACGTCTTCCTGTGGTAGGACGATCGGCAGGATCCCGTTCTTGAAGCAGTTGTTGAAGAAGATGTCGGCGAAGCTGGTCGAGATCACGCACTTGATGCCGAAATCCATGATGGCCCAGGGTGCGTGCTCGCGCGAGGATCCGCATCCGAAATTGTCGCCCGCGACCAGGATCTTCGCATCTCGATAGGCGGGCTTGTTCAGAACAAACTCGGGGTTCTCCGACCCATCCTCGTTGTACCGCATCTCGGAGAAAGCGTGCACGCCGAGGCCCGAGCGTTGGATGGTCTTCAGGAACTGCTTGGGGATGATCATGTCCGTGTCGACATTGATGATATCCATCGGTGCCGCGACACCGGTCAATGTGGTGAACTTGTCCATCTCTCAGACCTCCTGAATTCCGGACCGAGGTAAAGCACGGGCGGCGCTGGCGGCGCAAGGGGCGCGTGCTCCTCCCATCCGAGATCGCGCATGTGGCAGCCCTTGCGCAAGCCCACCCACCCCGTAGCACGCGCCCCGCGCCTCCCCCGCTGATCAACGCGCGGCATCACCGCCAGCGAGCCCCACCCACCCGGCGCAGGGCGCGTGGGACACGAGCAGCTGACGCAAACGTCAACGTCGTTTGATCGAAATTCTGCATCGCCAGCCCCACCTGTTCACCACCGCAGACCAAGACTGGAGACAGACGATGAGGCTCAGACCCATGATCGCCGCCGCCCTGACGGTGGCTGCACTCGGTGCCCTGGTGGCTCAACCGGCGTCCGCAGCGCCCGCACCGCCAGACTACACGGCGCAGGCCCAGACCGCTGACATCCATCTGGCCGGGTTCAAGCACTTCAAGCATCGCGGATTTCGCCGGGGACATCGCTTTGGCCGCGTCGGGAAGTTTGGGCGCTTCAAGCATCGCCAGATCCATCGCGGTCACGGCAAGGTTTTGAAACATGACCACGGCAAAGCCATCAAGCACGGCCACGACAAGGTCCTGACGGATCGCTATGGTCGGCCCGTCATCCATGGTCATCACGGCAAGCCGGTGGTGCATGGACACCACAAGAAGCATCATCCCAGCGTCGCAGATAAAGTGTTCCTCAAGGTCAAGAAGGGTCTGTTCCTGAATTGACGCAGCCCTGCCGAAACCGGAATGTCTGCCGGAATTCTCTGGCGGGGCAGGCCGGTTTTCCCTATGGCGCGAAGAATGTTTATCCGCTTCGCCCGAGAGAACGCCCGCTGGCTGGGCACCGGATTGATGCTGACCCTGGTGTCATCGTTCGGCCAGACCTACTTCATCTCGATCTTCGCCGACCGGATCATGGAGGACTACGGCCTGACCGACGGCGAATGGGGCGGCATCTACACCGTTGCGACGCTCGCCTCAGCCGGCTGTCTGCTCTGGGCTGGCAAGTTTGCCGACCAGATCCCGGTCTCGCGCCTTGCCGTGATGATCCTCGCTGCCTTTGCCTGCGTGTCCGTCGGGATGGCACTGAACGACGACCCTTGGATCCTGGTGCTGCTGATCTTCGGACTGCGGTTCTGCGGCCAGGGCATGATCAGCCATCTTGGCATCACCGCAATGGGGCGCTGGTTCCGCGCGCATCGCGGCCGCGCCGTTGCCATCGCGGGCCTGGGCGATTCGATTGGCGAGGCGACCCTGCCGCGTCTGGCCTCGCTCGCCGAGCCGGTGATCGGCTGGAGGTCGGTTTGGCTGGTCGTCGCCGTGATCCTGATCGCAGGCTTTGCGCCAATCATCGCGTGGTTGGCGAAAGACGAACGCAATCCGCGCAGCCCCTCGGTCGTCGCGGGCCATAGCCCGGCGCGCGATGGACATCACTGGACCCGGGCCGAGGTTCTGCGCAACTGGTTGTTCTGGACCCTTGTGCCCGGCATCATCGCTGCCAGCTTCATCGGCACCGTGATCTTCTTTCAGGTCACCCACATTGCCCAGACCCAGGGCTGGTCGAAGATCGACATGACGGTCGCCTACCCGGTCTATGCCGCGATGACCATCGTTGTGTCGCTGATCGCCGGCACACTGTCGGACCGCGTCGGACCGGACCGGCTTCTGGTCGTGTTTCTGCTGCCCATGGGGGCCGGTATCCTGTTCGTCGGTCCGTTCGAGGGGATCTGGTCCTGGTGGGTCGCGCTCGGCCTCACCGGCGTGACGACGGGGATTGCTCATGCGTTGTGGGGCGCGCTGCTGCCAGAGCTTTATGGCACCCGCAATCTCGGCGCGATCAAGGCGGTGGCCTCGGCTTTCATGGTCGTTGGCTCCGCCATCGGGCCAGGGATCACCGGGCTCGTGATCGATCTCGGCGTCGACTTCGCTGGGCAGACGCTGGCGATGGCGCTCTCGACCATTGTCATCTCAGCGCTGCACGTCAGGATCCTGTGGAGTCTGCCGCCGCGCCCTGATACGGGCGTCGCCGTCTGAACCTCCCTCGGACGACGCTCTTGCGCTGGGCACGGATTCGCGTAGCGTGGACGGATTGTTGACGCCACATTTCGATCCGAGGAATTTGATGACGATCCCTTCGTTCTTCCGTTCTTTCTGCCCTTCTGTCTGCCGCCTGCTTGCTGCCGCTTCCGTCCTGATGGCAGCACCCGCAATTGCCGAGACCTGTCCATCGGTTGACCGCCAGCCTGCCACGCAGGCTCTGATGGCCTTGCTGGCCGACAAACCCGACCTGCGGGATGATCTGGCCAGTTCGATTGCCGCGGGTCGCCGGGCCAATCCGGATCCACAGACCAACCCCGTCGGCGACATCCCTGCCTATCTCGACTTCATTGACGCGCTGGTGACGTACAATCCGCAGAACATCGACACCGGTGTCTACAATGGCCGGATCCGTATCGGCATGGATGGCGCGAACTATTGCAACTGGAACATACTGGACCTGCTGGCCTACAGTTTCTTCCTGGTTGATCGGCAGATCACCACCGATCCGCGCGGCCAGATCCAGTTCATGGACCCGGACTTTTCCGACTGGATGAGCGATCTCGCCCAATCCTGGGGTGACTATCTCGAAACCCGGCCTTCTGCAGTGCACGTGCCGGACTTCACCAGTGACCCGAACTTTGGCGATTGGTATTGCCCGGACGCAGCTTACGAGACGTTTCAGGAATTCTTCATTCGCGAGCTTTGCCCACATGAAGACAAGTTCCCCACTGGCTCACGCAAGGTTGCGGGGATCAATGACCCGGACACTGTGGTGGCGATTGGCGACTCCAACTCGATGGGCTGGTGGCCGATCAGCCGGGACGGCAAGCTGGTAACGGGATACGACGGCGTCGCACAGGGCGGGCGGATCATCAAAGGAAAGCTCTACTCGAACATCCACACCTTCATCACAGGTGCGCCGGACGAGGTGATCCTCCAGCAATTCGGCCAGATCGATCCAACCCTCTTCGACGGCGGTGTCTTCACGCACCAGTTTCTCAATGTGAACAACTATCACCGCCTGCACCTGCCGGTTGGTGGCCGGATTGTCTTCATGCGTCACGTCCAGTCGGGCACGCGGATGAAGTCGGATTGGAAACCGTCGCTCGGGCAGGGCGATCCAGGCTACTACGATCCGGTTGACGGGCCGGACTGGCAGTTCGGCCAAACCCGCCTTGTGCTCGGGATCGAGACGCTGGACCACGGAACCGTCATCGCCTCGCCGATGGGGATGGCCCAGGTCTCGGGCATCCAGCCGCGCGCCTGGGTCGAGGAATATTTCCGCAGCGGCGACATCGCCCGGAAGGGATGGGAGTTTGCCAACTTCGCATTCGGCGGATCGGATTTCGTGATCCTGTTCCAGCCCGAGGCCGCGTTTACACTGACGGTCGATGAGATGCCGCGCGTGTCTCCCGGGGTCGGGGTCACCTACAAACCCTCGTTGCAGGGTGAAAAGTATGGCTGCTTCGGCGGCACAACGACCTGTGCGGGATCCGATGATTCGGGCTTTCCGCCGCCCTATCCGGGGTATGCGCGAAACTGAGCAACGCGCGCTGGGCAAGCCAGCCGGTTTGTCCGCATCCGGTCACGATCGGGCAACAGGTCGACTCCGCGTTGTTACGATTGCGATATCAAAGGAATACCGTTTTCATACGTTTGCGGTAAGAAAGCGGTATGTGTCCGGGGACAGCGCCCGTCTTAAGTCAAGCGTCCAGCGCCTCGACCGCCGATCGCGCAAGATCCGGCAAAACCGCAGCCTCCCGAGCCTTGAGATCCTGCGCGGCAGCGGCCAGATAATCCCGCGTCAACGGTACGCCATCACGCTCGCGGCCAAGCTGGATCTGGAACACCAGCGACGCGCCGTAGCTGAATGCACATTCGCACGCGCTTAGATACAGCTCCCACATGCGGGCGAACTTTTCATCATACATCCCGACGGCTTGCGGTCGGATCTCCGCAAAGCGGCGGCGCCACTCCGCCAGCGTCGTCGCGTAATGAACCCGCCAGATCTCGTTGTCGAGCGGCCACAAGCCCGATTTCTCTATTGCATCGAACGTCTCGGACAGTGACGGCGCATACCCACCCGGAAAGATGTATTTCCGGATGAATGGCCCTGTCACGCCCGGTGGAGCCTTGGTTGAAATCGAGTGGATCAACGCCACGCCGTTCGGCGCCAACCGATTGCGGACATTCAGGAAGTACTCGGTCAGTAAATGCGCTCCGACATGTTCGAGCATCCCCACCGACACCACCCGATCGAAGGTCTCGGTCACTTCGCGGTAATCCTGCAGCCGGAAATCCACGCGATCGGACAGGCCCAGGATCTCGGCCCGGCGTTTTGCGACAGCCAACTGTTCCTCGGCCAGGGTGACGCCGGTGACGTGAACGTCGGCAACCGACGCAAGGTACAACGCCATGCCGCCCCAGCCGCACCCGATGTCGAGCACACGCTGCCCCGGCTCCAGCGCCAGCTTTGCCGCAATATGGCGCTTTTTGGCGGTCTGAGCGTCCTCCAGCGTCTCGACACCGTCCGCCCAGTAGCCACAGGAATACTGCATGTCCTCGTCGAGCCACAGCCGATAGAACGCATTCCCTACATCATAGTGATGCGCCGCGTTTGTGCGTGCCCGCGCGATCGAATTGTGCTGCATCAACCGGCGGAACTTCCGCGCCAGCCCGCGCCAGAAGATCTGGCTCGGCGTCAAATCGAAATGCTTCTTGTTTACGAAGAACACCGAGATGAAGTCGTGGATCTCGCCGCGCTCGATCACCAGACCACCGTCCATATAAGCCTCGGCAGCCCTCAGTGCCGGGTTCAGGAAGATCTTCCAGTCCAGGGACGGGTCGGTGATGCGCACGGCCACGTTCGGAGACCCGCCATCGCCATAGGTCTCGGAAAACCCATCGGGGCCGAGCAATTCCAGATTGCCTGTCTTGACCGCTGCACGGAAGATCTTCGGCAAAAAGCGCACCGGCTTCTCCTCGTGCCCGCGGCGCGCGCAGCCCGGATGGGCGAGCACGCCAGGTGTTCAGCATGCCGGGCTTCAGCCCGGCATTCCGCATGATGACAGGCGCTTAGCTCAGCTCGCGCACATCGGTTAGCTTGCCCGTCACGGCCGCCGCCGCCGCCATGGCAGGCGACACCAGATGCGTCCGGCCGCCTGGTCCCTGCCGGCCCATGAAGTTGCGGTTCGAGGTCGAGGCGCAGCGCTCGCCGGAAACCAACTGATCCGGGTTCATGCCGAGACACATCGAGCAGCCCGCCAACCGGAAGTCAAACCCGGCATCGGTCAGTTCCGCCAGAAGCCCTTCCTGTTCGGCCTGCGCCCGCACGAGGCCCGAGCCCGGCACGATCATGGCCCGGATGCCATCCTTGACGCGGCGCCCTTTCATCACTTCGGCCACGGCGCGCAGATCCTCGATCCGCCCATTGGTACAGGAGCCGATGAACACCGTGTCGATCTCGACCGCATTCAAAGGCGTGCCCGGTGTCAGCCCCATGTATTCCAGCGCCCGCGCTGCGGCGGCCTGCTTGGCGCCCTCGAAATCCTCCGGCGCCGGAACAGCCGACGTTATCGGCAAGACGTCTTCTGGCGAGGTGCCCCAGGTCACCACGGGTACGATCTCCGAGCCATCGATGGTGATCACCTTGTCGAAGTGGGAGCCGTCGTCTGTGAACAGCGTCTTCCAATAGGCCACGGCCTTGTCCCACATCTCGCCCTGAGGTGCGTAGGGACGTCCCTTGAGGTACTCAAAGGTCTTCTCGTCGGGTGCCACCAGCCCGGCACGGGCCCCGCCCTCGATCGCCATGTTGCAGACGGTCATGCGGCCTTCCATCGACAGACCGCGGATCGCCTCGCCACAGTATTCGATGACGTGGCCGGTTCCACCTGCCGTCCCGGTCTTGCCGATCACGGTCAGCGTGATGTCTTTGGCGGTCACACCCGGCGGCAGCGTGCCGGTGATCTCGACCTTCATGTTCTTCGATTTTTTCTGGATCAGTGTCTGGGTCGCCAGCACGTGCTCGACTTCGGACGTACCGATTCCGTGCGCCAGGGCGCCGAAGGCTCCGTGGGTCGCGGTATGCGAATCGCCACAGACGATCGTCATCCCCGGCTGCGTCAGGCCCTGCTCCGGTCCGATGATGTGCACGATGCCCTGGCGTACGTCGTCGACGTCGAACAGCTCGATCCCGAACTCGGCGCAGTTGGTGCGCAGCGCCTCGACCTGAATGCGGGACTGTTCATCCTTGATGCCGTCCAGCCGATCCAGCGTCGTTGCGATGTTGTGGTCGGGCACAGCCACGGTCGCCTCTGGTGCGCGCACCGTGCGGCCCGCCATGCGCAGGCCCTCGAAGGCTTGCGGCGAGGTCACCTCGTGCACCAGATGGCGGTCGATATACAGCAGGCACGTGCCGTCATCGCTTTCGTCAGCGACATGGGCGTCCCAGATCTTATCGTAGAGTGTCTTGGCGGTCATGTGTCTCTCCCTTGGGGTGTCGGCAGGCTCTCGTTCAGGCGCTCTGCTGTTCCCCTGCGCGGATACGCTCCAGCCGGCCGTGAAACCGCCAGGGCAGGCGGCATCGGTCGGTCAGGTCAAGGCATATCGGCGTCCCGGCGTTCATCGGCGCGGACCCTATATCCGGACCGCGCGCGCGGCAAGCGGTAGCGTTGCGGCGCGTTCACGAACAGTCCACATTTCCCGCGCTAAAGGGGAAGATCCGCGGAGCGCGCGAGCACTGTGATGCAGTTCGACACGATAGAGGCCATGATCGCGGCCCGCCCGGCGCTGCCGGGTGGCGTCATCGCCGTGCTTCTGTGCGAGACCCGGATGCAGGTTCAATGCTCGGCCGAACGGCTGGCCGCACAGGGTGCGGGCGTGATCATCGCGATCGGCGATGCGCCGGATCTTCGCGATCTGGGCATCCCGGTGGTACGCATTGCCGAGGTGCCGACGCAGAGACGCGCCTGGTCGCTGCTCAATCTTCTGATTGATGCTTTCTCGGGGCGTTGGATTCTGTGGCAGTGGAATGGCGAGTACTTCGTGTTTCCGTTCGGCGAGACCCGGACCTTGAGCGACCTCGTGGCCTTTCTGAGCGACGAGCGTCGCAAGATGATCTTTACCTACGCCTTCGATCTGTACGCCGATGACCTCCCGGCAGGAGACGGACGGCCCGAGGACGTACCCCTCCACTTCGACCGGATCGGCTACCATGCGTTCCCGCGCGAAGAGAAGGTGCTCCGCCTTTTTGGCGGTCTCGGATGGCGGTTTGCCGAATATGCGCCGCGCGAGATGGGGCAAATCGGCCGGACAAGTCTTCTGCGCGCGGAAAAAGGCGTCTGGATCGACCGGAAGTACCTGTTTCAAGACCCGGACTACGCCTCTGTGCAGTGCAAGTGGCACCACAATCCGACCGCCGCAATGATGTCCCTGCGCCGGGCTCGCCGCATCATGGCACATCCCGAGTTTCACGAGGTTCGTGGAAAACTGCTCTGGGAAGGGTCCGAACCGTTCGAATGGAGTTCACGGCAGCTTCTCGAACTTGGCATGATCGAACCCGGCCAGTGGTTCTGAGGCCGGTTCAAAGTTCCACCGACATCACCACGGCATCGACGCGGCTGCCATCCGGGCGCAGGTAGTATCTCGGTCGCACACCGACCTCGGCAAAAGAGAACCTCCGATAAAGCGCTCGCGCTGGTGCGTTGTCCGAGGCGACCTCGAGGAACAAGCGCGAAATGCTCAGCGCCTGCGCCAGATTGATCCCGTCTTGCAGCAAGTCGCTGCCGACGCCCGTTCGGCGCGCTTCAGGCACGACGCCGAGGTTCAGGACTTCGCCTTCATCGGCAGCGAACTGCATCACCAGCAATCCCAAAGCGATTTCGTCATCCGTCAGGATCGCCGCCTCGGGCGGTCCGCCGATATTGATGTAGTCATCGATGGACCACGGCGTCTCGCGCCCGTCAAAGGCGGCCTGCTCGATCCGGCACAGCTTCTCGGCGGTCACGGGGTCCGGGATCACGACCCGGGTCATGCGTCCAGGATAACCGGCGGCGCGTCGCGCGGCAGATCCGCATCCGCCCCTCGCAGATACAGCGGCGCCGGGCGCTCTGCGCTGTCCCGCGTCGCGGCGAGCCGTGCGATGACGACCGGATCGACCAGCCTGTCCTCGGCCTCGCCTTCATCGATCCACGGGTCGCCGTCCGCGACGGGCCCAGGTCCAAAGCTCTGCCGGTAGATCTGCCCCCGCCGCCCCGGCAGGGTGATCGTCGCGGGCAGTGCGACATCGGCGGCGAGCGCCTCGAACCGGGATATTCCGCTGGCGGGCACGCCCAGACCCAGTGACAGGCCGCGAGCGGCGGCAATGCCGACGCGCAGGCCAGTGAACGCGCCCGGGCCCGTGCACACAGCGATCCGCTCCACGTCGGGCCAGACCGCCCCGGCGTCCGACAGGATCTGATCGCTCATCGGAAATAGCGCTTCGGCGTGCCCGCGCTGCATAGCTTCGGCGCGATGGATGTTGCGGCCGTCACCGACCAGCGCAACCGCACATTGCCCGGCGGATGTATCTATCGCCAGGATCATCGTTGGAACATCGCAGAATGGGCGAGATCAGAACTCGACGCCGACTGGACGGACTTCCGTGACTTCCGGGATATAGTGGCGCAACAGGTTCTCGATCCCGTGCTTCAGCGTCAGGGTCGACGAGGGGCAGCCCGCGCACGCACCTTTCATCGCCAGATAGACCACGCCGCCATCAAACCCGTGGAAGGTGATGTCGCCGCCATCCTGAGCCACCGCCGGGCGC
>JBHJIZ010000059.1:0-13406 GCA_050043005.1 Paracoccaceae bacterium
TGTGAGAGCTTCAACGCCCGGTTCCGCGATGAACTTCTGAACGGCGAGATCTTCTATTCGCTCCGCGAGGCTCAGATCCTGATCGAACAATGGCGGCGTCACTACAACACGGTCCGCCCGCACAGCGCGCTTGGCTACCGATCACCAGCCCCAGAGAGCATCATCCCGATGGACCAAACACCCCTCATGCAATAACAATCTGGTTGGGCCACTCAGTGGGGGCTACGCATCTATGCCGAATGTAGTCAATGTTTCGTCGTGCGACTTCACGATTCCGGTGAACGTGCGCGGCTCGGCGACTCGCTAGTCGGGTGAGGCTGATGACCGGAACGCCGAGACCGCATCGCCAACCAGTCGGCCGGTGCGCCCTACGTTCGGCGAAATCAACGCTTTTCCTGTCGTGTCAAACCACTTGCTCGACGACGCGGCCTACGATGTGGCTGGCTTCATCAACCAGAACGCGGCTACCGACTTCGCCGAGGGCGAGGGCGCAGCTTTCATCAACGGCGATGGCGTGAACAAGCCGACGGGTATTCTGACTGTTGCTCCTGAGACGGCCGATGACGCGAGCCGCATGGCTGGTGCGCTGCAATATCACGAGATGGCGGCGGTTGGCGTTGTTACGGGCGACGATCTTGTGGACCTAATGTACACGCTGCGCGCGGGCTATCGGGCGAACTCGACCTTCGTCATGTCGAGCCAGACAGCGGGTGTCGTGCACAAATTGAAAGACGGCGAGGGCCGCTTCCTTTCGTCCGAGTCGATGGCTCTGGGCCAGCCTCCACGCCTACTAGGCCGCCCTGTCGTTATCGCTGAAGACATGCCGGGCGTCACAAGCGGTGAGTTTGCAATTGCTTTGGGCGATTTCCAACTTGGATACACCATCGCCGACCGTACCGGGGTACGCCTGATCGTGGATGACGTGACGCGCAAGGGCTACACCGGCTTCTACCTTTCGAAGCGCGTGGGCGGCATTGTCACCGACGACGCGGCAATCAAGCTGCTGCGGGTCCAGTAACCATGAGAGGGCGCGACGATATAGAACGCCGCGCCCTCGAACTCCGCGCCACCGAAGGCGGCCGGATCGAGGGTTATGCAGCCGTCTTCAACTCTCCGAGCCACGATCTCGGGGCTTCATCGAGACCATTGCGCCGGGTGCCTTTGCCCGCTCGCTAACACGAGGTGACGACTTGCTCGCGTTGTAGGACCACGACCGAAGGGCGATCCTCGGGCGGCGGGCTTCCGGCACGTTGCGCCTGATAGAAGACCCGAACGGCTTGAAGTTCTCGCTCGACGTGGCGAATACGGCCGCCGGTCGAGACGTGCTCGAACTCGTGGGGCGCGGCGATATCACAGGCGCGAGCTTCGGCTTCCGGGCGATCCGTGACGATTGGACGGCCGGTAAGCCCGCCAAACGCACCTTGTTCGAAGTCGATCTTCTCGACGTGACGATTACGGCGAGCCCGGCGTACCCGGCAACGGTCGTGTCCCGGCGCTCTCTCGACGCCGCCAGCGAGCCGGAACGACGCGCACGCTATCTCGACATGCTGGAGTCTCTACATGGCAATCCTTGATCTCTTCCGGCGCACCGAGCGTCGCAGCGTGACCACCTCGGGCAACTCGACGCTCGCCGTGCTAGGCGCGTCGTGGCTACGCCCGACAGGTCAGAAATTCCCGGTCGAGGCGCCCGACAATGTGCAGGCGTGTGTCGCCGTGGCCTCACAGCACCTCGCGGGCCTGCCTGTGCGGATCTATCGCTTCGACGGTCCGTCGCGAATCGAGTCGCCCGAGCACCCCTACAACGCTCTTGTGCGGCGCGGCCACAACTCTTGGCAGTCGTGGCCCGAGTTCGTCGAGTGGCTCGCCGCGTCGACGCTGTTGCACGACAACGGGCTCGCCGAGATCGTGACCGCTCCGGCCGGGCGCGTCGTCGAGTTAGTCCCGATCCCGTGGGGGCTGGTGCGCGTCGAACTGGTCAATCCGGGCAAGGTGATCTGCCACGTCACCGTCGATTATCTCACGGCCCCGATGGGTTCGCAACGCCGCTTGCTGGCGCGTGAAGTCGTGCACCCGCGGTGCCGCACCGACGATGGTGTGATCGGCGTCTCTCCGCTGCGCCGAGCCGCAGCGGCCGCCGACTCGGCCGTTGAGATCGACACTCACGCCAAAGCCCTCTGGCGCAACGCTGACCGCCCATCTGGTGTGCTTATGCACGAGAAGAACCTTTTGGAAGGCGCTGCTCGTCGACTGAAAGAGAGCTTCTCGGCGCGTTATGGAGGCGCGAACCGGGGCGCGCCTGCGGTGCTCGAAGAGGAACTCCGGTTCGAGGCATTCCCCACGCTCTCGCCCGAGGATGCGGAAATCCTCGCCGCACGGCGCTTTACGGTCGAGGAACTGGCCCGCGTCTATCAGGTTCCCCCGCCGCTCATTGGCGATCTCACGCACGGCACCTTCACTAACACGGAGACGCTACTGCGATACTTCGCGCAAGCAACCTTAGCCTTCTGGGCGCGGCGGCTCGAATGCGAACTCTCACGGGCGGTGTTGACAGGGGTTGAACGCGAGCGGTTCGAGATCGACGGCGATCTCTCTGGGCTCTTGCGTGGCGACCCCGAGTCTCGTTGGAAGGCCCACAAGATCGCACTCGATGCTGGCGTTCTCTCGGCCGACAAGGTGCGGGAGGCCGAGGGCTGGAACCCGCGCGGCGGTGAAGAGTCAGCCGAGCCGCCTGCGTTGGCGTGATAATCGAGGCCCGCCGGATAATCCGGCGGGCCTCTTCGCTTCAAACCTTGTCGAGCCACTCATAGCCCGGCAATGGGTCGCCCCACTCGTCAAGCCAATTGGCTGGTACAGGTCGCTCGACCTCATGTTCGAGTGTGTCGAGCAGCTTAGCGAATTTGGATTGCTCAAGGTCGTTCATCGGTCATCCTCTTCATTCCTGACGAGCCAATTGGAGCGTGGCAGTAAGCGCTTGACTATTCTGTATTTTTGTCACCACACGGTGGCACACCGTGTCACACGAGCTTAGGCTGTAAGGTTCAGCGAGACCCAGTGAGCGCGATACGGCTTTGGTGGACTTTTTGGCAGATTTGAGGTCGCGAAATATAGTTAAGATATTGATTTTATTGAATAATTTTAATGTACATGGCGGAGAGACAGGGATTCGAACCCTGGGTGGACTCGCGCCCACAACGGTTTTCGAGACCGCCCCGTTCGACCACTCCGGCACCTCTCCGCACTCGGGGTCATCCGAGAGCGCGGAAACTAGCCATGGCACTCTCGGTCCGCAAGGGGGAACTCATGCGAATAATGCGGCAATTTGGGTGAGTTCTGCTTGCCTTAAGGGGTTCATGCTTGGATATAGCGCGCTCCGCCCGGTTCAGCTGTTGGATCGGGTATTTTTCGTCCGCGCTGCGGGCGCGCAGTTCGAGGCCGGTTCTATCAGAGCCCAAAGAGTCCGATCGATCCGGGCCGCTGAAGGACGCGGGAGCAAAGAGGAACACGATATGTTCGCTGTCATCAAGACAGGCGGCAAACAGTACAAGGTCGCATCAGGCGACACGCTGATTGTCGAGAAGCTCGCTGCGGATGCGGGCGAAACGGTGCAGTTCAATGATGTGCTGATGATCGGTGGGGACGACCTCACGGTCGGGACGCCGATCATTGCAGGCGCCGGTGTGCAGGCCGAGGTGGGCGAGCAGGGGCGTGGCGCGAAAACGCTGAACCTGAAGCGTCGCCGCCGCAAACATTCCTCGCGCCGCCTCAAGGGGCATCGCCAATATCTGACGACCGTCAAGATCATGGATATCTTGGCAACGGGTGCAGACACATCGGGCGTGAAGGCCGCTCTCGGTGCGAGCACGGCGGTTGGAACAGTCGCTGAAGCTGCACCTGCCAAGGCTGCGAAACCTGCCGAGGCCGCGAAACCGGCGGCAGACGCCAAGGGCGCCGATGCAGCGTCCGAGGAAGCTCCTGCGCCGGATGCACCAGCCATTGAAGCATCGAAGCCAGGCAACCTGCTGGACGAAGCTCAAGGCGAGGCGGACGATCTGACCAAGCTCTCGGGCGTCGGTCCGGGGCTGAACGAGAAGCTCAACACCAATGGTGTCTTCCACTTCTGGCAGATAGCCGAATGGGGCCCGGCCGAGATCGCTTTTATGGACGATCAGCTGAGCTTCAAGGGTCGCATCGACAGAGATAACTGGATCGCGCAGGCGAAAGACTTCGCTGCCGATGCCGCATCCGAGTAAGGAGACAGACGCATGGCACATAAAAAGGCAGGCGGTAGCTCCCGCAACGGCCGTGACAGCGCAGGGCGCCGTCTGGGTGTGAAGAAATTTGGCGGTGAGCTCGTCATTCCAGGCAACATCATCTGCCGCCAACGCGGGACCAAGTGGTGGCCGGGCGAGAATGTCGGCATGGGCAAGGATCATACGATCTTCGCGACCGGCGAGGGGCATGTGAAGTTCCACAAAGGTCTCAAGGGCCGCACATTCATCTCGGTGCTCCCGGCGGTCGAGGCCGCAGAGTGATCTGACCGGACACGCATATGCATTCCGAAAGGGCCGGTCGCAGCGACCGGCCCTTTCGCGTTTCAGGGAACAATCCGATGCCGACTGGCGTTGACATTGCGGGATTTGCGATCTTCGCGCTGGCTATGGTGAGCACACCGGGGCCTGCGAACATGATCCTGCTGACAGCGGGCGCGCGGTTCGGCCTGCGCCCGGCCTTACCTTTCGTCGGTGGGATCATTCTCGGCAAGCAACTGATCATCTGGCCGATCGGCCTCGGCCTGATGACCCTGGCGGCCTCGGTTCCCTTGCTCTTCACTGCAATGAAGTGGGGGTCTGCTGGCTACATCTTGTGGCTTGCCTGGCGGATCGCACGGGCGCGGATCGCGCCCGGAGCGATTGAAGATGCGCCGCCCGGCTTGGCGTCTGGCCTGATCGTCCATCCCCTGAACCCGAAGGCATGGGCGATGATCACAGCGGGCTTCACGAACTTCGTTGCGGCAGGCACGGATCCGCTCAGCGCAACCCTCGGAATTGCGGGCGTGTTCTTGGCGGTGCAGTGTTTGCTGCATCCGCTGTGGTGCTGGGGCGGCGAACGCCTAGCAACGCTGGTCGCTGGACGCCCGTCAGAACGTTGGATCATGATCGGGCTGGCCACCGCCACCGGGCTGAGTGTGCTCTACGTACTGATGAAGGATGGTGCCGCATGACCGTCCCCGACCTTAGAACGGAAAGACTGTTGCTTCGCGCGCCGCGCCACGGCGACATCGGCGCCATCACGCTCTACGCTGGGGATCACCGCGTCGCGGGCATGCCCACGTCGATCCCGCACCCCTACAGCGATCAGTTGGCCGAGGCTTATGTCACGTCCATCCTCGAAGGCCGCCACCGCGAACAGGTCTGGGCGATCGACGCGACCCCGTCCGAGGGCGCGGAATTTGTCGGCCTGATCAGCCTCAAGCCAGAGATCGTTGAAATCGGATATTGGATCGGTCCGCCGTTCTGGTCCACCGGCTATGCGTCGGAAGCACTGGCGCGCATTCTCAAACACTTCACCGATGATCAGGGCCATGACCAGATCAAGGCCTCGGTCTTCTTCGACAACCCGGCCTCGCAGCAGGTTCTGCGCAAGGCAGGCTTCGTCGAGACGGGCAAAACGTGGCTCCATTCGGTCAGCCGCGACACCGAAGTGCCCGCGCTCACCTTCCGATACACCGCCAAAGCCGGTTGACGCGGGCCAGGACAGAAGCGAAGCACAAACGATGAAGTTCCTCGATCTCGCCAAGGTCTACATCCGGTCCGGCGCCGGCGGCCCCGGAAGCGTCAGCTTCCGGCGCGAGGCATTTATCGAGTATGGCGGCCCCGACGGCGGCGATGGCGGCAAGGGCGGTGATGTCTGGGCCGAGGCGGTCGACGGACTGAACACCCTGATCGACTTTCGCTACCAGCAGCATTTCCGTGCGAGAAGCGGCGAGCACGGCATGGGGCGCCAGCGCAGCGGCAAGGGCGGCGATGACGTCACCTTGCGTGTTCCGGTCGGGACCGAAATCCTGGATGAAGATCAGGAAACCCTGATCGCCGATCTGGAAACCCTCGGCGACCGCGTTCTGCTCGCCAAGGGCGGCAATGGCGGTTGGGGCAACCTGCACTTCAAGTCCTCGACCAATCAGGCGCCGCGCCATGCCAATCCCGGCCAACCCTGGGTCGAGCGCACGATCTGGCTGCGGCGCAAGCTGATCGCCGATGCAGGTCTCGTCGGCTTGCCGAACGCGGGCAAGTCGACTTTCCTTGCTGCGACTTCGAATGCGCGGCCCAAGATTGCCGACTATCCCTTCACGACCTTGCACCCCAATCTAGGCGTGGTCGGCATCGACGATCGCGAGATTGTCGTCGCCGACATTCCCGGGTTGATCGAGGGCGCCAGCGACGGGGCAGGGCTGGGAGATCGCTTCCTCGGCCACATCGAACGTTGTGCTGTGCTTGTGCACCTGATCGACGCCACCTCGAATGATATTCCCGGCGACTACCAGACGATCTGCGATGAGCTTGAAGCCTATGGGGGTGGTCTGGCGGACAAGCCGCGCATCATCGCGGTCAACAAGATCGACACGCTGGGCGAGGGCGGCGCCGACTTCGCCGAGATCCTGCGGGCCGAGGGCGTACCGGTCACGCATGCGATCTCTGGCGTCACCGGGCACGGCGTGCCGGAGCTGTTGTGCGCCGTGATGGCCGAGAGCCTTGCCGCCCGCCAACGTGCGACCCAGACCGAACTGGACGACGCATGGGTGCCGTGATGACAGAAGCGCCGACTTCCTCGGATTGTCTCGCGACGGCAAGCCGCCTGGTCGTCAAGATCGGTTCTGCCTTGCTGGTCGCTCCCGAAACGGGCGTGCTCCGGCGGGACTGGCTGGCTGCCCTTGCCGAGGATGTCGCGGACCTCAAGCGCGACGGCAGGCATGTCGTCATTGTCTCCTCGGGCGCGATTGCACTTGGGCGCCGGGTACTCGATTTCGGGCCGGGCGGGCTTTCTCTGGAACAGTCTCAAGCCGCGGCGGCAATCGGTCAGACCCGGCTCGTGCAGGCCTGGGAACAGGCGCTGTCTGCACACGGCATCATGGCCGCGCAGGTTCTGCTGACCCTGGAAGACACCGAACGCCGCCGCCGCTACCTCAATGGGCGCGCGACGCTGGCGGCTCTTCTGAACGTGGGCGCCGTTCCGGTTGTGAATGAAAACGACACGGTCGCCACCGACGAAATTCGCTATGGCGACAATGACCGGCTTGCGGCGCGCGTCGCCCTGATGGCGGATGCGGACACGCTGATCCTGCTCTCGGACATCGACGGGCTCTATACCGCGAACCCGCGTGAGGACACCTCGGCCCGCCATATCGCCGAAGTCGCCGAGATCACGCCCGAGATCGAGGCTATGGCAGGCGGCACCGGCACCTCCGGCGCGAAAGGCGGCATGAAGACCAAGCTTCAGGCGGCCCAGATCGCAATGCAGGGTGGCTGCGCGATGATCGTGACACGTGGAGAGACGTGGAATCCGCTCGCGGCACTCCGAAACGGAGCCCGCTCGACCCGCTTCCTGCCGCTGACCGAACCCAGCGCCGCGCGCAAGCGGTGGATCGCAGGCATGAAACCCAAGGGCCATGTTCACATCGATGCGGGCGCCGCAGATGCGCTTCATCATGGCAAGTCGCTGCTCGCGGCGGGCGTGCGCGGGGTCGAGGGCGACTTCCAGCGCGGCGATCCGGTCGAGATCCTCGGGCCGGACGGCGCAAAGATCGCGTCGGCGCTGACTGGCTATGGTGCAGACGATGCGCGTGCCATCGCGGGCGTGCGCTCGGAGCGGATCGGCGATATCCTTGGGTATCCGGTGCGGGCGGCCCTGGTGCATCGCGACGACATGGTGATCTGGGGCCCTGACACCCACAAGGACGGGAGGGACGGATGGACAAGCGCGTAGACGACGGTGCCGACATCGCTGCGATGATGGGCGAGATTGGGCAGCGCGCCCGTGCGGCGGCAGCAGAACTCGCATGCGCTGACTCCGATCGCAAGCACGCAGCTTTGATCGCCGCAGGCGATGCGATCATGGACCGCTGGACCGAGATTGCCGATGCCAACGCGCTCGACATGGAATTCGGGCGCGAAAAGGGCCTGTCCCCGGCCATGCTCGACCGGCTGCTCCTGACCGACGATCGCATCCGCGCGATGCAGGGCGGGTTGCTGACCGTTGCCGATCAGACCGACCCGGTGGGCGCTGTCATTGAAGACTGGGATATGCCGTCGGGCCTGCACATCCAGCGCGTTCGCACACCGCTCGGCGTGATCGGTGTGATCTATGAAAGCCGCCCGAACGTCACCGCCGATGCGGGCGGACTTTGTCTGAAGTCGGGCAATGCCGCGATCCTGCGCGGCGGCTCGGAAAGCTTCCATTCCTCAGGGGTGATCCACGCTTGCCTGCAGGATGGGCTGCGCGCGGCAAACCTCCCCGTCGATGCGATCCAGCGGGTGCCGACCCGCGACCGCGCCGCCGTCGCCGAGATGCTGCGCATGACGGACAGCATTGACGTGATCGTGCCGCGCGGCGGCAAGGGTCTGGTTGGTCTGGTGCAGGCCGAGGCCCGCGTGCCGGTCTTCGCGCACCTCGAAGGGATCTGCCATATCTACGTCGATGCCTCGGCCGATCCGGCCAAAGCGCTCGACGTCGAGCTGAACGCGAAGACCCGCCGCACCGGCATCTGTGGCGCGGCGGAATGCCTGCTGATCGATCGCCCGGTTGCCGAAACGCTTGGCCGGGACATGATCGCTGCACTGACCGCGGCAGGGGTCCGCGTCCACGGCGATGATACCGTGCAGACACTTGGCGACGTGGTCCCCGCGACCAACGAAGCCTGGGGCCGCGAGTATCTCGACATGGACATCGCGGCCCGCGTGGTCGACGGCGTAGACGAGGCAATCGAGCACATCCGCACGCATGGGTCTTCTCACACCGAGGCCTGCCTTGCCGAAGACGATGCAGTCTGGGATCGCTTCTCGACCCGGCTCGACAGCGCCATTCTGATGCGCAATGCCTCGACACAATTCGCCGATGGCGGCGAGTTTGGCATGGGCGCAGAAATCGGCATCGCCACCGGCAAGATGCACGCACGTGGTCCGGTCGGTGCCGAGCAACTGACCAGCTTCAAGTACCTCGTCACGGGGAATGGAATCGTACGACCGTAGGCAAAAACCTGAAGCAGGCAGTATGGTCTCTTTCGCCGTTGGCATCTTGTTCGCATATGCGGGGGCGTGGCGGTTCCTGTTTCCCGGTCAATCAGGCTCGAAACCTTTGGGTTTTGACTTGGTCTTCGGGCTGTACCTGGCAATGAGGGGTGATCTGCATCTTCAGCGTAATCATATCCGGACCGAAGCGCAGTTCGAACGTGACGTCAGACGCTACATGGCGATTGCAATGTTAGTTTGTTTTGGAACGGGTGTCTTCGATACGGTCACCTAATGATCATCGGGTCGCCTCCGGTGCGCGCCAACATACTCTATTCGAACGCCATGGCCCGGACGTGAGAAAACGCATAACTCGCACCGGACCGCGGGATCTCTACTCCGCGTTGGTATCAAACGCATACCTATGCGGTATCAGAGTCATACGCTTGCGGTATCAAATCGGTGTGCCGTGAAAGTCAGCGCAGCGCGCTGCGGGCGCTCGAAACGTTGCGTGAAACTTTTTTATCGTACGGCCAAGAATCTGCCGTCGACCCGCGTCATACTGTTCGAATGCTGGACGAAACACAGGATCATCGGCTGGCCATGGACGCCGCCCAAGGGGACCGGGCCGCCTTCTCGCGGCTTGTCGAGCGGCACTATGACCGGATCCATGCGCTCGCCTGGCGCTGTGTCGGCGGCCCGCCCGAATGCGAGGACCTGGCGCAGGATGTGTGCGTGGCACTGGGGCGCAAGATCGGCTCGTATCGCGGGGATGCCCGGTTCACGACATGGCTCTATCAGGTCGTGTTGAACGCCGCGCGCGACCGGATGCGTCGCAACAAGACGAGGACGCAAGCTCATGAAGGGTTTGCAGAAATCGATGATCTAAGGCGCGGAGCGGAAGCCTCACGCAAGGAACGCGCCGTATGGTTGCGTCTCGCGATGCAACAGCTTTCCCCGGAACTGCGCGAGACATCGGTTCTGGTTCTGGACGAGGGGCTCAGCCACGCCGAAGCCGCCGAGATCCTGGGGATATCCGAGGGCACCGTGTCGTGGCGGCTTTCGGAAGTGCGCAAGAAACTGAAGGGGATCGCAGCAAAGGAGGGCTCACCGGTATGACCGACACTGACGACCTCAAGGCGTTGCTTGCAGATTTTCCACCGGAGCAGCCGCAGAGAATCACCAAGCAGCGGGCAGTCGAAGCCTCTCTCGCAGCATTCGAGGCGGCGAACGAAGAAAAATCTGCCAACTTCCAAGAAATAGTGACCCACGCGCGTCCCACCCACAGGCAATCAGGCCAAAATAGCTTGTGGAGATGGATAATGACACTCGAGCTTTTCTCGATGCGAAACTTGATGATGGGAACTGCATCTTTCGCAGCGCTCATCGTGGCGATTGGAGTATTTCAGGCATACGACCCGGATACGTTTGGTGATTTTGAAAGCGAGACGGTTGGTCTGACCCCAGTCCTGGACGAAGAGCTAACTGTTGAGCGGAGAAGCAAAGAGCTTTTGCCCTCTCGTCAGGAAGTATTGGGCGGCGCGGGACAACCTCGCGTTACTGCGAGCGCGCCCACTGACAATACCGATGCAGCGCTGGTGCTTCCGGCACCGCTCGCCGAGCTTGAGCAAAACCCTTTGATTGCTCCTGCAATGCCGCCTTTGGCGGATGGTGTCGCGGTCCAAGGATTTGCTTTGGCGCCCAAGGAAGCCGATCGGGGCATCGCCACTCAGAAGCGTTTCGACCGAGCGCGTGCTGGATTGGCAACGGGATGCACGGCAGGAACGGCAGCGTGTCAGCCAGGTGGCGGGGCAGCGCCACTGGTTGCTCCAACTCCGGATCGGATTCAGAAATCAGAGGCAAGTCAATCGCTTGCAGCTGATTCTGTAATTGTACAACCGCAGGAACAGGGCCGGGACCGCTTCGAAGACACCGAGCCGAACCAGATCAAGGTGACCGCCGAAGAGCCGGTTTCGACCTTCTCGATCGATGTCGATACGGCGTCCTATGCCTTCATGCGTGGTGCCCTCATGAACGGTGTTCTTCCTCCCAAGGATGCTGTTCGCATCGAGGAACTGATCAACTATTTCCCGTACGATTACGCTCCGCCGACGGCCGGGGAAGCGTCGTTCGCCAGCCATGTGACCGTCATGCCAACCCCATGGAATGACGACACGAAACTGCTGCATATCGGTATCAAAGGGTACGAGATCCCGCAGGCGGAGAAGCCACGCTCGAACCTCGTGTTCCTGCTGGACACCTCCGGCTCGATGAACCAGCCGAACAAGCTGCCCCTTCTGAAGAACGCGTTCCGGATGCTGGTGCAGTCACTTGAACCGGAGGATACCGTGTCCATCGTGACCTATGCCGGATCGGCGGGCACCGTGCTGAAACCGACCGAGGTCAGCGATCAGTCCGCAATTCTGGCAGCGCTGGACCGGTTGCATGCAGGCGGATCGACTGCGGGCGGTGAGGGCATTCGGCAAGCCTATCGACTTGCTGAACAGAGCTTCGATGCAGAGGGTGTCAACCGCGTGATCCTCGCGACCGACGGCGATTTCAATGTTGGCATCACCGACCCCGAGCAGCTCCAGGACTTTGTCGAGCGCAAGCGGGACAGCGGTGTGTTCCTCTCGGTTCTCGGCTTCGGGCGCGGCAACTACAACGACCAACTCATGCAGGTGCTCGCCCAGAACGGCAATGGTGTTGCGGCGTACATCGATACCTTGAGCGAAGCCCGAAAGGTGCTGGTCGAAGAGGCAGGCTCAACCCTGTTCCCGATTGCCAAGGATGTGAAGATCCAGATCGAGTTCAATCCGGCAACCATCTCAGAATACAGACTTATCGGGTACGAGACACGGCTCTTGAACCGCGAGGATTTCAACAACGACCGCGTGGATGCGGGCGAGATCGGATCCGGTCATACGGTGACGGCACTGTATGAAATCGCACCAGTCGGGTCTGACGGAGCGCGCGTTGATCCGCTGCGCTACCAATCGCAAGCATCCGCCGATGGTCCGGTGAACGAGTTTGCCTTCCTGAAGATGCGGTACAAAGCACCTGACGGTGACACGAGCAAGTTGATCGAACGTTCTATCACCGGCAGTGACGAAGTGGTACCGGATGCCGAGGCGCGCTTTGCAGCAGCGGTCGCAGCCTTCGGACAGCTTCTGAAGGGCGGGCGCTATACAGGCGACTTCAGCTATGCCGACGTGATCGAGCTGGCGAACGGCGCCAAGGGCAGCGACGCCTTCGGCTACCGGGCAGAGTTCGTGACCCTCGTTCGGCTTGCGGAAACCGCTGCGGCTCTGCCCGCGCAGCGCCAGTAAAGCCATCACCTCTTGACGGACGGACAGGCGGGCCGCATGACGGCCCGTCATTTTTCGTTGGAGCACGCGGTGGCACGGCTTTTGGGGATCGATACGGGCGGCACGTACACGGACGCGGTCGTGCTGGACGAGGATGCCGTTGGCACGGGGATCCTGGCAAAAGCCAAGGCGCTTACGACGAAACAAGATCTGTCGATCGGGATCAGCGGTGCTGTCGATGCCGTACTTGCCGAGGGGATTGCTCCCGGTGATATCGCACTGGTCTCTATCTCCACGACGCTGGCAACGAACGCCCTGGTCGAAGGACACGGAGGGCGCGTTTGTCTCATTCTGATCGGTTTTGACGACGCGGCGTTGGACCGGGGTGGGCTGAGCGATGCAATCGGCTCTGATCCGGTCTATTTCGTAGCGGGCGGCCATACGGCCACGGGTGACCGGCAAGCGCCGCTGGACCGTGAAGCAGTGTTGACGGCACTGCGTGAGACCTCCGGCACGGTGCAGGGTTACGCCGTGGTTGCGCATTTCGGCACTCGCGATCCGGTCGACGAGACGACTGTGCGTGACATCATCCTTGAACAGACCAATGTTCCGGTGACCTGCGGGCATGAACTTGCCTCGGCGCTCGGAGGGCCGAAGCGGGCCGTGACTGCAGTGCTGAACGCCCGGCTGATTGGCATGATTTCCGACCTGATCGCGGCCGTGCGGCAGATCACTTTAACGCACGGCATAACCGCGCCGGTCATGATCGTGCGTGGTGACGGTTCACTGGTGTCCGCAGAGTTCGCCCGCGCCAGACCTATCGAGACGATACTCTCGGGCCCTGCGGCGAGCCTTGTCGGCGCGGCCTATCTGACGG
>JBHJIZ010000060.1:0-72326 GCA_050043005.1 Paracoccaceae bacterium
GGTGTTGGGATCGAAGTGGGTGCTGTCGGTTTGGGCGGCGAGCCTCTCGGACAGCGGCAAGGGGGCCGCGTAGAGGTCGCCCAGACCGCCGCCATGCTGGGCGGAAAGCCCGATCGGGTCGCCGAGGCCAAGGCCGTACCCCTCGAAGATCGCATCCTGGCCCTGACGGCCTTCGGACTTGTTGATGGCGAGGATGACCTCGGCGCCCGAGCGGCGCAGCAAGTCGGCTAAGATCTGATCGGCGGGCGGGACCCCGGCGCGGGCATCGGGGACAAAAAGGCAGACGTCGGAGTTGCGCACGGCATGTTCGGTCAGCTTGCGCATCCTGCCCTGGAGGCTTTCGTCGGAGGCCTGCTCAAGCCCCGCTGTATCGATCACGGTGAAGTTCAGGTCGCCGAGCCGGGCCTCGCCCTCGCGCAGGTCGCGGGTGACGCCAGGTTGGTCATCGACCAGCGCGAGGCGTTTACCGACGAGCCGGTTGAACAGGGTCGACTTACCGACGTTCGGCCGGCCCACGATGGCGAGGGTGAAGGACATCGCGGCGCTATAGAGCGGGTGAAGGAGAGAGGCAAGCGCGCCGAACGGATCAAAAGGGCGACTTTCTCCGGACCGGCATTGGACATAGGATCGGTGCGCGTTCCCTTTCAGGAGTTCTCGACCATGACCACCGAGACCCAGCCCCGCGGCGTGACCGCCGCAATTGCCGCGGGCTGCATTGTTGCCTTTGTCGGGTTCGGCTTTGCCGCCACGTTCGGGATTTTCCTGCGTCCGATGTCGACCGAACTAGGCTGGGAACGCGAGATCTTCTCGCTGTCGATGGCGATCCAGGCATTGTGCTGGGGGCTTACGCAGCCTTTGGCCGGGATGGTGGCCGACCGGTATGGAACAGCGCGGGTGCTGGGGTTCGGGGCGATCGTCTCGGCGCTGGGGTTCTGGTTGCGCGGCACGGTGATCGACCCTGATGTGTTCATCTGGTCGGGCGTCATCGTGGGGATCGGGACGGGTGCTGTCTCGTTCCCTGTGGTGATCGTGGCGCTGGGCAAGATCGTCAGTGCGTCGCGGCGCAGCTTTGTGCTGGGGCTTGGGACGGCAGCAGCCTCGACAGGTATGTTCGTTGCAGCGCCCGTCACGCAACAGATGATCGCGGCGTTCGGCTGGCAGATCGCGATCCAGATCATCGCGGCGAGCTTCCTCATGATCCTGCCGGTGCTGTTTCTGATTGCACGGGTTTCCCGCCCGACGGCGGCTTCGAGCGGCGGCGGGTTCAGCTATGCGGTGCGCACGGCATTTGGAGAGCGGGCCTATGTGCTTCTGTTCTTTGGGTTCTTCGTCTGCGGGTTTCACGTGGCATTCATTCAGACGCACCTGCCCGCCTATATCGAAGATCAGGGACTAGCGGCATGGATCGGTGGCTGGTCGCTGGCGCTGATCGGTCTTTTCAACATCGCAGGCAGCTTTCTGTCCGGCTGGTCGGGTCAGGTCCTGTCGAAGAAGAAGGTACTGGCGTTCATCTACACGGCCCGCGCGGTGGTGATCACGGTGTTCATCCTGATCCCGCTTACGCCGGTCTCGGTCCTGGTGTTCTCGGCAATCATGGGTCTGCTTTGGCTTTCAACAGTACCGCTGACAACCGGCCTTATCGCGCAGACGCAAGGGTTGACATTCCTGTCGACGCTTGCCGGGCTGATCTTCATGAGCCATCAGACCGGAAGCTTCGTTGGCGCGTGGATGGGCGGCGTGATTTTCGATGCCTATCAGGACTATACGCCGATGTGGTGGGCGGCGGTGGCCTTCGGGCTTCTGGCGACCTTCTTGCACTTGCCGATCGACGAGAGGCCCGGACGACTGGCGCGCGCGGCAGCAGCCTGAGGTTGAGCCACACGCACGAACTGTTCGTCCGGTTGATCGCAAATCTCGATTTGTCTTAGAGAAAGTTCGAAGTTCGGCGCATTCTTAAGTGATGGAGAGGCAAAGCGGGCTGGCCGGTTGCACAACTGTCATCTATATAGCCCGTCATCGGTGCCGTCAGGGCGCCGTCTACTGTGAGAGACAGGGAGAATTCACAATGGAACGCCGTAAGTTTCTAACGGGCGCCGCGCTGGGTGCCGCGGCCACCGGACTGGCCGCGCCGGCCATCGCGCAGGGTGGCAAGATGATGACCATCGTCTCGACCTGGCCGCGCGACTTCCCGGGCCTGGGCATCTCGGCCCAGCGGCTGGCTGCCCGCATCACCGAACTGTCGGAAGGCCGGATCACCACCGAGTACTTCGCTGCCGGTGAGCGTGGCGGTGCGTTTGACTCGGTCGACGAGGTCGCCTCGGGCAACTCCAACGCCTATATCGCTGCCGACTACTACTGGGTCGGCCGTCACCCGGGCTTCGCCTATTTCACCACGGTGCCGTTCGGCATGACTTCGCCAGACGCCAATGCCTGGATCAAGTTCAAGGGCGGCCAAGAGCTGTGGGACAAGATGTCGGGCGAGTTTGGCCTGAAGGCCCTGCCTTGCGGCGGTACCGGCACCCAGATGGGCGGCTGGTTCAACAAGGAAATTGAAAGCGCCGACGACCTGAAGGGTCTGAAGATGCGTATCCCGGGCCTCGGCGGCACCGTGATGACCAAGCTGGGCGTCTCGACCGTGTCGCTTCCGGGTGGACAGATCTACGAGAACCTGGTGTCCGGTGCGATCGAAGCGACCGAGTGGGTTGGTCCGTACAACGACTACTTCATGAAGTTCTACGAAGCGGCCAAGTTCTACTACACCGCCGGTATGCACGAGCCGGGCGGTCTGCTCGCACTCGGCATGAACGCCGAGTGGTGGGGCAGCCTGACCGATTGGGAGAAGGCGGTCATCACCGCGGCATCGCACGAAGAGCACGCAGCCCAGCACGAAGAAGCCAGCGCCAACAACGGCGAGTACCTGGCGCGTCTGATCAACGACCACGGCGTTCAGCTGCGTTCGTTCGACGACGACACCTGGGATGCGTTCGGTGAAGCATCGGAAGAGGTGTTCGAAGAAACTCGCGATCACTCGCCGCTGGCGGCCGAGATCAATGACGCTTTCCAGGCGGCACTGCGCGAGATCGGCGGCTTCCGCGCGATCGCCGAGATCGAGTTCTCGAACCAGCGCAACCGCGTGCTCGGCATCACCGGCTGATCCGGTCCGGATCACCGAAAGCTTCGGGGGCGGCGCTGCGGCGGCGCCCCTTTTTTTTACCGAGCAGTCAGCGCGTGAAAGGCGAGCCGCTGGGGTCCTTCAGGCTTCCCTCGAGACATCCGGTCGCCGGGTTGATCTTGGACCAGCGCCGAAGGTGCCAACCGCTGGGGTCGGAAAAGTCCGCACACAAGTGATAGACCATGTCGGAGATCCGGCGATATTGAACCGGGTGTCCCGACACCGGATCGCGCAAATCCTCCTGCCGGATTCTGACGTGACTTGCGCAATGCAATCGTAGCTTCGCATAGCTCACGTCGATCGGTAGGATTTTCCGCAGGCTGCTTTGCTTGGGACACCGCAACAGTGCCTCGACCTTGGCCAACGCATCTGCCCGTGCCACGTCAAGTTTGCGCTCACGCCCTGCGCCCGGTCCGCCGATTGTAAGAATGCCTGCGATCATGGCCCCGGCGATCACCGCAATGGCAACCAAGCCGAGTGGGCTAGTGGATTGACTCAGACATTTGTTATCCACTTGCCGCATTCTCTTATCCAAATGTCTGAGTCGGAAAATCCACTAGAAAACATATAGTTGCTAGTGGTTCTATTGATCGAGACGTTTGCTTACGAGGATGCGGCCGCGGGATACAAACGTCTCGATCGAACCACTAGTGGATTGACTCAGACATTTGGTACCCACTCGCCGCATTCTCTTATCCAAATGTCTGAGTCGGAAAATCCGCTAGAAAACATATAGTTGCTAGTGGTTCTATTGATCGAGACGTTTGCTTACGAGGATGCGGCCGCGGGATACAAACGTCTCGATCGAACCACTAGGCGACATCCTTGCTCTCTTCCACGCCGCGCAGATAGTAGACGAAGATCATCCCTGCGGTGATGGCAACGGTCGCGGCTTTCAAAAGGAATCTCGCCGTGATCTCTCCATCGAGGAACGCGTAGATCACGTAGGTCAGGTCAGCGAAGATCACCATCGCCGCGATGAACAGCGCCACATAGGTCAGCCATTTCCGCACGGTCGAACGCGCGTGACCGGGATCGATGCGTGCCTTCCTGTCGGTGGTTACGCTGAGCCAGACGTAGACCGGTGCGGCCACGATCAGGATCGCGATTGCCCAGCGGATCCTGCCCTCTGCACGGGCCGGGACATACTGTCCAGCCGCTGAATCCGGCAACCAGATGTCCAGCAGATTATGGATCAGCGATATCAGATAGCCCGCCGTGAAGAGCAGAGCCGTGAACAGGATCGCATAGAGGAAGGCATCCCGGGCCGTCACGCTACCGCGCGGTCTGGGAACGGGTGGGATGAAAGGCGTCTCAGAGAAGTCGGACAGTGCCGTTTCTATTTCGCGCTGGCCCCATCCCGCCGCGCTCAGGGCGTCCGCGATCTCGGCCCGGCTGCGACCGGCGACGAGCGCGTCACGAACGAAGCTCTTCAGTTCATCCCGAGTACCCATGCGCCTCCCATGATCCGAGTGCCACATCGATGTGGCAGCGCCGCCGGCATCCGCCACGACATCAACGCCCGGAAACCGCACGCTACTTGGCAATCAGACTTGCCGAAAGCCGCTTTCGGGCGCGTAGACGTGCAAAGTCCCGTCTGCAATATCGAGCCAGGTGCCGTGGAGCGTCAACGTGCCTGTCTGAACGGCCGCTTCGACGAACGGAAATCCATGCAGATTGCGCAGCGAGGTCAGGACCGCCTCGCGCTCCATCTCGGTCTTCTGATCGGCCTCGCCATCGATTCGCTCGATAACCGAGGCATATGACTGGCGCAGGATGTCCATCCAACGGCCGATGAAACTGGATGTATCTTCGAGTTCCGGCGCGTTGCCCGCGCACATGTCATAGCACGCGCGCGCGCCGCCGCAGTTCGAGTGACCGACAACAATGATGTGAGCGACCTTCAGAATGGTCACTGCATATTCTACGGCCGCCGACGTTCCGTGGTGCTGGTGATCGGGATTATAGGGTGGCACGAGGTTCGCAACATTGCGCACGACAAAGAGATCACCGGGTTCGGCCCCGAACATCTGAACGGCGTTCACCCGGCTGTCACAGCATTGGATCACCATGGCGCGCGGATGCTGCCCAACCTCGGCCAAGTGCGCGAACCATGCCTTGTTCTCGGCAAAATCCGCATCCAGCCAACGCTGGTACCGCTTGAACAGATATCCGGGCAAAGGTGCGCAATTCGGCGGGGACGTCGGATCCGTCATGCTTGTATCTGCATCCTGTCTTTTCGGCGGTGCAGTTAGCGTCCTTTCCAGATCAGCGCAACACGCTGATTGGCGGAATCCGGTTTTGACGTGATGCGACGTCAGGTTAACTCGTTAGTATTACCGTTGCGCGCGTCCGTAGACCACAGAGTCGGAGGGTTGCTTGCCTGTGTCCGTATCGGAGTCGACGAACGGCAGTTCCGCGGCACGCCGGCCAGCCCTGCGCATCCGTGTCAATCGCCGTTCGAGCGCCCACCAGAGCAGAGCGGAAATTGCCGGAAGTGCGAAGAATGAGAACCGCCGGAACGAATCGCCGCTTAGAAACTCGCCGGAAATGATCTCACGCAGCAGCAACTCTATCAGCAAAAGGTTGATCAGCCCCGCGAGGATGACGATCGCTGCCGCGGCAATCGTACCCGTCTCGATCCACGCGATCTCTTCGATCGTCGGGCTGGTTCTGCTCGCAATGTTTGCGAGAAGCGCGCCGACCAGCGGGTAGACCAGAAGCACCCAGGTTGGCACGGGATCATCCCTGATCAGGAGGATCGCAATCATCAGGATGGCAATCGCCACCGAAAATAGAAGGCTCCAGAGACCGTCTCGTGACAGCATCGTTTCCACACCATGGCGTCCGGGCAATAGGCCGGAGTTTAACACGCCCCCCTCGATCCAGCGACCCGTGAAACGCTGAATCTGTATCTGCAGATTATCTAGGGTTGCATTATGGCTGAAATACGGCGTGGAAGGATGTATCCGCACGCACACTGCACGATCAATGCAAGTGAATCTGACCAACCCCATGAACAGTTGCACAAAAAAAAGAGGCCGGGCGCGAAGCCCGGCCAGTTCAACAGGGAGGTATCAAGAAGCGATCAACGCTTCGAGGAGACAAATAGAACCAACCTTGGTTTTTTTCAAGGCAGGGCCCGCTCAGGTGCTTGCAAACCAGCTATGCAGCGGACGCATATGGTACGGTGCGAAACTGCGATCGACGGCTGAGCACACGCGCGGTCTTGGATGACCGCTCTGGATATTGCGATGTCAGCGGCGACGGTGCGGAGCCGCGCCTTATTGACCGTCGCCGACTTTGTTGAAAGCCTCGACCTCGGCCAAGAGAAAGTCGCGAAATGCGAGCACGCGCCGAGATCTGCGCAGCTCCGGTGGATAACAGAAAAAGGCCGTGAACGACGGTGAGGTGTCATCGGGCAGCACGTTGATCAACTCAGGATATCCGCGCGTGACATAGTCCGGAAGCGCGGCGATGCCCAGACCGGCCAAAGCGGCGTTCAAGATCCCGAAATAGCTGTTCATCGTCAGGTGTGAATAGCGTTCGGATGTGAACTTGGACGCGACCCAAACGCGCGAGGCCTCGGGCTGCGGTGCGTCCGGACTGAAGCTGATGAACCGCCGCTTCACAAGATCGGCAGCGGACTCCGGTTCTCCCCACTCTTCGATATAGTCCTTCGATCCGTACAACCGCATTCGGATCGGCATGAGTGGGCGGCGCACGAGATCGGCCTGCGTGGGCTCACCAAGGCGGATGGCGACATCTGCTTCGCGCATCGACAGGTCCAGCGTCGATTCGGTCAGAATCAGGTTCACGCTGAGGTCGGGATGCTGCTGGAAGAGCGCCGACAGGCGCGGTGCGAGCCATGACGTCCCGAACCCTGCCGTGGTGGTGACGCGCAGGTCACCAAACACCTCATCCTTCGAATCCTTGATGCGTGCTGCCGCCTGTTTCAGGCGTTGCGACATCTCGTGTGTCGCATGATACAGAAGCTCTCCCTGCTCGGTCAGCAGCAGCCCGCGCGCGTGGCGGTGAAACAGCGTCGCCGAAAGCTGCTCTTCCAGTCCACGGATCTGACGACTGATCGCGGACTGACTAAGGTGCAACTGATCACCGGCATGCGTGAGCGATCCCGCATCCGCGACCGCATGAAAGACGCGTAGCTTGTCCCAATCCATGTACCGCCCCAGTCCGACTAGTTTTTGTTGCATGGTAAGGATTTCCAGCAGAAACGGAAGCTGGACCAAAGCCGCATGCTCTGGCGCAGCTTCGATGCGGGTTTGAAGCCGGGCGCCTTGGGGCATAAGGTGCGGGCGGCGTGTCGAGAACGGGAGAAACACATGCGGTCCGTTTTGGTCGCTCTAATCGTTGTTGTGCTGTGGGTGGCGGGGTCGCCGGTCCGGGCAGCGGATTCCCTCAACGGATCCTATTTCGGGGTTGACGATGCGGATGGCGCTTCGATCCTGATCGAGCCGGACTCCGGCGGATTTCAGGGGGTTTTCTACGACCGCCTGGGCAACAGCCAGCGTTTTGAAGCTGATAGAATGGACGAGATCGCCGAGGGCATCCTGGACATGGATGGCCGGACCGTGCTGCTGCGCATGGCGCCGCTTCCGTATGGCGCCGAGGTCGCGATCATTCCCTTCGACGGCAACGGTCAGTTGATTCTTGAAGCCTCGCGAATGCTGAACTTCGTGCGTCAGGGCGTCAGCCTGCCGGACTTGCCGGCTGAATACCGCGAAGCGCCGCGCACCCCGGGAGAGCGGGTCGCGGCGAACAGCTTCCTCGCCAGCTACCAGTTCTGGGAGCCGGTGGGTGTCGTGAACGGGTATCTCGGCCTTCCGGAACGGTTCCTGCCGTTGGTGCGGATGTTCCCGGCCGTGCAACTCGATGTCATTTGGAAACTGTGTCTTGCGCCGTCGGCCGACCAGGCGTTGGCCCTGGCGCTGCGTGGCCAAGGGGTCGACTGTCCAGGCGTGCTGGAGGCGATTGCGTCAACCCAGCGCAATGGACGCTTCAAGGACTACAAGGCCGAAGTCGAACGTGACCGGGAAACGCTGCGCATGGTCGTGCGCTGCGCGGACGGATACCTTCAGACAAAAGACGAGTGTGATCAGGCCTCGGAGCAGCTTTCGCAAGCCGCCGTGTCGCTGCGCACAGCAGCTGGCGTTCTGGCCGATTACCAGTAACCCGGATCCCACTTTCTCTCGCCCAGGAGCCGCCTCATGTCTGTTGACGGACTGAAAATCCTTGTCACCGGTGCCTCCAGCGGGATCGGAGAGCATCTCGCCAAGTCACTTGCCGAGGCCGGTGCTCGCGTCGTCGTCGCCGCGCGAAGGCTGGACCGCCTGGAAGCGCTGGCTGAAAGCCACGACGCGATCACACCGGTTGCCCTGGACGTTGGCGACCCGGACAGCGTGAAACAGGGTGTTCGTTCCGCCGCCGAGGCGATGGGAGGCCTGGACGGGCTTCTCAACAATGCCGGGATCGCGTGGGGTGGACACGCCCTGAACATGTCAGAGGATGACTGGACCCGTGTGATCGACATCAACGTGAATGGCGTGTTTCGCGTGGCGACCGCCTGCGCGCCGATCATGGCGGAGGACGGTGGCGGCGCGATCGTCAACACGGCGTCCGTGCTGAGCTTTCGGCCCGGCGAGAAGGTTGCGGCCTATGCGACCTCCAAGGCCGCCGTCGCCCATCTGACCAAGAGCCTCGCGCTGGAGTGGGCGCCGATGGGTGTGCGCGTCAACGCGATCGCGCCGGGCTATTTTCCAACCGAAATGACCAGTCCTTTCCTCGCAACACCGAAGGGGAAGGCGCTCGCCGACAACGTGCCGATGCGCCGGGTCGGCGAGATGCATGAACTGGAGGGTCCGGTCGAGCTGCTGCTGGGTTCTCGCGGATCGTTCATCACCGGTGCAACGCTTGCGGTGGACGGTGGTCACCTCTGCCAGTCAGTATGATTGGCGACATGGTTTCTCGGCGGATGGTCAGACACGTCGAATCTGCTGCATCCATTGGTTGACAGGCCCGGGCCGCGAACCTATCCCCGTCGGCGGGCAGGTGGCCGAGTGGTCGAAGGCGCTCCCCTGCTAAGGGAGTAGGCCCCAAAAGGGTCTCGTGGGTTCGAATCCCATCCTGCCCGCCATTTCAAGAGAGAGAGTACCGAGAGCCGAAAACGGCACATCCAAATCGGTCGGCAAAACTCCGTCTGACGATGGTGGCGGCAAGATGTTCGCGCGCACGTTTCGCATCCACCCGAACATCTGTTCAAAGATCGTGATGGTCTCAGTCGCTAAAAGCCCTCTCCGCGCACGCCGTGAACTTGAGAGAACGTCGCGGCCCAGTTTTCTGAATCCGCGAACCTCTAGAGACCGAGCGCCTGAAGCGAAAGAAATTCTTGCCCCAGGTTTGACGTGATAGGCCGAAGCCTTTAACTCTCCACTCACTGGATGGATATCAGAAGGTGGTGGCCATGAACATCGGAGCTGCATCAAAGGCAGCAGGCCTGCCGATCAAGACCGTTCGGTACTATGCCGATATCGGGCTCGTCGTTCCCAGCGCGCGAACCGACGCCGGATATCGCCAGTACACCCAAGCCGAGCTTTCTAAGCTGGTTTTCGCGCGCCGTGCGCGAGCCTTTGGTTTCACGATCGATGCTGTGCGGGAGTTGCTCAGCCTCTATGAGGATCGGAACCGATCGTCCGCCGACGTAAAGCAGATTGCCGAAGAGCGGCTGGAGGATATCGAGGCCAAGATGCGCGAACTCGAGGCTCTGAAGGATGAACTGTCCCGCCTGGTCCACGCCTGCAGGGGAGATGACAGGCCGGATTGTCCGATTCTCACCGGGTTTGCTGCAGAAGCCTGAGACCGACGGTCGACCACCAGGGTTTATTGAACCTGAAGGCCGCGCATCGGAACCTGCGCGGCAAGGTCACGCAGGCTGGGTATCTCGACTTCGGTGGGTGAGTGGAATGTCACCAGACCGTCCCTTTTGATCCGCGATATGATGCGGCTGACAGTCTCGGTGTTCAAGCCCAGGTGATCGGCGATGTCCTCGCGCGACATCGGCAGGGTCAGCCGTGCGGTTTCATGATTGGCCTGACCAGAGCGGTGCGCCAGATCCAAAAGGAACGCGCAGATCCTTTCGGCTCCGCTAAACCGGCCGAGGCGAACCACATGGCCGAGCGTCTTTTCCAATTGCTTGTGCGACAACTCGAAGAGCAATGACATGACTGCCGGGCGTTCGGGACCGTTCAGCGGCAATGTGACATCGAAGGTTTCGGAGTCGGTCAGGGCTTCGGCCCGGCACTCGGTCTCGGCGAGCTCGAACGGGCAGACGACGTCCCCCGGCAACAGGAAGCACATGATCTGACGTCTGCCGTCCTGCATCGTGGCACTGGCCGACAACATGCCCGAGCGGACAATCTGAACGTGGACCGACCCGTTGATCACTGTACCTCGCACATGGTCCCCGCGGGTGTAGGAGCGCTCGGACACCACACAACCGGGAAGCTCGCGAAGCGACTGAATGAAATCGCGCCTTCGCTGAGAAGTCGTGGCACGGTTCTGCGCGCCCGTTGCATCAGCCAAGTCGATCATCCCCCGCTCCCGCCTGGGATCGCCAACGGGAAGCCCGCAGCGAGTCGGAGATTCTGATACAAGGCAGTGTCCTTGCCGACTTTGCGCCAAGTCAAATCCGGGCAACTTCAAGTCACCTCACAGAAAGTTTTTGAAAAACTGACTCAAGTCAGGGCGGCACCGCCAAAAAGCCTGCACCTTCACCGCATCGCGGAAATGCGCGCGTTTCTATTAGCGCGGCACTGCAACGGAGGGGAGCCCATGGCGTTCCGGTACGGAGTAGCAGCAGCATCCTTGATCAGCGGATTGATGTTCGGCGCGTCCGCGCTGGCCGAGGACGGCTGCATCGGATGCCACAATGGCATCGAGCAGTTCGTCGACGGCGCGATGCACGATGCGATCGTGGCGATCGGTGAAGAATACAACGACCCTTCGGGCTGTGTGACCTGCCATGGCGGCGATCCGACCGCGACGGACGCGGCGGCCGCACACACCGGTTCTCCCGCGGGGTTGGTCGAAGCCGGAGGCCCGCATGTGTTCTATCCCGACCCCGGCGCGCTGTGGATCGCGGACAAGTCCTGCGGGCAGTGCCATGACGGCTATGCGTCACGTCTGGCCAAATCGCTGATGAACACCGAGGCCGGGAAACTTCAGGGCAACCTTTGGTCCTGGGGTGTGCAGGAAGACATGAAAGTCGTCTGGGGCAACTATGACCTGATCGACGAGGACGGGCCGGAACCGGCCATCGGAACGGATGCCTACATTCAATACATGACCGACTACATCGCGGCGCATCCCGACCAGATGCCGTCCGAAATGAAGCAGGTGCCCGAAGTCGACGTTGATGCAATCGCCGAGCACCCGAATTTGGCTGGGATCACCTACTCTCGTCAGCAGTGCCAGCGATGCCATGTCGGCGTCACGGGCCGCGAGAAGCGCGGCGATTTCCGGGGTGCCGGGTGTTCGAGCTGCCATGTGCCGTACTCGAATGATGGCTTCTACGAAGGCGGTGACCCGACGATCTCGAAGGAACAGCCTGGCAAGTTGATGCTGCACCGGATGCAAGGATCGCGGAAGTCCAAGGTCTCTCACAATGGTCTGGAATACTCCGGCATCCCGAACGAGACCTGTTCGTCCTGTCACAACCGCGGCAAGCGGATCGGCGTCAGCTATCAAGGCATCATGGAGTTCCCGTACGGCTCGCCATATGGGCCAAAGGGCGAAAAGCAGCCCAAGCTACACACCAAGAAGTATCTGTTCATCAAGGATGACCTGCACCACCAGGTCGAATCGCGCCCGGGCAATCCGGAAGGCGGCATGCTCTGCCAGGACTGCCACACGACCGTTGCCCTGCACGGCGATGGTAACCTGCCGGGCACGACGCTGGCTCAGGTCGAGATTGAGTGCGAGGATTGCCACGGTACCGTCGCCAACTTCCCGTGGGAGCTACCGCTGGGCTATGCCGAAGAGCACGACAAGGACATCGGCGATATCGCGCGCGGCCTTGGTGACGATCTGCTGGCCGAGCAATACATGGCCGAGGTCTATGAGGCCGAAGACGGTTATCTGTTGTCGACCCGCGGCAACCCGTTGGGAAATGTCGTCAAGCGTGGGTCAGAGGTGATCATGCACTCGGCCTCGGGCAACGATTTCAAGGTCCCGGTCCTGAAGCAAATCGCGCTGGACGGCACTTGGAAGAACCAGAACGCCAAGGTCGCGATGGGCAGCATCAACACCCACATGGATAACATGGAGTGTTACGCCTGCCACGCCGACTGGGCACCGCAGTGCTATGGTTGTCACATCACGGTCGACTACTCCGAAGGCAAGACCGATGTGGATTGGATCAAGAACGCCAACTCTGTCGGCGAAAATGGCCTGACCGAGGACAACAAGCTTGGGACAAACGGCCTGACGTCTGCGGGTAAGGTGTCCGAGACCCGGTCTTACCTGCGCTGGGAAGAACCGATCCTGGGCATCAATGGCGAAGGCCGGGTTAGCCCGCTGATGCCGGGCTGCCAGGTCATCACCACAGTCATCGACAAGGACGGCAATACCGTTGCTCACAACGAGACATGGATGACCCCGGATGCCGGTGGCACAAAGGGACTGGACCACGCGGCCGTGCAGCCACACACGGCCGGCCGGAAGGCCCGCACCTGCGAAAGCTGCCACAACAATCCAAAAACCTTGGGTTATGGCATCTCCGATGGCGTCTTCAACTTGAAGAACTCGACGGGCTTCACGGTCGATCTCGAGACAGCACAGGGCGAGATTATTCCGAGCAGGACACAGCTCCAGTCTCAACCAGTGCCAAGCCTGGACCACGATCTCAGCCAGATCGTCACCCGCGATGGCAAGCAGTTGGTCACAGTCGGCTCGCACTGGCCGTTGACGGGTCCGCTGCCGACCGAGACGCGCAACAAGATGGAGCGTACGGGTCTGTGCATGGGCTGCCACCAGAACATGACAAACGAGGAGATCTGGAACGCCGTCAACAACCCGCGCTTCGCCACCAACGAAGAGCACCAGGCGGTGATGGATCAAGCAATCCACTCGCTGGCCAAGGACAAGACGGGTGAATGATGCGAACGGGGGCGGCGTCCGCGCGGCCCTCGCCAACCAGACGACGGAGAGAGCTATGAAATGCGCTTCGATCATCCTGACAGCCGCCGTATTCGCATTCGGAATGCATGCGGCGGCCCGGGCCGACAGTTTCACAGGAGCTGACTACAAGGCGAGTGAGTTGCTCTCACCTTGTCAAGAATCAGACAATGATGCGCGCTGGGGGGAAGCCGCCGAGACCGAGTGCGAACAGTACCTCATCGGCTTCGCGGACGCGATGATGGAGGTCGGCCAGATCGGTCCCGAAACCGGTATCTGTCCGCCTCGCTTGAACACTGCTGACGAGATTCGCTGGGCGTTCATGCGCTGGGTGCACGAGGATTACTCCGCGCGCTTGAAGCTGCCGGCCGCCGACGCGGTACTGGCCACACTCAAAGCCTCGTTTCCTTGCGAATGAGGCCAAAAGGGTTTGATGCGGCTGGCATCATCTGATTGATCGCCGACTCGCCACGGCAGCCAAGGCAGATCAGAATTGCATCAAGCGCGTGCGAAGACCGCATCCACCGCGATCGGGCCATCCGGGCTGACCTGTCCTTGGTCGTAGAGCCCGATCAGACTCGCCAATACATTGCGCTGTGCTGCGCCATGCAGCGCAGGATCGACATCCGTGTAAATCTCCCTGGTCAAGGTCGCCGCGTCCTTCGCACCGGAGGACAGCGCCGACAGGATCTGCTCAAGACGCTTCTGTCGATGAGCGCGTTGATAGGCCAGCATACCGTGTGGGTCTTCGACAGCATGGCCGTGACCGGGAAGGTACAGCATGTCATCTGTGCGCTCTGAAAGACGCTCGAGCGACGACATGAAGGCCGCCATGTCGCCGTCCGGCGGTGAGACCAGAGTGGTCGCGAAACCCATCACCAGATCACCGGTGAAAACGATGCCGGTCCCTTCAAGCTCGAGGCTGATATGGTTGGACATGTGCCCGGGCGTATGAAGAGCCGTCAGCGTCCAGTTGCCACCTGAAACGCTGTCCCCGTCCGCGAGCTTTCGATCCGGCAGAAAATCGAGCTCGCCACCCTCGCCGCCGCCAATCTCTGCCCCTGTGTCGATCAACGCCTGCATGGTCGGCGTGATCCCTGCCCCGTGCGCGCCCCAGGCCCAGACCAGCGCTCCCGTGCGTTCGGAAAGCACCCGCGCGCCGGGGGAATGGTCGCGATGGCTGTGCGTCACGATGATGTCGGTGATCTTCTCATCAGGCGTGAGTGCTGCCATGATCGCGTCGAGATGCGCCGAACCCTCTGGACCGGGATCAATCAGCGCAAGATCGCCTTCGCCGACCAGATAACTCTGAGTGCCGGTGAACGTGTAAGCGGACGGGTTGGGGCACGTGATCCGTCGTACGCCCGGTGCGACATGAACCGGCGCACCGTACTCGACCGCCGGATCCTTGTTGAACGGATCATTCATCGCGTGCTCCTGTGGCTTGTCAGCCATGTCGCTGCCCCATAAGCCTTGCCTTCATGGACAGGCTGACCTCCAATCTCAAGCGCTACCTGCCGAACAGCCTGTTCGGGCGGGCGTTAATGATCCTAGTACTGCCGATCATCCTTCTTCAGGCCGTGGTCGCATTGGTGTTCATCCAGCGTCACTACGACGGCGTGACGGCCCAAATGGCGAGTTCGATCGCACGCGAGATCAACTATGCCATCGACATTGTCGATCAGGCCGAGGATGCCGACGACGCCCGGCGCCTGATGGACCAGTTGAGCGCTCCGCTTGGCTTGGAACTGGGACTGAGCGAAGGGGAAGCGGTCGCTCCTTCGGCCTTGCGCGAATTCTATGACGTGACGGGCGGGGTGATCGTGGAGACGCTGCGCGACGAGGTTTCCCAACCCGTCGCACTGGACATGGTCAGTTTCGAGAAGCTGGTCGATGTCAGGGCCGCAACGTCGAAAGGTGTGTTGCGCATCCTGCTCCCGCGCCGCCGCATGAACGCTGCCAACCCGCACCTGCTGCTTGTCTGGATGAGCGCGACGGCCGTCCTGTTGACCGGGATCGCCATTGTCTTCTTGCGCAACCAGATCCGCCCGATCCGCGAACTGGCCAAGACCGCTGCGGCCTTTGGACGAGGGCGGTCGACGCCTTTCCGACCTGCGGGCGCCGAGGAAGTCCGCCGCGCCGGTGCGGCGTTCCTGGACATGCGCAACCGGATCGAACGTCATGTCGATCAACGCACCAACATGCTGTCGGGCGTCAGCCACGATCTCAAGACACCGTTGACGCGGATGAAGCTGGCGTTGGCAGTCTCGGACGACACACTGGAGACACGCGAATTATCACGCGATGTCAGCGAAATGGAGCATATGCTGGCAGGCTTCCTGGCGTTTGCGCGCGGCGAGGGAGGCGAGGCTTCTGCACCCACCTCACCGATCGAGTTGGCCGAGGAGGTCGCCCATGATGCTCGACGTCGCAATGCTCAGGTATCGGTCTTCGCACAGTTGGACACGCCCGAGAATCCTGTGTTGGAGATGCGCCGTCACGCCGTGAAGCGCGCGCTCGCCAACCTGGTCGAGAACGCCGTGCTCTATGGTGAGCGGGCTGCCATCTCGGTCCGGCTGACCCGCAAGTTCGCCGAGTTCATCATCGAGGATGACGGCCCCGGCATTCCAGCCGACCAGCGCGAGGAGGTGTTGAAACCTTTCACCCGTTTGGACGCCGCGCGCAATCAGAACGAGACACCCGGTACAGGCCTTGGGCTGTCAATCGCGCTGGATATTGCGCGCAGCCATGGCGGTTCCTTGCAGTTCGACGACAGTCAACGGCTGGGCGGATTGCGCGTCACGCTATTGCTGCCGCGCTAGGCGCAACGTCAGACAAAGATGAAGTCATCGGCGGTCAGGTCTGACACGAGCAACGCGCGGGCCGAGTCCGAGACCCAGACGGTCTCGTCTTCATGCGATACCAGGATCTGACCGGGCCTTCGTTCGACAAGCGACAGATCCGTGAAGTTCTCCGCGCCCCAGGCAGAGACATCGATCTTGTCGGAGTTGTCCTGGTAGTCCTTGATCGAGTCGACCTCGCCGTCCGCCGAGAGGACGAACTGATCGCCCCCGCCGCGCCCGAACATCGTGTCGCGTCCTGCACCGTCGTGGATTTCTTCCGCTGCGATTGTGCCGATCAACCGGTCATCGCCAGAGGTGCCCGTCACAACCGGCAGCGGTGCGTTCGGATCTGTAAAGACGAAGTCGTCAGTTGCGAAGTCAGCTGCCTCGAGCGTGCGATTTGTGTCGGCAACAACGATCGTCTCGTCACCGAACGAGATGACAACCCGGCCTGGCCGGTGATCCGAGATTGTGAGCTCGACGAAGGAAAAGACGCTCCACTCGGACACGTCGATAATGTCGGCGCCATCCTCGAAATCGACGATGATGTCGTGTTTGCTGTCCGCGGACATGCGGAACGTGTCGGCCCCGGCCCCGCCTGTCATGCGGTCCAGTCCAAGACCATCTATGAACACGTCGTTGCCCGCACCGCCGTCGAGGACATCACGCCCCTGGCCTGCGGTCAGAGTATCGTCTCCGTCGCCGCCATACAGGAAATCGGTCCCGATCCCACCGTCCAGCGAGTCTGCGCCGTCGCCACCGTCCAAGGTGTCAAACCCGTGCCCGCCCACCAGCACGTCGTCGCCTGCGCCACCCGCAAGGTCGTCATCGCCGCCGTTGCCGTCCAGTGTATCGGCATTGATACCGCCGATGATGTCTTCATTCAGCGACGTGCCCTCGACGCTTGTATGCGCGCTGCCGAGCGTCTGCCCGGACACCAGAGTCGCCCGCGCAAAATCGTCGGCATTCAATCCAGCAGCGTCGATGGTGGCGCCAAGTTCCGTGTAGATATCGCCCAACGGCTCGAAGCCCGTAGAGTGCAGCCCGCCGACGTATTGAATGTCCAGGCTGACGATCCCGGCCAGATACGTCTCCTGAATTCCGTCACCGTCCACGTCGTTCGTCAGCCACATGCCCGAGCCGCTCTGCCCGGAATAGACCTGCATCCCGATGTTCGATGACAGAACGGTCATGTCTCCGTTGCCGGTCGGCACGGTCAGATGCGAGTTGGTCGCAAGTGTCCCGGACACTTCGACCATGGTGGATCCATCGAAACCGCCATCGACCGGAAAGCCATAGGTCGTCAGCGATCCGCTTGCCTCATTGGGGTCGGCATAGATGATCATCGGGATCGAGACATCGGTGGTATCGGCGCTCAGGACTGATGAGATGTCCGATCCACCGTCCGTGCCCCATCCGTGGTTCGTAAACGTGTCGGAAAAATCAGGCCCGGCAATGGTGTGGGTCAGTGGTGCCACCAGGCCCTCACCGGTCGTGAGCCGGTAATCGTCAGCCGAACGCGGAGCATCCGGGTTCACGAACTGAAAAAAGACATGCCCGGCACTGAGATAGAGACCGCCGCCAATGTGAACAAGCGTACCGTCCTGATCCGATGTCGTCGCGTTGCGCGTCCGGTCAACCGACGCGGTCGCAAGGGAACGTGCGGCCGTCGTGTTCGTATCGACAGGCGTTGCCATACAGGTCCTCGATCGTATTTCGGCGTGGCCACGATCTTTACCAGCGCATTTTTGACAAACTTTGAACGAATGCGGTTAATCGCAAATCCCTTAAAAATCGTCGGAACTGATCGAGAGCACTGCGCGGCGTCTCAACTCATCCGCGCACCATTTGGAACCGGATGTTCCAGCGACAGCAGGACAACCCGGCCTTCATCATCATGGGCGCCGAGCGTCAAAACCTCGGACATGAACGGACCGATCTGGCGCGGCGGAAAGTTCACCACGGCCATCACCTGACGGCCAATAATCTGCTCGGGCGTGTAGTGTTCGGTGATCTGGGCCGAGGTTTTCTTGACACCGATCTCGTCACCAAAGTCGATCCAAAGCTTCATCGCCGGTTTGCGCGCCTCTGGAAACGGCTGCGCGTCAGTGACGGTCCCGGCGCGGATATCAACTTTCAGGAAATCGTCGAAACTGATCTGGTCGCTCATGATAGGCCCTCCCGCGGCGCGATGGCCTAGTCCGGACCGGGTGATCAGGCAACAGAAAACCGCCCGCGAGGGAGGACGCGGACGGTCTCATGAGGCGACGGATGGGAGATATCCGCCGCCCAAGGGGTCAAGTCTTGGTCAGTTGGACAGCTTGCCGGCTGCGTCCTTCATCTCGGCGAAGGCTTCCTCGGCGCGTGCCTTGAGGATCTCAAATGCACCGCTGTTCGTGGTGCTGGCCATTTCGGTGACTTCCTTGAGGTCCGCCATGGCTTTTTCCATGGTGGTCTTCAGCGTCTCGTAGTTCGCCTGAGCCGTCTCGACGGACATCGACTGTCCCTGCAGGGCGTTGATCCGATCCTTGGTCTGGGCGATTGCAGCTTCGAACATTTCGGTCTGGCGCTTGGCGATCGCGGCGTAGCCCGAGTAGGCTGCCTTGTTCGCTTCCACGAATGCTGCAACGTTCTTCTTCTGGGCTTCCTGGAAGGCGCCCATGTCGAATGCCGGGAACTCAGGCATCTTGTCGAAGCCTGGCATTGCGTCAAAACCCGGCATTTTATCGAAGCCCGGAACCTTCATTGCGTCTGTCATTGCATTGAAGTCAAAGAACGGAAACTTGTCCATCATCGGTCTGCTCCTGAGTTCGGGACCTGTCGGTATGACCTGCCCTTATCGTCTGGAACTAATATTGTGCGCCGCAACAAGATTTGCAAGCATTTTTTTGTGCGGCGCACAATTCTCAATTATCCCTTTGTTTCAAGGGACTTTTCGGCTCAGGCCGTCCCGTAGGCGTCGTCGATCGCAATGGTCATCGCCTCTTCCGGCGACTGGTTCGACCATCCGACCAACTGATACGCCGGGTAGAACTTCTCGGCATAGGCAACGGCTGTCATCACCATCGCTTCGATCTGCTCCACAGTTGCCGTGGCGCCGCCGGCCAGGGTCAGCCCGTAACGGAAAGCCATCATCTTGTGTTCTGGCCACAAGGTGAAACTGCCACCCCAGACCCGGTCGTTGATCATGTTGATCAGGGACAGCATCTCGTCCATGCGTTCTTCAGGTGGCGTCAACTCGAAGGTGCACACCAGGCGAAGCATGTCATCATAGCTCGACCAGTTGAGGTTTACGGAATAGACGCGCCAGTGGCCTTCGATCGCCATAGCGATTTGGTCTTCACCGACACGGTCAAACTCCCAGTCGGCGTGTTCTGCGACCGTCTCGACGATGTCGATCGGGTGAATATCGGCGGATAAGAATTCATGCTCGAGTGCTGACATTGCCTCACTGCCCCATTTTTGGTGGCGCTGTGAGGTAGGCTCACAGAGCCCCTGGGTTGCCATATACCGGGCGTCTGCTCTGACCGCCCACGAGATATGGTGTCAGGAAACCAGGGGATGTAAAGATGATTCTCGTGCCATCAAAAAAGATTCACAGGTTTCTGTGGATAAATCTCGCACGCGGCAGCGGAGACCGCGGTCAATCGCCGAACGGATTGCTGCCACTTGCAGCACCGAACCAGAGAAAGACCAACCAGAGCACGCCGACCCCGATCAGGGCCATGCCACCCCACAGAACAAACTCGATCTCGAACGTGACACCGCCATATACGACCGCGCCCCCGACAAAGATCAGAATGATCGGGATCAGCAGGATTAGCAGCGCCCGGAACAGAGACTTCAAGAGGTCAATCATGTGCGCTCCCTCGGTTGAACCAGCGCCAGCCCTACCATCATAAGCGCCAGAGAGCCCCAGACCCAGACCGAGTTCTGCTCGCCCAGAACGATGATGCCTAGGAAAACACCTGCCAGGGTGACTATGTAGCCAACCTGCGCCGCGAACACCGGGCCCGCACGCGAGATCAGCCAGACGAAACCCGCATATGCCCCGACATGGCAGGCAGTCATGGCGAGCAGTGACATCTCCGCCAGATCGAACGCCCCGAGCACCATCACCTCGCCGGTGAAGAACACCGCAGGAAGAAGCAGAAGCAATGCCGCCCAGAACAGACCGCACATGGTCTGCATCGGGTCGATGTCCCTGGGTTGCGCCTTGGCGATGTAGATGTTCTCGATCGTATAGCAGAGGCTCGTCAGAACCGGCAGCACCAACCAAGCGGCCTTTTCCGGATCCGGCAAACTGGCGTCCGGCACGACCAGCAGCAGAACGGCAGCCGCGCCGAAGACGAGGCCAAGGCTGCGCACGGGTTCAATCTGCTCCATCCGGATCAGAACCGCGCCCAGATAGGTCATGATCGGAACCATCGCGATCACGATCGACATCACGCCGACGGGCAGATGTTGCATCCCGGTGTAACCGAGCACATGCGGCAGGGCCGTGCCTGTCAGCCCGCAGATTGCATAGAAGATCAGATGACGCCGCTGTAGCGGCAGTCTCTGGCCGCGGACTAGCACGATCGCCGCCAGCGCGACAGCGCCCAGGACCGTCCCGGTAAAACTGATGCCGACCGGGTGATGCCCGGCGCTGACAATCAGTTTCGATAAAAGCTGCGTGCTGCCCCATGCCAAACCGCACAGCAGCATGGCAATCCAGAAGACAGCATTGCTCCGAAAGGCCGAGCCAGCGGCAAGACGCTCAGCCATGGACCACCAACATCAAGGGGTGTCCGAGATCTTAGCCTCCAGCACAGCGATACGCTCCTGCAGGGTTTCGTTTTCCGCGCGCGCCCTGATCGCCATTTCGCGTACGGCATCGAACTCTTCACGCGTGACCAGATTGCTCTCGGCGAGGAACCGTTCGAGCATGCCACGCATCGCCGTTTGCGCTTCATCGCGCGCGCCCTGTGCGACGCCTGCGGCGTTGGTCATCAACTGACTGAGATCGTCAAAGAATTTCGAACGGGTCTGCATGCTTTCACCGCCTGTCACGTCGACCGGGTATATGGGTTCAAGCCACCGCATGGCAACCGTGCTCGCGCTTGCCGGCAGACGACGTTGCGGTGATAACACGCAACATTACGAGACGGGCCCGAGCCCGCGCGCCGGGAGGGCCGTCCATGCCAAAACCACCGTTCCGCGCCGACCATGTCGGCAGCCTGTTGCGTCCCGACAGCGTGAAGCAGGCGCGCAAGAAACACTTCGAAGATGGTTCTCTACCCGCTTCTGGCCTGGCTGATATCGAGGATTCTGCAATCCGGGATTCGATCAAGATGCAGGAAGAGGTCGGTTTGAAAGCTGTCACGGATGGCGAGGCGCGACGATCATTCTGGCACTACGACTTCATGGGAATGCTGACCGGACTGGATCTGGTCGAACGCGACGAGGGCGTGCAGTTCGCAGGGGTCAAACTGCGTCCAATCTTCCCGACAATCTCGGGACGCCTGGACTTTCCAAACGATCATCCGATGCTGGAGCATTACCGCTTCGTCGCAGCGATCACATCCGTGACGCCGAAAATTTCGATCCCCGGACCATCCTGCTGTCACTTCCGCACTGCGCCGGAGGACATCGCAGTTCCCGACTATCGGGACATCGAAAACTTCACCTCGGCCATTGCGGCAACATACAAAAAGGCTGTCCAGGCGTTCTACGACGCAGGCTGCCGCTATTTGCAGATGGACGACATCTTCTTTGCCTATCTGTGCGACCCAAAGCACCGGGCCGAGAAACGGGCGCAAGGTCAGGATCCCGACTGGCTGATCAGCCGCTATGCGTGGATGATGCACGAGGCCATCAAGGACCGCCCCGCCGACATGGTGATCGCAATGCACATGTGCAGAGGAAACTTCCGGTCGACGCATGCCGCCGAGGGTGCGTATGACCCGGCTGCGGACGCCGTATTCAATCAGACCGGTGTGGACATCTTCTTCATGGAGTATGACACCGAACGCGCCGGTGGCCTGGAACCCCTTCGACTGCTTTCAAAGGGGCTGCAGCGCGTTATGCCGGGCTTCATCACAACCAAAACCGCCCCGCTCGAGGATATCGACCATCTGCGTCGCAAGTTCGACGAAGCCGGAAAGCACGCCGATCTCGATCAGCTCGGCATCGCGCCGCAATGCGGGTTCGCCTCGACCGAAGAAGGCAATACCCTTACCCAGGACGATCAACGCCGGAAGCTGGAGCTTGTCGTACAGACGGCCGAGGCGATCTGGGGCGGGGTATAAGGTAAAGAGACCGGACAATGGGCATACCCGATCCGCACCGCGACCCGCAGTTCTATGCCGGCGTGCCCCTCAGGCGCTTCGTGGCGTTCATCATAGACTCCCTGATCATCCTGTTTCTGCTTCTCTGCTTGGCGTTCGTCGCGGGAGTTCTGTCTTTGGGCTTGGTCTTTCTTGCCGGACCGCTCTTGTTGCTGATGTTCGGTGCGGTCGGCTTCCTCTACCGCTGGATCCTGATCGTACAACGCTCGGCGACCATCGGCATGATCATCACCGGCCTCGAGATTCGCGACCGCGACGGCAATCGCATGGGGCAACTCACGGCCTTCATCCATACGGCAGGGTTCTACGCCAGCTACTTCTTCTTGCCCTTGTTGTTCATCGGATGGTTCCTGATGTTCACCGCTCCGCACCGGCGCGCCATGCATGACCTGATTCTCGGGTCGGTCGTGATCAATCGGCCGGCTTGATCACGACTCTGTTCTTCGATGCAGAATGCAACGATTTTCCGCACCGTGGTGGATTGTGCTTCGCCGAGACAAACACAAATGAATTTGATCCAATTTTCTCTAAATCTGACGTTCGCGCCGCGTGACAAGCCCTGCGAATCCGCTATCGTTAGGTGGAAATTATCTTTCCGGAGTTTGAATGAGCCACCACGAAACCTCCTTAAAGGCGCAATTCTACCTGACCGCGCCCCAGCCTTGCGCCTATCTTGAAGGCCGCGAGGAAAGGAAGGTATTCACGACGCTCAACGGGACCTCCGCGATCGCAGTCAACGATGCGCTCAGCCAAAAGGGCTTCCGTCGCAGCCAGTCGGTCATTTACAGACCCGCATGTGTCGGATGCTCGGCCTGTTTGTCGATCCGGGTGCCGGTGTCTTCGTTCGCACCGGGCAAGACCCAGCGCCGTATCCTGCGCCGGAATGCAGGTCTGACCCGCCGCCCGTGCGAGGCGTGGGCGACAGAAACGCAGTTCGCGCTGTTCCGCAGTTACCTGGCGGATCGGCATGCTGATGGCGGCATGGCGGACATGGATGCCTTCGACTATGCATCGATGGTGGATGAGACGCCCGTCAACTCGATGGTCGTCGAGTACCATGACATTGACGAGGAATCCGGCGACAGCAAGCTCGTCGCATCATGCCTCAGCGACATCCTTGGTGACGGCTTGTCGATGGTCTATTCATTCTTCGACCCGGCCTACAGTGATCGCAGCCTCGGCAGCTACATGATCCTGGATCATATCGAAATGGCCCGCGAGATGGCGCTGGAGCACGTGTATCTTGGCTACTGGGTCGCCGGATCGCGCAAGATGGACTACAAGATTGGGTTCCGGCCGTTCGAGTTATGTGACGGTTCGAACTGGCAGCGGTTCGACAACCGGGAAATGTTCGACGATTGGCAGGAACGGCGGATGACGCTGATCCAGGACCGTCTCCTCGGCTAATATAAACACGCCGGCATTGGAGCCTTTCCGGCTCGGACAGCGATCAAAACCGCCTCGCCCAGACACTGGCGATTTTTCGCCACTTTCCGGTGCGATGAATTTACAAAAGCATTGCAAGCTCTATTGTGCGCGCAATCGAGAACAGTTGGCGGTTCCGAAGTTCGGGCGCCAGGGGGTATCGAGGGGAAAGCGTTGGATCGTCGAGCATTTTTGCAACGCGCGGCTGTCGGGGCGACCGGTACAGTTGCGCTTGCCGCACCGGCCTTGTCGCAGGAGCGCCAGCAGTTGCGGATGGTCACCTCTTGGCCGCGCAACTTCCCGGGCCTGGGGACCGGAGCACAGCGAATCGCCGATAGGATCACGCAGACCAGCGGCGGCAGGCTCGAGGTTAAACTTTTCTCTTCGGGTGAACTCGTCCCGGCGTTCGGCGTCTTCGATGCGGTCGCATCGGGCGAGGCGAACATGTACCACTCGGCCGAGTACTACTTCGAGAAAAAGCATCGCGGCTTCAACTTCTTCACCTCGGTCCCGCTGGGGCTGACAACGAAGGAGATGAACTCCTGGATCACCTATGGTGGCGGTCAGGCGCTGTGGGATCAGCTTTCGGGGGAATTCGGTGTCAAGTCTCTGCTGGCGGGCAACACCGGCGTGCAGATGGGCGGCTGGTTCCGCGAACCAGTCGCAACCATGGAAGACCTGAAGAAACTCACGTTCCGGATGCCCGGGCTAGGTGGCGAGACGCTGCGCCAGATCGGCGCGAACGCAATCTCGTTGCCTGGTGGAGAGATTTTCGAAGCCGTTCAGTCGGGACGGATCGACGCGACGGAATGGGTCGGCCCATACAACGATCTTGCCTTCGGCATTCAGAAGCTGCTGAAGATATACATGTATCCCGGCTTCCATGAGCCCGGCACGGTGTCTTCGCTCGGGATCAATCGCACATGGTGGGACGGTCTGACAGACAGTGACCGCACCCTGATCACGGCCTGTGCTCAGGCTGAGAATGACGTAATGATCGCCGAATACAACGCGAACAACGGCAGTTCGCTGCGCGAAATGCTCTCCCAGCACGAAGTCGTCTTGCAGGCGTTCCCGCAGGACGTCTGGTCCGAGATCGCCAAGGTCGGGGATCAGGTGGTGGCCGATGCGGCCAAGGACGACCTGACGAGCGCAAAGATCTACACCAGCTACAAACGCTTCCGGAAATCGGTCGCCAGTTGGTCCGAGATATCCGATCAGGCGTATCTGCGCGCCCGCGCGGATGTGCTGGGTCATGTCTGAGGAGGCCGGTCGCATGAGCAAGAAAATCGACCGCCGCCAGGTATTGGGTACGGCAGCCACCGCAGGCGCCGCAGCGCTTGCGACACCTGCAATCGCCCAGGGAGCCCCGCGAAAACTGTCCCTGGTGACAAGCTGGCCGCGCGACTCGCTGATCCTGCCGCAATCGGCCGAACGGGTCGCCCAGACCATCACTCAGCTGACCAATGGGCAGATCGAATTCGAGATCTTCCATTCCGGTGAGAAGGTCGATCCGTTCGAGGTGCAGGACGCGGTCGGGTCCGGTGCTGCTGACTGCTATCACTCAGTCGAGCAATACTTCATCAAGAAGCATCCGGCCTTCGTCTTCTTCTCGGCGGTGCCCTTCGGTCTGGTGGCGCACGAGATGTCGGGCTGGCTGAAGTTTGGCGGTGGCCAGGAATTCTGGGACGAGCTCTCCGGAGCTTTCGGCGTGCGTGCGCTGATGGCGGGCAGCCCCGGTGCCCAGATGGGTGGCTGGTTCCCGAAGCCGATCACGACGACCAAGGATTTCGAAGGGGTGCGCTTCCGCGTGCAGGGTGCCGCAGGACAGGTCTATGCCGCGGCCGGTGTCGACACGGTGAACCTGCCCGGTGCGCAACTGGTCGAGGCGCTTTTCGGCGGAGAAATTCAGGCGGTTGAATGGGTCGGCCCCTATCTGGATCTGGACTACGGCTTCGTGAAGCTGCTGCCGCACTACATGTATCCCGGTTGGCACGATCCGGGCGGCATTCGGTCGTTCGGAATCAACGCCGCCCTGTTCGCAGAGCTTTCCCCGACTGAGCAGTCCGTATTCGAACTCGCGGCGGCCCGCGAGAACACGTTGCTCGAGGCCGAACTGAACAAGCTGAACGGAGAGTCCGTTGTCTCGATGAAACGCGAGTACGGTGCACAGGTGCACAAGTTCCCGGACGATGTGCTGAAAGAGCTTTTCCGCCTGTCGACCGAGACTCTGGACGAGACGGCCGCGCATGACGATCTGGCGCGACGGATCCACGAAAGTTACTTTGCCTATCGCGACACGGTCACAGAATACGCCGCCGTCAGTTCCTCGGCCTATCTCGAAGCGCGCAACACGGCACTCGCCCTGAACAAGGTCTCGCGCTACGACGATTAGGCCAACGCGGGAGGTACTCCATGACCGACCGGATCAGCGATGTCGCGTTCACCCATGCGGTCAAGGCGCGCCAGACGCGGCTCGGGTCGCGCGACAGCCAGGATCGACGCGATTGGCAGGATCGGGTGACACCGGAGCTCGCAAGGTTCCTATCCGCGCGGACCAGCTTCTACTTTGCGACCGTCTCTGAAACCGGACATCCTTATATGCAGCATCGCGGCGGACCTCCGGGCTTCCTGAAAGTGCTGGATGATCGCTCACTGGCTTTCGCGGATTTCACCGGAAACCGGCAGTACATTTCGACCGGCAATCTCGATGGCAACGACCGCGTGCATCTGTTCTTCATGGATTATGCCAACGCGAGCCGGATCAAGCTGTGGGGCCGGGCGCGGATCGTCGAGGATGATCCGGACCTTCTGGAACGGCTGAGCGACCCGGATTATCGCGGCATTGCTGAGCGCGCCATTGTGATCACGGTCGAAGCTTGGGATATCAACTGCCCGCAACACATTCCGGCCCTCCATTCCGAGGATACGATAAGGCTGGTCACGCAGAAGCTCACCCGCCGCATCGCGGAACTCGAAGCCGAGAACGCGGAGCTGAAGCAGTGGATAGGCAAGCCCTGACACGCTGTGTGAACCGCTAGACACTCAACGAAATCAGATGCGCGCTTGACCCGAAGGATCGGACGCGTCCATCTGCCTAGCAAGCAATCCAGGACCGTACGGGGACAGACACTGCCATGGACGTCATAGACGCAATCGTGAACCGCAAATCGGTTCGCGCCTTTACCGATCAGGAGGTTCCGAAAGACCTAGTCGAGGAGGTTCTGACGATCGCTCAGCGCTCTCCCAGCGGGACGAACACGCAGCCCTGGCACACATATGTCTGCACGGGCGCGGTGCGCGATGCCATCGTCAAGGACACGCTCGAGCTGGTCGTGAGTGGCGCCGCGGACAGTTACGAGGCCCTGAATTATTATCCGGATCGCTGGAAAGACATCCACCGTGACCGCCGCCGTGGCATCGGCTGGGCGCTCTACGGTGCGCTGGGCATCCAGAAAGGCGACCGTGAGGCCAGCGCCCGCCAAGGCGCGCGCAATTTCCAGTTCTTCGACGCGCCGGTCGGGATCTTCGTGACGATTGACGGCTATCTGCTGGACGGATCCTTTGCCGATGCTGGAATGTATATCCAGACGATCATGTTGGCCGCGCGCGGCAAGGGGCTCGAGACCTGTCCGCAAGCAGCCTGGATTCCTTTCCAGGGACCGCTGCGCAAACATCTCGGCATCCCCGAGGACGAGAAACTCGTCAGCGGCATGTCGCTGGGCTACGCAAACTGGGATGCGGTCGAGAACGGCATCGTGTCGGAACGGGAAGCGTTCGATAACGTCGTGAACTGGCGCGGTTTCGATTGAGGGCCAGTGGGCGGCGCTTCAGCGTGAGGGGTCAATGATCTGCTGATAGACGATCAAAGGCGGTAACCCAGAGGCCCGTGACACCAGCCCCACTTCGACGAAACCAACCCGGTCAGCGATCCGGCGCGAAGCAAGGTTCTCGCGTGCGATATGAGCTTCGACAGTCGCAAAGCGCTCTGACTCCACGGTTTGAAGCATCGCGTTGACCATGGCGGTGCCGAGCCCTTTTCCTTGGCAGACGGGCGCCACGAACCACGACATCAACCTAACGTCGATCTTGGCCCCACCCAGGATACACCCCGACCGGGCGTCAACGGCAATGCGCCGATCGGTCCGGGGGCCAATAGCTTCGGTCCATTGTTCGATTGCGTCCTCGGGCGGCACGCGCACACCCGCGTAAAGAGCCTGCCGCAAGGCGTCATCCGTCAGCAGGTCAATCAAGGCGGCTGTGATGTCCGCTGTCACCGGCCGCAATTCGAAGATCGGGGTCTGCGTCTTACCCATCACGTGCGCCGTCCGGGGTGTGCATGTGCGACAGCCAGACCTTAGCTTACCTTGGACTTCAGATGGTCATGCAGCGTGTTGTAGCGCTTCAATGATGTCACGGGGTCCAGTTCCGACATATCCAGGCTGAGCGCGAACGGGTTCGAGATCCAAGGTTTCAGGAAGGCTTCCGCCGCCGAATAGATCGCCTCGGCCGCTTTGGCGCGAATGGCGTCCTCACGCCCGGCACCGACCTTGCAGATCAGGTTGAGATACGCGTATGCTGGGTCACCGTCGGCAATGACATAAGTGCTGCTCGGGAACGCCCGTACCCGAATGCCACCCAAGGGGAAGATCCCCGTCTCGAGCATCGCATCGCGCATCGCAGCACAAAACGCTGCCATATCGACGACATCGTCAAGATTGTCGGAATACTCGACTGTCAGATGTGGCATCCTGCGCTCCCGGTTGACCCTCTCCCTGCCCCCTGTCACTACGGCGGCGATACGCCTTGGGCAAGGGAGGGAGCCGTCATGCGTCTGATCACCTTCACCACCGATCAAAGCCATCGGGTCGGGGCAGTCGACGGCGACCGGGTATTCGATCTGACCTCGCGGATCCGCGCGCCCGGCATGCGCTGGATGTTCCAGGGCGATATGCTGAGCAAAGCCGAGCAGGTGATGACGGGTGATGCCGACTTCAAACTGACGGACGTGACCCTCGCACTTCCCGTTGTCCAGCCGCCGAAGATCATCTGTGTTGGCGTCAACTACATGAACCGAAACGACGAGTACAAAGATGGGCAGCAGGCACCGAAGAATCCCTCGCTGTTCATGCGCACGCCGCTCTCTTTCTCGCCGCATGACGCACCGATCTACATCCCGCCAGAGAGCGAGCAGTTCGACTATGAAGGCGAGATCGTGCTGGTCATCGGCAAGCCGGGTCGGCGCATCCCGCAGGAAACCGCGCACCAGCACATCGGCGGCTTGACCATCATGAACGAAGGCTCGGTCCGCGACTGGCTGCGCCATGCCAAGTTCAACGTCACGCAGGGCAAGAACTTCGACAGGTCCGGGGGGTTAGGTCCGTGGATCGAGACCGATCCGCAAGTCGACCTGACGGATATGACGGTGACGACGCGCGTGAACGGCGAGGAACGCCAGCACGACACCACGGCGAACATGGCATTCCCGTTCGCAAAGATCATCGAATACATCTCGACCTTCACCAGCCTGCAGATCGGCGACATCATCGCAACGGGGACCCCGACCGGCGCCGGAGCCCGGTTCGACCCGCCGAAGTGGCTGGTGCCCGGAGACGTGGTCGAGGTCGAGGTGCAAGGGGTAGGCACCCTGAGGAACCCTGTTGACGCCGAACCTTCGCAGCCCTGAGAGGCGGGCGCGATCGTGCCAGAGTTCGACAAAATGGACGATCTTGTTGCCTGGTTGAAAACCCGGCCACCGCATGTCTCTCAGGTCATTGCATCGCGCGCGGCTTTGCGGGCCGCTCCTGTCATGATCGAGAGTTTCGCGATGCGCGGACCGCATCGTGGCATCCTGAAAGCGCGCGCACTCCAGTATTTCCGGGCGCTTCAGGTCTCGTTGCTGTACGGCACCGACCCTGCCGCCGCCGCGCATCTGACCGAGCGGGTCAGCGCACTGCACAGCGCCTTGCGGATCACTGCAGAGAACATGGCCGAACCCGCACGGAACGCTGGAGGCAACATCCATACGCTGGGATGCGGCCGGAACATGCGACGCCGGATCGTGGCGGCGGCCGATGCCGCGGTCCACGCGCTCGGGACAATCGCCGACGACGACATCGCGCAGGCGGCAGGTCATGCGACAAACTCCGCAGCCTGGGCAGTGGAAAAGCATCCCGGCGTCCGAGAATCCATCACGCGCGACGCAACAAGTCTGGACGAACGCCGCCGCTATCGCAGCGATCTGAATACGACGCGACTTTGGCATACATTACCGCCCGAAGAAGTGGCACCTCTCGATCAGATGAGGTCGACGCTTTTGGCTCTGGAGGGCGACTGGCAGGTCTGGTGGCGCTGGTATCAGGACCGGTTGGACGGACGTCCGCTTGATCTTCAGAAGGAAATCCAGATCGCCGACATCCCGGACGATATCTGGTCTGCTGGCCCGGCCAGAGCCAATGCCGAGATTGCGTGGATACTGCAAGACGGAGAGGATCCCGGGACCGAGAGGCCCGTAGCGGAAGCAGCAGTCGCGCCAGAGCTTCCCGACAGACCGACGCCGATCTCTCTCAGATCCCAAGACGGCGTGCTTTCGATCGCTCCGGCCCCAGAGGGTCATTCACCGAACAATGCATCATCGGCAAGTGCTCAGGGTTGGGAGATGCTGAGGGATGCGTTTGATCAGATGCTCGACGACCGTGCTGCCGCGAACAATCCGCTGCTGACGGAGCTTCGCGCAGCCCGGCACGCGCTGGGTGACAGCTTCGACACCTTCAATCCGTTGCGACTTGGTCTGATCGGCGTGACCTTGCAACAGATGGCCACGCGCGTGAACGACATCCTGTTGCCTGAAGATGCCGCGCGTTTTCAATCCATCCTGCTGCAACAGCAGATGCTCGTCGCGCAATCCCCGGCCTGGCGGGAGTATGCCAGTGCCATCGACCCGCCCATGGCCGATCCCGCGACCGAACAAAGTGCCGCAGAAGACGCCGCGCTGATTGCCGGTGAGATGATCGATGCAAACCCGGACGCATTCACCGAAGACGCAGCCATCGCGATCCGTGATGCCTCGGCTCTGGTCGACGTCGAACCATCACCCGAAAACCTCGACCCGGTGGCGCCGCAAGAAGTTCGCCGCTCGTGGCTTCGCATCTTTGGCGAGATGATCCGCGCGTTCGCCGCCGATGCTATGGGCGAGGGGCGGAAGGTCGCGACCAAAGCGCTTGGCGCCGGTGCAATCGGGATGCTGACCGCGGTCGGCGCGAAACTCACCGGTCTCGCCGACAAGTTACCGACTGAGTACGCGTGGCTGCAAGGCCTTGTTCAGCACCTATCCGGCCTGGTTGGACTCTGACGCCCCGTTCGTCTGCAATCGCCTCAGAAATTGCGCGTGTGATACAGCATCCGCCGGACTGAACCGGTCTTCGAGCGCATCAGGATCGTCTCGGTCTCGAGGTGTTCACCCAACCGGCGCGCACCCTGCAGGATCGAGCCGTTCGTGACACCCGTCGCCGCGAAAATCACATCACTGCGGCACATCTGATCACGGCTGTACTTCACATCCAGATCGTCGATTCCGGCCTTGCGGGCGCGACCGATTTCGTCGTCGTTACGGAACAACAGGCGACCCTGGATCTGTCCCCCCATACATTTCAGCGCCGCGGCGGCAAGCACGCCTTCCGGTGCTCCGCCAGACCCCATGTACATATCGATCCCGGTCTTTTCGGCTTCCGCGCAATGCATCACACCGGCAACATCCCCATCGGTGATCAACCGGATCGAGCAGCCGGTTTCGCGCAGCTCATTCACCATCTCGGCATGGCGCGGACGCTCCAGAACACAGACGGTTACACCATCCGGCCCACAACCCTTGGCCTTGGCAAAGACAGAAATGCGCTCGGACGGCGTCATGTCCAGATCGACCAAGCCATCCGCATACCCCGGACCAATCGCGAGCTTGTCCATGTAGACGTCGGGCGCATGCAGCATCGAATGACGCGGGCCCATCGCAACCACAGTCAGCGCGTTTGGCATGGCTTTCGCCGTCAGCGTGGTGCCTTCCAGCGGGTCCAAGGCGATGTCGACCTCGATCCCATCGCCGGTGCCGACCTCTTCGCCAATGAACAGCATCGGCGCCTCGTCGCGCTCACCCTCGCCAATGACCACGGTGCCTTTGATCTCGAGCAGGTTTAGCTGCGGGCGCATGGCTTCGACGGCGACGCGATCGGCTTCTTTCTCGTCTCCGCGTCCGATCATGCGCGCGGCAGCAATCGCGGCCGCTTCCGAGACACGGGCCAGACCCAGCGACAGCATACGATCCTGAAAATCCAACGTGCTATCCGGTTCCATTAAGTCCCCTCCTCAATATCTTGTAGGCAGTGTTCCTAGCGCCCCTTATCGCCGGAATCGGCAACAGGCAAGCGACTGGCAGATGAACCTTCGCTCTCGCAAGCGCGAAGACCTGTAACTTCGTGACTGCTTGGCCGAGGCGCGGTATCATGGTCCGAGTTGCGCCAGATAACTCCGGTTATGAGGTCAAGCCGAATGCAGTCCTCGGCAGAAAAAGACACCACTGCGTCTGAAAAGCCTGTGCTGGATGTCGAAGCTGCGAAAATCTTCTATGAATTCAAGTACAAGACAATCATGGAGGCAACTGCGAAGCTGACGCAGTTCGCGATCCTGTTTTTCTCGATCTCGTCGCTGGTGACTGGGTTCACCGTTTTCAATTCATTCGATAGCCAGACGAAGACGCTGGTCATGTATTGCGGCATCATTATCGTTGCCGTCTTCGCGATCATTGGTGGCGCAATCAGTTTTGGCGTGATCATGGGTTTGAACCAGATCCGGGAAACGCTGAAGTCTATCTCGCTCGACACTTACGAGACGTTGCAAATGGATGCCTATCTCTGGCGGGGCACGGTCGTTGTCTGCGTCGTGTGTGTCGCCTGCGCACTCGGTGTCGTTGCATTGATGCTGGTGATTTTCACGCACACCTAGGGCGCGGCGAAGCTAGACCTCTTCGATGCGGATCGCGACGGGATCAGCCTTGCACGCGTCGAGTTGCGCGATCGACGCCAGCGCACGATCAATCCCGTCCCGGCGCGCATCATGGGTCACAATCACCACCGGCACCGCGTCCCCACCCTGACCATACTGCCGCATGCGGTGGATGGAGATCCCGGCATCCCCCAGCGCTGACGCCAGTTCAGCCATGGCACCGGGCCGATCCGCCAGCGTGAACCTCAGATAATAGGGCGAGTGTTCGTCACCATGCGCCAGCCTTGACATCTCCGCCAGCATGGATGCGGGCCGCCCAAACAGGGGTGTACGGACGCCGCGCACGATATCCAGCACATCGCCCATGATCGCCGAGGCCGTCGCGCCCTCGCCCGCACCCGGTCCGGTCAACGAGACCTGTCCAACGAAGTCGCCTTCGACCACGACAGCATTGGTGACGCCAGGGAGCGCGCCGATCACGGTGTCTTCGCGCACCATGCAAGGGCGTACGCGCTGTTCCAGACCCTCGGCATGAAGTTTCGCCAGACCGAGCAATCGGATCGAGAAGCCCATGTCGCGCGCGGTGCGGATATCGTCCAGCGTGACCCGCTCGATCCCTTCGCAGACGACGCCCTCGAAATCGATCCGCGTCCCGAAAGCGATCGAGGCGAGCACTGCCAGTTTGTGTGCAGCGTCTATTCCGCCGACGTCGAACGTCGGATCGGCCTCGGCGTATCCGAGCCGTTGCGCGTCTTCCAACACGGGACCATAATCGGCAGCGCGCGTCTCCATCTCGTTCAGGATGTAATTGCACGTCCCGTTCAGCACACCGAAGACCCGAGAGATCCTGTTGCCGGCGAGGCCCTCGCCCAACGCCTTGACGATCGGAATACCACCGGCGACCCCTGCCTCAACGCGCAGCACGGTGCCAGCGGCCTCTGCGGCCTCTGACAATGCCTGACCGTGGTGCGCGATCAGCGCCTTGTTTGCCGTGACGACGTGCTTGCCATGGCCAATGGCCTTCTCAACCAGGGCCTTGGCAGGACCGTCGGAGCCACCGATAACCTCGACAACGCAATCAACGTCGTCGCGTGCGCCCAGAGCCACCGCGTCGTCCTCCCAGGCGTAATCCGACACATCCGCGGCCCTTTGAATGCCCCGATTGCGGGCTGAAACCGCCGTGATCTCGACAGGCCGTCCCGCCTTGGCCGCCAGCATATCGGCATGTGTCTGCACCATCTTCACGGTGCCGATGCCAACGGTGCCAAGCCCTGCGATGCCGAGGCGGAAGGGAGTCGTCATGATAAGATCTCCAAATTCTGGACGGCCCCATAGACGGCAACGCGGACGATGGGTCAAGCATCCATCCAGCGAGGCTCAGACGCCCTGCGATCAGGTGCGCTGCACCTCGACCCTGGCGGTATAGCGCGATTGCCCCACCGAGAACGGAAACCCTGCCAGCGCTGTGTCGGGCACGACCGGCTCCGAACTGGTCAGGGAATTCAGTCCTGGCCAACCGTCACGCATCCAGACCGCACCGGGCGGCATACGCCGTGTGACCTTGGCGACCGCCGCGAACGCGCCGCGCCCGTTCGATACTGTGATGGCATCACCATCCGAGATCCCTCGTCCTTCGGCATCGGCGGGAGCGATCCACAATTGAGGATCAACCTCGCGCGCGGCCAGGGTCGGCAGCACCCGTCCATGATCATAGAACGAGTGGAAATGCGCAAAGGTCCGGCCATGAGCAAAGGCTAGCGGTTCGGGCGCTGCCGCTGGTGTCTCCGCCTCTGGAAGCGGCGAAAGGCCCATTTCTTTTGCCTTCTCGGAGTAGAATTCAATCTTCCCAGATGGCGTGTGAAACGCAAACGTCGGGTAGGCGACGTGAGAGATTTGCAATGCGGCCCGGCCGCCATTGGCACGCATGCCCGCGACCGTCGCGGGCCCTGTGCCCGGATGATCCAGCACGGCGTCGATCGCTGCCTCCTGATCGGGCCACGGGTAGACATCGGCGATGCCCAAGCGTTTTGCCAGTTCCTGATAGAGCGTGTAGAGCGGCCGCGCCTGTCCCGCCGCTGGCAACGCGCGGTCGGCAATATAGACATGGGTGTTTGTCGCCTTGATGCCGACTTCCTCCAGCCAGATCGTGCCGGGCAGGATGATGTCCGCCACTTCGCGCGCAGTCTGGTTCCAGAAGATGTCATAGCTGACCACCAGATCGGTCTTCGCCAACGCCGCGCGGGTCCGGTTGGTATCCGGGAACGACGACAGGAAGTTAGACCCAAGCGTCAGAAGAACCTTCACGTCGCCATCTTCCAGCGACCGGATCATCGCCTCCATCTGGTTTGGCACGTAGCGGCCTTCCGGGCGCCGGTCGGAGGCAGTGATATCGCCAAATCCGGCCCCATGGCTGCGCGCGCCGTGGCGCGGTCCGATCCCACCGCCTGGACTGCCGAAGTTCCCGGTCAACGCAGGCAGGCACGAGATCGCACGCGCGGCCTGCCAGGTGTTCTCGCCTTTGTGCAGCGAGGATCCGCCGATGATTATCATCGCTGGCTTCGTGCCCGCATATGTCCGGGCAAGCTCAATGATCTGTTCCGCCGATACTCCGGTCCGTTCAGCAGCCCAATCCGGCGTCTTGTCCTTCAGATCCGCGACCAGCGCATCGAAGCCAACCGTATGATCGGCCAGGAAGGTCCGGTCGCACAGATCTTCCTCCACGATCACGTGCATCAGCGCCAGCGCCAGCGCGGCGTCGGTTCCGGGTCGCACGAGGACGACGTCATCGGCCAACGCGCTCGCTTCCGTCCGGCGCACATCGATCGCAACGATCCTGGCACCCCGCCGTTTCGCGGCGTCCAGATGCGGGGTCGTGTTTGCCTGGCTGACCGTATTGGCGCCCCAGAGAATGACCATCTCGGAGTTGGCGCCCATATCCTCCTTGGTCGAGGTCTCGAGCGCGCCGGTCAGACCCAGCCCGAGACCACCCAACCCCCAGCAAATCATCGCCGGGTTCCAGTGCTGACAGCCGTAGAGGTTGGCGAAACGCTCCATCTGGCCACGCTTCACGCCGGTGCCATAGTCATTCGCCGCATTGCCATGGCCCTGCCAGACCCCGACCGCCTCGCGCCCGACTGTGTTCATACCGGCGGCGATCATGTCCAGCGCCTCGTCCCAGGTCGCATCGCGCCACCGGTCGGACCCACGCGCTTCGCGGATCTTCGGCACCAGCAGTCGCTCGGGATTGCCGACGATCTCGTGCGCCGCCTTGCCCCGCATACACAGCCCGCCCCGGCTGTCGGGGTTGTCCTCGTCGCCGGTGATTGCCACGAACCGGTCGCCATCGACCTCGACCTTCATGCCGCACAGCGTCGGATGGCAGTTCATCGGACACATCGTCTTCAGCGTTCGTGTGCCAGCCATGGCGCGGCCTCCCGGGTCGTTCAGTTGGTCACAGCGTAGCCCAAGGCGGCACGGTTCGCATCCAGCGCGCGGGTATATTCCATGACGCGGGCAGTCTCGGCCGCGACGTGGTCGCCATGACTGCGGGCAAGGCAATAAAACACGGTATCGATGCCCAGGCTGCCCCCGCCTCCGGTGACGAGCCCACGATCATCGACAATGGCCGCGTGCCGGGCGGCCACACTGCCGGGCAGCAGATCCAGCGGAGCTTGCTCGCCCTGGAATACCTCTCGCTTCGTCGTTGCCTGCCGCGCTTCCAGTAAACCTGCCGCAGCAAGGATCATCGCACCGGTACAGATCGACGCGATCCGTGCCGCAGACCCTTGCAGATAGTCCAACGTCGCAGGGTCCCTTGACGCCTCGACCCAACCCGGACCGCCGGTCACGATCAGGTCCGTGAACTCCGGCGCATCCTGGAAGCCGTGATCGGCAACCATCCGCATCCCGTTTGCACAGACAACTTCGCCTGCTGTCCGCGCGATGCCGACATAGCTCAGATCCGGCGCAATCCGTTTCGCCATGGACAGCACGCCGTAGGTCGCACCGATATCGATCGGCTCGACGCCGTCGTAGATCAGGATGCCATACATCGCGTGCTCCTTGTCTCGCCCAGGACAGGCCCGAGCACCCACCTTACGGAATGGCGATGCGGCGTCAAAGGCCACGCACTGGCGCCACGGGCTGATCAACCTGTACGACAGACATGCGTCATCGGCGCGGTGGCATGCCAGAGACATCCTGTGCATACGTCCGGCCCACTGCGAGGCCTCCAGAATGGTGACGTCATGCTGCAACTACCGGTGTCTCGGCGTGGATGCCAATGCCTCGGCGCCATTTTGACGGTGCTTGCCAGCCTCGCAGCAGGTGAGAGGCCAGTCCAAGCGCAAACGGCCAAGGACGCGCGGCTCTCGATCGCTGAACGCATCGTGGCCGCAGGCCGCCAGCGCATGCTGGCCGAGGGTATGGCGGCAAGCCTTTGCTATGTCGACCAAGGCGTCGCTGATGCCCGCAGCCGCAGTCAGTTGTATGTCATGTGGAACATCTTCGGCTGGTATCACCGCGCCATCGTGAGCGGCAGCCAGGAACTCGACCTCGGCGTCGAGCTCGACCCACGAGTTTTGGCAGCATGGCAAGAGGTCGATAGCCTCTGGACAGAATTGCGCCCGCTCTACGACACGCCGATCTCCGGCCAACCCGCACAGCCCTCGCAATTCGACGACGCGGTTGCAATCACCCGTGACGTCACCGAGGCCGCCACCGATCTCGTCGCGACACTCAGATCCGTCTACGCCGCACGACTGGGGCCTCAGGGTTTTGGATCTGCGTTGCTGATCGACCTTTACGAGAGGCAGCGGATGCTGGCTCAGCGGATTGCCAAGGATGTCTGCCTCGTCGCACGCGGCGATGCGCGGCCGGCGCGGCTCGCCGACCTGACCCGCACGGTCGAGATTTTCTCGTTATCGCTGGATGCGTTTCAGAACGGGCTCAGCGCTGCCGGCGTGCCGCCCCCACCAACGGACGCAATCGCACAGAGCCTGAGGAACGCCGGAACGCACTGGCGTCCGGTCGCGGCCCTCGCCTATGCGGCCGCACAGGGGATGGAACTGGACCGCTCGGGCCTTGCCGAATTCTCGGACGCAATGGACCGGTTCATCTCGCACATGACAGGCGCGATCAACGCGCTCGCAACGCTGAAATCAGACGGCGGTTAGAGGACCACGCAAGCATCGTGATCAAGGCGCGTGTCCTACCTGTTCGAAGTAATCCGACAGCGTCTTGCCCCGCTCGTGCCGGAACCGCTCGTCCAACTCCTCCATGGACTGGATCCGGTCGACCCGGAACATCCGAAAGTCCGTGCGCAATTCGCACCACGAGACAAGCGTCCAGACTTTGCCCCAGAACCAAAGCGCCAAGGGCCGGACCGCGCGTTCGGATTCCGTGCCGTCCTCCCGATGATACACGATGCGCATCAGGTGACGCTCGTTGATGGCATGATCAATGCCGTCCAGACGGATTCTCAGATCATCCGACATCTCGGGCGCCATCGCGTGGATGCGGACAGCCTGTGCGCGGGCGCGGACCGCCTCGGGCAGAACGGCGTCGATCTTGACCAGGGCTTCCTCGGCCGACCGGGCCATCTCGATCCCGCCCCATGCCTGTAGCAGCCGCGCACCGGCGACAAGCGCCGTGATCTCGTCATTCGTGAACATCAGCGGTGGCAGATCGAAACCGTCATGCATGACATAGCCGAACCCCGCCTCACCCTCGACCGGCACACCTGTGCCCTGCAGATCCACAATATCGCGGTAGATCGTGCGCTCGGAAACCTCGAGCCGCTCTGCCAGTTGCGCCGCGGTCGTGAGCCGACCGCCCCGCAGACACTGAACGATCTGGAACAGGCGGTCGGCACGGCGCATTGGATCAGGCGGCCTGGGACGCGGGCTCGAACAGGCCGATCGAATTGCCATCCAGATCGGTCGTGTAAGCGAACCGTCCGAACGGAAACGGGATCGGATCCGAAATGACAGTGCCGCCCGCCGCGCGCACGCGGTCGAGCGTATCTTCGAGCTTGCCAGGGGCTGCGAGGTGGATCGTCGGGCCGCTGCCATCCCCAGCAGGCTTGCCGGGATAAACGTGTCCGGAAATCCCGTCCGGGTGGGTTGCCGTCTTGAACACGAACGTCGTGTCCGGTCCCATCACTGTTTTCTCGAGCTTGGTCATCAGAACAGCTTCGTAATACGGAACCGCCTGGTCCACATCGCTAGATGGGAGCTCGACCCAGACGGTAAAGTGTTCGGGGTGGAAGTCCATCGGTCATCTCCTGTCGGGTTGCGATGCCGTGGATGTCTCATACCCCTCCTGACAGGGTCCTGTCAGGAGGACGCCGAAGCGCTCAAGATCGATCGGCGGTCTACTCCGCTGCACCCCGCAACTGCGTGTACTCGCCGATGATCTCGTCAGCCCGGGCGATGACGCGCTTGATGTTGCGGGCGGCCTGCCTGATGCGTTGTTCGTTCTCGACCAGGCCGAGCCGAACGAAACCCTCGCCATATTCTCCAAACCCAACACCGGGAGAGACGGCAACCTCGGCCTCACGCAGCAGGATCTTCGAGAATTCCATTGACCCCAGCGCCCGGAACGGCTCGGGCACCGGCGCCCAGGCGAACATGGTCGCGGGCGGCGCGGGGATGTCCCATCCGGCCCGGCCCATCGCATCGACCATGGTGTCCCGACGCGCCTGATAAACGCTCCGGATCTCATCGATGCACTCCTGCGGCCCGTTCAGAGCTGCTGCGGCCGCAACCTGAACCGGCGTGAACGCGCCATAATCCAGATAGGACTTGATCCGCGTCAGCGCTCCAATCAACCGCTCGTTTCCAACGGCGAAGCCCATGCGCCACCCGGGCATCGAATAGGTCTTCGAGAGCGAGGTGAATTCGACTGAGCATTCAATCGCGCCCGGCACCTGCAGGATCGAAGGCGGCGGATTGCCGTCGAAATAGACCTCGGCATAAGCCAGATCCGACAAAAGCCAGATGTGGTGCTTGCGGGCAAACGCCACCAGTTCGCGGTAGAAGCCCAGATCACAGACCTGCGCTGTCGGATTCGACGGAAAGTTGACGACAATGGCAACGGGCGCTGGCACCGAGTGGCGCACGGCGCGATCAAGCGCCGCGAAATACGCCTCTGGGTCAAAGCGACCTTCATGCAGAGCCGGGATGTGCCGCAGCGTGCCGCCCGCAATCATGAAGCCGTACGGATGGATCGGATAACTCGGGTTCGGTGCCAGGATCACATCGCCCGGAGCCGTGATCGCCATCGCCAGATTCGCCAAACCCTCCTTCGAGCCGAGCGTCGCAATCACGTGCTTCTCTGGATCGACCTCAACGTCGAAGCGCCGCCCGTAATACCCAGCTTGCGCCCGGCGCAACCCGGGAATGCCCTTGGACGAAGAATACCGATGCGTGCGCGGTTTCCGGACGGTCTCGACCAGCTTCTCGACGATGTGGCTGGGGGTATCCATGTCCGGATTGCCCATGCCGAAATCGATGATGTCCCGCCCCTCGGCCCGGTACTCCGCCTTCAGCCGGTTCACCTCCGCGAACACATAGGGTGGCAGGCGCTTGATCCGGTAGAATTCTTCTTCAGCGGGCATCGCATGATCCGGGTGGCTGGTCGGGATTGGCGGCGTGTATAGGGGCATCGCCCGGGACCTGCCAGCGCAAATCCCGTGCGAATTGCGTGCACCAAGACAAGGACCGCGACGATGGCCCGAACCCACACATACACCGCGACGATCACGTGGACAGGCAGCCGGGGTGAGGGCACAGCCAGCTATCGCGCATACGCCCGCGAGCATCAGATTGCGATCGACGGCAAACCGACAATTCCTGGATCGGCGGACGCCGCGTTTCTGGGAGACGCGACCCGTTGGAACCCGGAGGACATGCTGCTCTCCAGCATCTCGACCTGCCATATGCTCTGGTTTCTGCATCTCGCCTCGGACGCGGGTTGGGTGGTCGAAAGCTATGAAGACCACGCAAATGCCGAGATGCGGATGAACCCGGACGGGTCAGGCCAGTTCAGCTCGGCCACCCTGCACCCGGTCGTCACACTCTCGGCCGGAGATCCCGCGCTGTCCGACGACCTGCATCACAAGGCGCACGCGATGTGCTTCATCGCGCGGTCCCTGAACTTCGACGTCACGTGCGAGGCAACCGTCATCCAGGACTGAAACGCGTCCAAGCGCCGCCCGCCTTCCGGTTGTCCGACACCGGCAAGCCCCGTAGTCTCGCCGGGAAATTCCAGGCCGGGAGGGGCGAATCGATGGAAATCGTATCGGAAAACAGAGCGTTCGGTGGCATGCAGGGGGTCTACACCCATGCATCGGACGCGACCGGCTGCGAGATGACCTTTGCCGTCTACCTGCCGCCCGTGGCGGCCAGCGAACGCGTCCCCTGCCTCTGGTATCTGTCGGGCCTCACCTGCACGCACGAAAACGCCATGACCAAAGCGGGCGCACAGGGCTGGGCGGCCGAACAGGGCATGGCCGGCGTCTTTCCGGACACGTCCCCGCGCGGCGAGGGCATCGCCGCCGACGACGCCTATGACCTGGGCATGGGGGCTGGATTCTATGTCGACGCGACGCAGGATCCGTGGGCGCCACACTACAAGATGTACTCGTACATCGTGCAGGACCTGCAGAACGTCCTGACCTCGCAATTCCCGATCGATCCCGACCGTCAGGGCATCACCGGCCACTCGATGGGCGGGCACGGCGCGATCACACTGGCGCTAGCGAACCCGGACCTCTACCGCTCGGTCTCGGCCTTCGCTCCGATCGCGCACCCGACCTCGGCAGACTGGGGCCGCAAGCAACTCTCGGCCTATCTGGGCGATGACGAGGGAACCTGGGCACCGCACGACGCCACCCTGATGCTGCGCGAGCGCGGCGGGGCGCGGGACATTCTGGTCGACCAGGGCTCGGACGACCAGTTCCTCGATCTGCTGAAGCCCGAAGCGCTGGCGGGTGCTCTGGCCGAGACACGCATCCCCTCGACCATGCGGATGCAGGCGGGCTATGATCATTCCTACTATTTCGTGTCGACCTTCATGCAGGAGCACATGAGCTGGCACGCCGAACGGCTCTGACGCCTGCGAATTAGTGCCGAACCAGGAGACGAGATGATCTTCGAGATCTTGCTGACCTCCTGCCTCGCCTGGGATCCGACCGATTGCGGAACCGGACGAATTCCTGTCGACGGCGATCTCGCCGCGTGCCGCGAACGGGCCCGCACGATCGCGGCCAATGTCCCCTCCAGCGCAGAGCTGCAAAGCTTTATCTGCACCCAGGCGGATCAGGTGCCAGAGTTCGGATTCTCCGAGATCGCGCCGGGCGTGTTCGTTCACCAGGGGCAATACGCGGCACGCCCGACCCCGGAGAACCGAGGGGATCTCGCCAATTTCGGCTTCATCATCGGAGAGTCCTCGGTCGCCGTCATCGACACCGGCATGCATCCATGGATCGGCCGCGCAATCCTGGCCGCGATCCGCCGCGAAACGGCGCTTCCAATCAGCGCAATCATCCTGACTGGTCCGCGCGCCGGGCGTGTGCTCGGCGCGCGCCCGCTTCTGGAAGACGGCGGTTCGGTGATCGGACATGCTGGGCTTGCCGACACGGTGGCACAGGCGACACCACAGTATCTGAGCGACCTCTGGGCCGCGGGGCTGGATGACCTGACCGCATCCGATATCGTCCTGCCGGATTCAGGCGTTGAAGGCACCCGAACGATCAGCCTCGGCAAGCGGGAACTGGTCGTGACGGCGATCGCAAACGGCCCGACCGGGCAGGACCTGATGGTGCGGGACGCTCAGACGGGAACCCTGTTCCTGGGTGACCTGCTCTCACACCGCCGCCTACCTTTCATCGGCGCCGACCTGATCGGATGGATCGAAGCATTGGAGCGGCTGAGCAACGAACCTGCCGAACGGATCGTTCCCGGGCACGGCCCGGTTGCCCTGCCATGGCCCGGTGGCTCCGCACCGACGCAGCGCTATCTGACGTCCGTTCTGGAAGACGCACAGGTCGAGATCGCGCGGGGCACGCCCGAGGCGGAGGCAATCCAGCGGATCGGCGCGAATGAAAGCGGAAAGTGGCTGTTCTTCAACGAAATCCACCCCGGGAACGCCGCTCGAACGCTGAAAGCCTTGCGGGAAGAGTGACCGTCCCGTCCTACCTCATCGCGGCGATGATCGCGCTTGGGTCCGTCCAGTCGTGGGCTGCATCGCCAAGTTATGAGATAGATGGCAAACACTTCGACGCAGTCAACGAGCCTACCTATTCGATTGGCCCGGACGGCACCGTCGATTGGTACACGGCCGAAGGATACGCCGCCTACCACCGCAGTTGCCAGGGGTGCCATGGGCCGCGCGGTGAAGGATCACCGCTTGGCGCCGGGCTGTTGGATGGGCTCCGCACCCAGACTTATCTCGACTTTCTGGATGCCGTCACGAACGGTCGGATCGCGCACCGGGACGGCACGGCCCGCATTATGCCCGCGTTCGGAACCGTGCCGGACGTCTTCTGCCGGATCGATGCGATTTTCATCTATCTCCGGGCCGAGGCCGCAGACGCACTGCCCGATACATCACCATTGGCAAGCGCCAATGCCGGGACCACAGCCGCCGAGGATCTCGCCACCTGCCTCGCCGAATAGCGGCTATTCAGCCATCTCCGCCCGGATCTGCTGACGCAGCACGTCAATCGGCATTGGTTTGCCGTCGCGCCGGAAACACCAGTACGTCCATCCATTGCAGGACGGCGCGCCTTGCAGTTCCGCGCCCACCTTATGAATCGCGCCCGTCACGCTCTCGGCCACCAGCGTCCCGTCGGCCCGAACCTTGGCTGTGTGCCGTCCGTTCATCGATTCCAGGACATCACCAGGCTCCAGCAGCCTCCGCTCCACAAGCTGCCCGAACGGCACCCGAGGTTCTGCCCGTTTTCCGCGCGTGACCGCCAGCGCCTTGGCCTCGCCACGCTTGACGTCCGCAATCCGCTTGCGCGCAACGTCGATGTAATCACGCTCGCGCTCGATCCCGATCCACTTGCGCCCAAGCCGCTTGGCCACAGCGCCGGTGGTACCTGTCCCAAAGAACGGATCCAGCACGACATCGCCGACCTGCGTGGTCCCGACCAGCACACGGTGCAGCAGAGCCTCAGGCTTCTGGGTCGGATGCGCCTTGGCGCCATCCTTGCCCTTTAGCCGCTCGCCACCCGAACAAATCGGCAGCAACCAGTCCGAGCGCATCTGGATCCCGTCATTCAGTTCTTTCAGCGCGTCGTAGTTGAACGTCGGCCTCGCACCTTCATGCGGCGCGGCCCAGATCAGCGTCTCATGCGCGTTGGTCAGCCGCTTGCCACGGAAATTCGGCATCGGGTTGGTCTTGCGCCAGACCACGTCGTTCAAGATCCAGTACCCCAGATCCTGCAGCGCCGTGCCCAGGCGGAACACGTTGTGATAGCTGCCAATCACCCAGATCGCACCGTCAGGCTTCAGGACGCGCTTCGCCTCGGCCAGCCAGCCCCGCGTGAACCGGTCATAGACGGCAAAGCTGTCGAACTGGTCCCAGGCATCGTCGACGGCATCCACCCGACTGTTGTTCGGGCGATGCAGATCCCCCTTCAGTTGCAGATTGTACGGCGGATCCGCGAAGATCAGATCCACCGAAGCATCGGGCAAGGTCTTCATCGCGGCGATGCTGTCGCCTTCGATGATCCGGTCCGTCACCAGTTCCGTCATTCTGCACTCCCTGATTCGGAGGCAAGATGAGTCAAACGCGATTCCACGTCAATCGCATTTTGAATCAATAGCTTATTTAAGTTTCCTCACCCAATATCTTGTATATAGGCTTGAAGGAACGCCTATGATGCGGGGTCACGCCCAGACGGTCCAGCCCCGCTTGGTGTGCGGCAGTGCCGTAACCTTGATTGGTCTCCCATCCGTATCCGGGGTGTTGCACGGCCAAGTCCGCCATGATCCGGTCGCGCGTCACCTTGGCAATGATCGACGCCGCAGCAATCGACAGGCTCAGCCCGTCGCCACCCACGACTGCCCGCGCCGGATGGACCATATTGTGCGGCACGAACCGCCCATCGATCAGCAGGAACGCCGGTTCCGACCCCAAAGCCTCGACCGCACGCGCCATCGCCAGATCGTTGGCCCGGGCAATGTTCAGCCGGCCGACCTCCTCGACCGAGCCGACACCGACGCCGACCCGAGCCTGCTGCCGGATCAGATCGAACAGCAACGCACGCCGTTTCGCCGTCAGCTTCTTTGAGTCATTCAAACCCTCCGGCACCGCGGCACGATCAAGGATCACCGCCGCCGCCACGACCGGTCCGGCCCAGGGTCCGCGCCCGGCCTCGTCGACACCCGCCACGGGTGCCGGGTACTGATCCTCAATCTCGAAGCTCGGCATGGCCCGAACTTTCCAACCCATCGCAAGAATGACAAGTGATTTCAGCGCGCCAGCGCGCATTGGTGATCTTTCATCGCAACAGTACGCGCTCGGGCACAAGCCGAGTCCGCGTTGTTACCAAAGCGGTATCAAAGGACTACGTTTGGACTACTCTTGCGGTATTAAATTGGGGTGCCTTTGGGGACAGCACCACCCGGCGTCAGATCCCAAGGCTCAACTGATCTCCAGACCGCGGAGGCACCCGGAACAGATCAGTGCGCAAGCGCACCCGATCCTTATCCAATCCGAATTTCTTCCGCGCCAGCTCGAACCGGCGGGCAATCAACGTGGCGTACACACCTTCTCCGCGAAGTCTCTTAAACCACTGGGAATCATATGATTTTCCACCATGCATCTCACGCACTCGATTCATGATCTTGGTCGCACGATCAGGATATTCCCGCTCGAGCCAATCCTCGAACAACGGGGCCACCTCCAGCGGCAGCCTTAGCATGATGAAGGTCGCGAAGTCCGCTCCGGCCTCGGCACCGGCCCGCAATAGGTGCTCGATCTCATGGTCAGTTAACCCTGGGATAATAGGAGCTAATCCAATGCCCGTGGGTACTCCACTGCGCGTCAAGTCCCGCACCATTGCCAGTCGGCGGGCCGGTGCGGCGCAGCGCGGCTCCATCGACCGGCTCAGACGGTTGTCGAGGCTCGTCAGGGATACCGTCACGCGGACCAGATCCTCCCGCGCCATCTTACGCAAGATGTCGACATCGCGCGTCAGCAGCGTTCCCTTCGTTGTGATCGTCACCGGATGGCGGTGCTCCCACAACACCTCGAGCACCGCGCGCATGATCCGCCAGTCCTTTTCGACCGGCTGATACGGATCGGTGTTTGTGCCGATCGCAATGGGCGCCACCATGTAGCCGGGCTTACGCAGAACCTCGGCCAGCAGGTCGGCGGCATTCGGTTTGGCGAGTAGACGCGTCTCGAAGTCCAGCCCCGGCGAGAAGCCAAGATGCGCGTGGGTTGGCCGGGCGAAGCAATAGATGCAGCCGTGTTCGCAGCCCCTGTATGGGTTGATCGAGCGGTCGAACGGCACATCGGGCGAGGTGTTCCTTGCCAGCACGGTGCGAGAGCTGTCGATGTCGACACGCGTGCGCACTGGCGCGTCCGACTCACGCGCCCAGCCATCGTCGGTGCGCGCGGCACGCAGGCGCTCGAACCGGTTGTCGGGGTTCGACCCCGCCCCACGGCCGCGGCGGCGTTCCGGCTCGATCGAATCTCCCAGCAGGTCGGACACACGATTCTCCCTGACGATAAAGAGAACATTAATAGAACATTTGTGAGTCGCACAAGCCACGCCTTCACGTGATGACGCGGCTCGGATAGACAGGCATCATGGGAGGTCCGCATGCAAGAAGACGCGAAAGCACTGGCTGATGCCTTTGATCTGACACGACTTTCTCCCGAGTTTGCGCAGGATCCGTTCCCGACCTATCGGGCACTGCTGGCTCATGCACCAGTGAAGCGTTTCCAGGACGGCTCGGTCATGGTTGCGCGCTACGCTGATCTGGTGCGGATCTACCGCGACACGCAGACGTTCTCCTCCGACAAGAAGGCCGAGTTCCTGCCGAAATACGGTGACACGGCGCTCTACCGGCATCACACGACCTCACTGGTCTTCAACGACCCGCCATTGCACACCAGGGTCCGGCGGATCATGTCGGGCGCGTTGACGCCCCGGGCCATCGCCGCCATGGAACCGGGCCTCGTAGCACTGGTCGACCGTTTGCTCGACACCCTGCCCGATCCGTGCGATCTGATCGAGCACTACGCCTCGGCAATCCCGGTCGAGGTCATCGGCAATCTGTTCGATATCCCGCGCGAGGAACGCGGCCCCTTGCGCGACTGGTCGCTTGCGATTCTCGGCGCCTTGGAGCCGGTGCTCACGCTGGAGCAACACCAGCTGGGAAATACAGCCGTTAGCGCGTTCAGCGGCTATCTGCGCGATCTCGTGGCGCGACGGCGCAAGTCGCCCGGAGACCCGGAAACAGATGTCCTCACGCGCCTAATGCAGGGCGATCGCGGCGAGCACCTGACCGAAGACGAGCTTCTCCAGAACTGCATCTTCATCCTGAACGCCGGGCACGAGACCACAACCAACCTGATCGGCAGTGCATTGGACCTGTTCCTGGACTTCCCGGCAGAACGCGCGCGGCTGCTTGCAGATCCCACCCTGATCGACAGCGCCGTCGAAGAAGTCCTGAGACACCAGAGCTCAAACCAGCTCGGCAACCGGATCACGACTAAATCTCGTGAACTCAGCGGCTTGCAACTTGAAGCTGGAACCCGGGTTCACCTCCTGATGGGCGCTGCCAATCGCGACCCGGAACAGTTCATCGACCCCGAGCGGTTCAACATTGCACGCACACCAAACCGTCATCTGGCCTTCGCGGGAGGACCCCATGTGTGCCTTGGCCTGACGCTTGCGCGGATGGAGGGCAAGATCGCCATCGAGCGGTTCCTGACACGATATCCGGACTATAGTCGCGACGGGTCAGGCACGCGCACGGGACGTGTCCGCTTTCGCGGTTTCTCGCATTAGCCCGTGAGGCTGGGCCTCTGACGTCAGACTGCCGTCAGGACAGCAGCGACCCGGCGATCTTCCGTCAACAGGACATTGTAGGTCCGGCAGGCCGACGGCGTGGACATCAGATCCAGCCCAATCCCAGCCTCGTCCAGGGACGTGCGCACGTCGCGCGGCAGAGGCGCCACATCGTCACCCATTCCGATCAGCAGTACGTCCAGTGTTCCCGCCGCATCCAGCACAGGCGCCATTGCCTCGACCGTGATCACCCCGGAAAATGAAAGCGTCACCTCCGGCAGCAGGATCACGGACCCAGGTTGCCAGACGCCGCCCAGACGGAAGCCGCCCGGCCCGTAACCATCGACCGGGGGACGTGCCTCGTAATCGATCTCGATCATGCGCATCGTCAGACCTCCCGGCGGGTCACACCTGCGCGCCGCCGAAGTTCGTGCCGGCGTTCTTCTCGGCCTGCGTGGTCCAGTCGCGCTTCACGCCGAACCACAGCAAGGCCGCAACGGCCACGAAGACCGAGGAATAGGTCCCGACAACAACGCCCCAGATCATCGCGAAGGTGAAACCCTTGATGACCTCTGGGCCCAACACGTACATGGCGACCAGGGCGATCAGGGTCGTGATCGACGTCATCAAGGTTCGGCTGAGCGTTTCGTTCAACGAGAGGTTCATCAACTCGACCAACGGCATCTGTTTGTATTTTCGCAGGTTCTCACGAACTCGGTCGAAGACCACAACCGTATCGTTCAGCGAGTATCCAACGATGGTCAGAATTGCCGCAATGATGGCGAGGTTGAACTCGATCCCCGTGACCTCGAACACGCCGATCGTCAGCGCCACATCGTGGACCAGAGCGATCACCGCAGCGAGGCCGAACTGCCACTCGAAGCGCAGCCAGATGTAGATCAGTACCGCCAGGACAGCGAGAATCACCGCAATGATCCCTGCTTGCAGCAACTCGCCCGACACCTTGGGGCCGACGAACTCAACGCGCCGGACCTCGGCGCCCGCGATCTGAGATTCAATCGTTTCCTCAACGGTTTGCGCGACGAGCTTGTTACCGGAATCCTCAGCCTGTGCTTCGACCCGGATCAGAACATCGCGCTCTGACCCGAAGTTCTGAACCGCGACCTCACCAAAGTTCAGGTCCGAGACCATGGCCCGGATCTCGCCCAGATCGGCTGTCTCCTGCGTCTGAACCTCGACCAGTGTGCCGCCCTTGAAGTCGATACCGAAGTTCAACCCAAGCACCGCAGCACCGCCAACCGATGACGCGACAAGCACGGCCGAAGCCATCGCCGCGATCCGTCGACCGCCCATGAAGTTGATCTTCGTGCCTTGCGCGACCAGCCGGAAAAGGCCGATGTTGAGGGTTTTGGGTCGCACTGATTGCAGCCAGGAAGAAACCATGAAGCGCGTCACCAGTGTCGCCGTGAAGACCGACGTGATGATGCCGACGCCCAGCGTGACCGCGAAGCCCTTTACCGGGCCAGAGCCCATGGCGAACAAGATCACCGCCGCGATGAAGGTCGTGATATTGGCGTCGATGATGGCGGAAAAGGCCTGCTCGTATCCGCGTTCGACCGCGCGGGATGGAGACTTCTGCCCCTTCAGCTCCTCGCGTATGCGTTCAAAGATCAGCACGTTCGCGTCGACCGCCATACCAATGGTCAGCACAATTCCAGCGATGCCAGGCAAGGTCAGCGTCGCGCCGATGGCCGACAAGAACCCGAAGATCAGTGCGACGTTCACGATCAGAGCGATGTTGGCGAACAATCCAAAGCGGCCATAGGTCGTGCCCATGAAGATCAGAATGCCGACGAACGCGAGGATGGTCGCGAGCTTTCCGGCGGCGATGGAATCGGCGCCGAGATCGGGCCCAACCGTACGTTCCTCTTCGACCGAGATTGACGCCGGCAGCGCACCGGCACGCAGCAGGATCGCAAGGTTGGTGGCGCTCTCGACAGTAAAGTCACCCTCGATGAATCCAGACCCGCCCAGAATAGCGGATCGGATGCGCGGCGCCGTGATGACCACATTATCAAGGACGATCGCAAACAAGCGCCCCTGATTGGCAGCGGTGTACTCGCCGAAGATGCGTGCGCCATTGCTGTCGAAGCGAAAGTTGACCACCGGCAGGCCGTTGTCGGGGTTGAACCCCAGTTGCGCATCGACCAGACTTTCTCCCGAGAGCACAGGGCTCTCGTCGAGCAAAAAGCGCTGACCGTCCTCGTCCTCGACAATAATTTCGCCCGGCCCTGCACTGTCCGCGTCCGCGCCAAAGCCGACGACATCGTGGAAAGTCAGTTTTGCCGTCTTGCCGATGATCTCGAGCAATTCGGCAGACGAGGACAGGCCTGGCACCTGGATCAGAATGCGGCGGTCACCCTGGCGTTGGATTGCCGGTTCGCGTGTCCCGGTCTCGTCGATGCGCCGCCGCATGATCTCGAGCGACTGCGCCATGGTGCGACTGGTAATCTCGGTTTTGCCGGCCTCGCTGACCTCAAGTGTGTAACCGCCCGGGACTTCCGTCACCGTGAGGTCGCCTTGCCCCAGACCGGCGCCGCCGGTCATGAAGCCACCGCCGATGCCGCCGCCAATTGGCTGGGAGAGCCCGCGAAGGATCTCCCCTGCCCGCGCCTGATCAGCCGGGTTTGTGATCTCAACCCGAACGACATCGCCGTCGATCGCGATCTTTCGGCGGATCTGTTCGCGGCGCAGAGCGTCGAAAACCTCGCGCCGCAGGTTCAGGATACGCTCTGCCCAGACCTCCTCGACCTGCACTTCGACCAGCAAGTGCACACCGCCGCGCAGATCGAGACCCAGGTTGACGACATTCGGCGGCAGGAATGACGGCCAGCCAGCAACCTGTTCCTGCAACTCGGCCTGCGTTGGCTGATTCTCACCGCCATAACGGCCTGCCTCGAGCGCCGTAGACGCGCGAGACGCCTGGTCCGCAGACTCGTACCAAAGGTTCGGCATCGCGAACACGATGCCGAGCAGGCAGACCAGCAGGATCGATATCTTCTTCCACGGGGCGAAGTAGAGCATGGGACAACGCCCCTCCTGTGTGGACTAGCTGTCCTTGGCGGGTTCGGTCTTGGATGTGACCGTCTGGATCGTCGAACGATAAAGCTTGACGCGAACATCCGGAGCGATCTCGACCTCGAGTTCCTCTTCGCCTTCCTTCACCTTCGTGACCTTGGCGACGATCCCGCCGGCCGTCACGATCTGATCGCCGCGGCGCAGCGCCTGGACCATATTGCGGTGCTCTTTCGCGCGCTTCTGCTGCGGACGGATCAGCAGGAAGTAGAAGATCACGAAAATCAGAACGAGCGGAATAAGCGAGGTGATGAAATCACCGCCGGGCGCACCGGCGCCTTGGGCGTAGGCGGGAGTTATAAACATTTGTCTCTCGTGTGTTCTTGGGGCCGCGGCCCTGTTCGCTGCGGGGTATATACGGGCGCTCTGCCATGATGCAAGGAACGCAGCGGGAACGCACGCACGTCAATTCTCTTGCGTGACCATATTAATGCTTGGCGATATTCATACGTGGTCATCATCGCGAGAGCATGAGCGGACAATTACCATTCAGTGGGATGATCTGCCTCGTGATGAAACGGTTTTTCCACCATTAACGTCCCATTAGGGAACAAGTGTACAGAAATGTCGCACCTCTGGCATAAGCTAGGGGATACGAGACGCGGACCGCCTGCCCCAGGGCGCCGTCCGGAGATGCAGAGGAGCAACTCCATGCAAAGAATTTATGTGATCGCGCCAGCAATGGGTATGACCGCGTATCTCGCGTTGATGGCCACGATCTTCATCATGTGACACAGGGTTTCGCGCCGGATCGGTCGCCGGCACGAAGACATAAGCGACTGGCCGTCGATCAGGACGGCGCGCGCAGATGAGCGATCAGCGCCTTCACGTCACCGTTCCGCTTTTCCAGCATCGCGTTGATTTCCTCGCGCTGGCTTGCCGCCATCGAGATCCCTTCGATGATGAGGTCGACGATCTCGATCCGGCCGCCCCGGTCGCTGACCATCCATTCGACGGCGACAGGGTCGCGGTCCGGCACTTCGATCTGACTCTCCACGAGGATCCCTTTGCGCCCTGCGTCGATCGTCTTTCCGATCAAGATCTTCGGGTCGCCCGAATACTCGTCGAACCGCCGGGCGTAGGTGACCGAGATGTACCTCGAGAATGCCGACACGAAGTCGCTCTGATCCCCCGAACTCATTTCCCGCCAGTTTCGGCCTGCCGAAAACTTCGCGAGCAACGGCATATTCGCGCGCCGCTCCATGATTGCTTGCAGTTTCGGCGCACGGCTTTCGCCAGATCCGGGTTCGCGCAGCAGTGAAAGGATTTCATCGAGCGTTGCCTGAACATGCGCCCGAGCTTCCTCCGGGCTGAGCGCGTATGACACCGACGAGCCAGCGGTCGCTGCCACGGCGGCACCAAGCGCCAAGAAATGTCGTCTTCTAAGAATCATCGGTTCCAATCTCCTACGGTGTTGTCGGGACGATATGTCCCTTTTCACTCCGAAAACAGGTCAGGCAGGTCGTCGATGCTCGGCTCTCCGCCGGCGGCCCGGCGCCGCCGGTTCTGAATATAGGCCGTTCGGACGCTGACGTAACTGTCCTCGCTGCGATAAAGTACTTCGTCGATCAACTGCTTGTTACGGTTGCGCGTATCAACGATTTCAAGCGCCCGAACCGTCGCGGATGCGATCACAAGTTCGCTACCGCCGGAGATGTAAGTCGTCGGCTGCAATGCCGCGTCAATCACAAGACCCACTGCATCGCGCGCCGTCGACGGGCCAAACAGCGGAAGTTCCAGATAGGCGCCTTCGCCGACGCCCCAGGACGCCAGCGTCAGGCCGAAATCCGTCGGCGCCGATGGGAGCCCGAATTCGGTCGCTGGGTCCAGCGCGCCACCAGCGCCGTAGACCGTGTTGATCGCAAACCGTCCCAGCATGGACGCGGCTTCTTGCGCGTCACCCTGCAGGACATGGTTCACAAAAATACCCGGCAGGCGCGCGTGTCGGACCGCATTTCCGAATATGTGCTTGAACAGCGTCGGCGTTGCGAAGTCGTAGGCATCGGCAGCCGGGCGCAGGATCGTTTCGTCCAAACCCTTGTTCACCGAGTGGATCTGGCGATTCAGATCTTCAAGCGGATCGTGAACCAATGCGCCCTCCGGCCGCGCACTTGCGCAGGCCGAGAGACCAAGAATCACGACACCCCAGACCATACCTGTTAAACTTAACCTCAAGACGCGTCCTTCTCTGCTCGATCAGTGGCTCGGCCCGGTGCGTGCCCACCGGCTTTCACGCCGATCTTAACTGCAAGACAAATCTGCGCCAAGTTGGTAAGGGAGGCGCGACCAACGCTGGGCACCTGTGTCTCTGACGCAAGGCGTGCGCTCTTTTGGCGGTGAATTTTCAGTACGGATGGGTCAACTCTTGATCATTCCATGTTAAGCGATGGCTCCCAATATGGCAGGGGTCACATGAAGCGAGGCTGCGGGTGCCAGACATAAAGTACGATAAGGGTCTTGCGGAGCTCCGCGAGAATATGGGTAAGTGCCGGGGCCACTTCTGGTCGGTGGCGATCTTTAGCGTTTTCGTGAACCTTCTGATGCTGACCGGCCCGCTCTTCATGCTTCAAACCTACGATCGGGTACTGTCCAGCCGGTCCGAGGAAACACTCGTCGCCCTGCTTCTGCTCGTGACGTTCCTGTTCATCGCCTACGGGGCGTTGGAGTTTGCACGTGGCCGGGTCCTTGCCCGCGCCGGTGGGCGTTTCCAGACGCTTCTGGACTTGCGCATTTTTGACGCCGTTCTGCGCCGATCCGTGGCTCCGGCAGACCGGGCCAAACCAAATACAGCGGCGCGCGATCTGGATTCGGTGCGACAGCTTCTGTCAGGTCCCGCACCCTTCGCGCTGTTCGATATCCCATGGCCGCCGATATTTCTGGCGGCAATTTTTATCTTCCACCCTGTGCTCGGGTTCATCGCAATCGGTGGCGGGCTGTTCCTGATCGTCCTGACGCTCTTGAACCAGTGGCGCTCGAAGGAACCGAACGCAGAATCGCAGATGGCGAGCGCGCAAGCGGAGAATCTGGGCGAGGCACTGCGGCAGAACGCTGAAGCTGTGCAAGGGCTCGGCATGCGCGGGATCGGGATGAAGCGCTGGTCGTTGCTGCGCGACAAGGCGCTGGACAAACAGATCCTCGCATCCGACCGTACGGCGAGCTACACGTCGTCCTCCAAGGCGATGCGCTTCTATCTGCAGAGTTTCATGCTCGCAGCCGGTGCCTGGCTGGTGCTGCAGCAGGAAATCTCGCCGGGGATGATGATCGCGGGCTCGATCCTGATGGGTCGCGCGCTTGCACCGATCGAACAGGCCATTGGTCAATGGGCACTGTTCCAGCGCGCCACGCGCGGTTGGAAGTCGCTTTCCGAACTGCTGGAGAAAACGCCAACGGAAGCGGCGAAGACCGAATTGCCCGAACCAAAGGGTTTCGTCGAGGCACGCGGGATCAGCGTTGTCGCACCGGGCGAACAAGTCCCTGCCCTGCGCGGCATCAACTTCAAGGTCGAACCGGGTCAAGCCCTTGGCGTGATTGGTCCATCCGGTGCGGGCAAGACCACGCTCGCGAAGGTCCTGACCGGGATCTGGCAGCCTGCGGCCGGGAAAGTCCGGCTCGACGCTGCCGCGCTCGATCAGTGGCCAAGCGACGGGTTGGGGCGTCACATCGGTTACCTGCCACAGGAGATCGGTCTTCTGTCTGGGACCGTTGCCGAGAATATCGCGCGCCTTGACCCGGAACCCGACCCGAAACAGATCGTCCTTGCAGCACAGCGCGCTGGGGCACACGAATTGCTCCTGAGTCTGCCGCAAGGCTATGACACGGATATTGGTGCAGGCGGGCAGCGTCTTTCCGGTGGTCAACGCCAGCGCGTGGCCCTTGCCCGAGCGCTCTATGGCGACCCGCCCGTCCTGATCCTGGATGAGCCGAATGCAAACCTCGACGCTCAGGGAGAACAGGCGCTCGTCGATGCGATCCGCGATGCCAAGAGCCGGGGCCGCACGGTGCTGATCATGGCGCACCGCCCCTCGGCAATCGCGGCGTGCGATCTGCTTCTGATGATCGACAAGGGTCAACAGGTAGACTTCGGCCCACGCGACGAGGTTCTCAAGAAACGCACCAGAAACTATCCGCAACTGGTCAACAATCAGCAAGGCGGCGGTGGTGGCGGGCAGCCGCAACCCGCCGCTGCGGGCGCTCAGCAGTCGATCGCCCAAGGCGGCCAGCCGGGTGCAGCGACGACTCTGACGCCGACCCAGACGACCGTCGCCATGTCGGGAGAGAAGAAATCATGACCCCTCAGATCGGAGGACCGGCGGGCGCCGGCGCGAGTACTGATGACGGTTGGAGCGGCCGTGGATACATCCGGTTCGGACTGGTCTGCGTTCTTGTCCTGGCCGGCGGTTTTGGAACCTGGGCCGCAACCGCGTCGCTATCCGGTGCAGTGATTGCCACAGGGCAGTTGCGCGTCGAAACCAACCGGCAGGTCGTGCAGCATCTCGACGGCGGTGTCGTGGGAGAGATCTACGTCCGCGACGGCGACATCGTCGAGGCCGGTGAAGTGCTCATCAAGCTCGACGCGACACTGTTGCAATCGGAACTCGCGGCCCTCGAAAGCCAACTCTTCGAGATCATGGCCCGGCGCGGGCGCCTCGAAGCGGCCCAGATCGACCGAAGCGACGTTACCTTCGACCAGGAAATCATTGATCGGGCCGAAAGCGATATTCAGATCTCGAACCTTCTGGCGGGACAACGCTCGCTGCACGCTGCCAAACGGGAGTCCGTCGCCAAGGAGCTTGCAGTGATGGACGAGCGCAAACTTCAGCTCGAAGACCAGATCGTCGGCACCGACGCCGAGGTCGCATCATTGACCGAGCAGTCACGACTTATCGGCCAGGAACTCGACGATATGCGCGTGTTGCTGAAAAAGAACCTCGTGCAGGCCGGACGGGTGCTCTCACTCGAACGCGAAGCCGCCAGGCTGCAAGGCGAGTCGGGACGCTTGATCTCGCAGATCGCGCAACTGCGCGGGCAGATCAGCCAGATCGATATCGAAGCACTGCGGATGGATGCCGCAGTGCGCGAGGAAGCCATCACCGAATTGCGCGAACTCGGGTTTCGCGAGCTCGAACTCAAGGAACGGCGGCTCTCGTTGCTTGAGCGTCTTTCGCGTCTGGAAATCCGTGCACCGCGACCCGGCACTGTGTTGGACATGACCGTTCACGCGATCAAGTCGGTGGTCCGCCCGGCCGAGCCGATCCTCTACGTCGTGCCGAGTGACAGCGACCTGATCGTCGATGCGCGTGTTGACCCGCTGAACCGGGATCAAGTCGATCCACGTCAGGAGACCGTGTTGCGGTTCTCTGGTTTGAACACCCGGACCACGCCAGAGCTCTTCGGAGAGGTCAAGAACATCTCTCGCGACAGCATCGTCGATGAACAGACCGGCATGGCCTATTACAAGGCCGAGGTGGCGTTCCGCGAAGGCGAGCTAGAGAAGCTGGAAGGCGAGGAACTGATCGCCGGAATGCCCGTCGAAGTCTATATCCAGACCGGTGACCGCACGCCATTGAACTACATGGTCAAGCCGATCACCGATTACTTCAATCGCGCGATGCGCGAGGACTGAGCGGACCACTCTCACACCCACTCTGCACGCGGCGCACTTGACGTCTGCGCGACAGCGCCCATCATCGATGGTGCATCGCAACAGGAGTCGCCGCCATGGATGCGAGCGCCGTCGTCGAAGTCCGCGCCATCCAATCGCTAAATGATATCTCGCAGGCTGAATGGGACGCCTGCGCGGCACCCGAATGCCGCGATGGCGGCCGCCCGAAATATCCTTTCCAGACGCACGCTTTTCTGAAGGCGCTCGAGGACAGCGGATCGGCGACCCCGCGCACCGGCTGGGCTCCACACCATGTCGTCGCGTCCATGGGCGGCGAGATCGTCGGCGTCATGCCGCTTTACCTCAAGAACCACAGCCAGGGAGAGTACGTTTTCGACTACTCCTGGGCGCATGCGTTCGAGCGCGCAGGCGGCAGCTATTACCCCAAGTTTCAGTGCTCGGTGCCGTTCACGCCTGCGACCGGGCCACGCCTGCTCTCCAACCCGGATGGGCCGCTGGACGCGGATGCGGCGCGGTCCGCCATACTGCAGGGGGCGATCCAACTGGCCGAGCGGCATGGCATCTCATCGATCCACATAACCTTCTGCACCGACGAAGAATATGTGTTTGGTGGCGAAATGGGTCTGCTTCAACGCGCCGATCAGCAATTCCACTGGATTGATCGCGGGTACAAAGACTGGGACGGCTTCCTCGATGCTCTTGCCTCGCGCAAGCGCAAAAACCTGCGCAAGGAACGCGAACGCGCCGTCGAGAACGGAGTCACGATCCATTGGTTTACGGGTGACGAGATCCAACCCGAACACTGGAATGCGTTCTGGCGGTTCTATCAGGATACGGGCGCCCGCAAATGGGGCACACCTTACCTGACGCGATCTTTCTTCGACCTCGCGCAGGAAAAGCTCCGCGACGATATTCTCCTGATCATGTGCGAACGGGAGGGCCAGTGGATCGCGGGTGCGATGAACCTGATCGGGCGCGAGACGCTTTACGGCCGGTATTGGGGATGCACCGAGGACCATCCGTTCCTGCACTTCGAAACATGCTACTATCAGGCCATCGACTATGCGCTTCAGCATGGTCTGAGCCGCGTCGAAGCCGGTGCCCAAGGCGGCCACAAGCTTGCACGCGGTTATGAGCCCGTCACGACACGGTCGCTCCACTACATCACGGATCCAGGCTTTCGCCGTGCGATCGAAGATTACCTCGAGAACGAACGCTACGCGGTCGAACGGGAAAACGCGCACCTTGCCGAGATGACGCCTTTCAAGAAGGGCTGACACCAATGCAGTCGAACAAGGCACGGTAAAGCGCCAGGGCAGATCCAGTCGCAGCTACCGGCTCCGCGGCAACACCGGCTCAAGACCGTCGGATCATTCCTTTGCGGCGGTGGCTTCGGCGGCCATCGCAGCAGCTTTACGCTCCTTGCGCGCGTCCTCCAGCCGTCGCGCCTCTCCAGATCTCAGCATCCAGAGCGTGCGCACGACGAAGACCACAAAGGTCGCCACGCCCCCGACAACCGGCACGGCCACCAGCAGAATCTGCCACCATTCCAGCATGCGCTCGCCCTCCGCCATCCGTCAGCCCGCGCGGCGCACGCGTACCAGCACGATCAGGGGCAAAGCAATGGCCGCAGTCCCGGCGAACAGCAGAAAGCCGTCGATGTACCCGATCATCGTCGCCTGCCGCCCGATTTCCCCATGCAGCCACGCCAAGGTCCCATGCGTGCCAAGATCGATCTGGTCCGAGAGGCCGGGCTGTCGCATCGCCTCGTTCCATGGCGAGACGCTGGGCGCCATTTCGGCATAGCTTACACGGGTCTGCCGGATCACCAGAGCGACAGAGATCGAGATGAAGATCGACGACCCCAGATTACGCAACAGGTGAAAGATCGCCGTGCCATCAGGTACCAGAGCCGGAGGAAGCGTCGCGAAGGTCACGATCGAAAGCGGCACCCAGATCAGGCCTACGCCAAAACCCTGGATCGCGGCGGCCCACAGCACGTCAGTCGTCATCACCTCGACGTCGAATCCCGCCATGACCCAGCCGGACCAGGCCTGCAGGAACAAACCGATTGCCATTGGAATTCGCGGATCGATCCCACCCAGGACCAGCAGCATCGCGAACCCAACGAAGGTTCCCGCCCCCCGGGCGGACAGGATCTGCCCGATGATCGAGTCCGGATAGCCTTGCACGGATTGCAACAGCGTCGGCAGCAAGGTGATCGGCGTGAAATTCAACATTCCGAAAATAAAGATCAGGATCAAACCGACCACGAAGTTCCGATCGGCCAGCAAGGCCGGGTTCAGAAACGGTCGCGGCGCCTGCAGATTGCGAACGATGAACACCCAGAATGCCGCCAGGCAGCATCCTGCATAGGTCAGGATCTCGCCGGACTGGAACCATCCGGCCCGTTCGCCCCGGTCGAGCATCAGTTGCAGCGCCGTGATCGCGATGGCGAGGGCGGCGTACCCCGTCCAGTCGAGCCGCGCTTCGGCCTGGCTGCCCCGGCGCTTGATGAACGTCATCACACCGATCAGCGCAATCAGCGTGAACGGCACCAGCATGAAAAAGACCCAACGCCAGTTGTACGCCTCGCTCAGCGCACCGCCGATGGCCGGCGCAATGATCGGCCCCAGGATAACGCCGGTCCCCCAGATCGACATGACCCGGCTGCGAATCCGCGCATGGAAGCTCTCGATCACGATGGCTTGCGAGAGCGGCACCAACGGTGCACCGAACGCCCCCTGCCCTATGCGATAAAGAACCAGTTCCTCGACCGAGGTCGCCAACCCGCACAGAACCGAGGACGCCCCGAAACCGATGATCCCCCAGATCATCAGGCGCCGCCGCCCAAACCGCGCAGCCAGCCACCCCGCGATCGGGGTCACGACCGCCGTCGCAACAATGTTGAACGTGACGATCCAGGCGATCTGATCGGGCGTGCTGGACAGCGACCCTTGCATCTGCGGCAGCGAGACGTTCGCGATGGTGACCGTCATTGCATAGAGCATGGTCACGAAGGTCACTGTCACCAGCAGCATGATCTGCTGGAACAGCGTCTCCGGGGCGCCCGGCGGCAGTTCCGAAGCCTCTGCGGCCCCGGCTTGCTGGCTCATCGCGCGTCTTCCGGCAGAATCCAGGCCTTGGCCTTGGCCACCACGTCCGGCAACGGTCGCTCGAACTCAGTGTCGATGCTGACGGCCACACTCATGCCCGACCGCAGCGGCGGTGCACCGTCCTGGGCCAAGATCCGCAAGCGCACCGGTACCCGTTGCACCACCTTCACCCAGTTGCCCGAGGCATTCTGGGGCGGCAGCAACGCATATTCCGCACCGGTCGCAGGTGACATTGTTTCAACCTCGGCGGTCCAGGCAACGCCGGGATAGGCATCAATCGCGAGATCCGCCTGCTGCCCAATGCGCAAATGCGTCAGATCGGTTTCCTTGAGGTTGGCCTCGACCCAATATCCCCTGTCAGCAACAAGGCTCATGACGGGATCACCTTCCGAGACATACTCGCCGACCTGCAAGCGCAGGTTCGCTATAACACCGGCGCTGGGCGCGCGGACTTCTGTCAGACGCAGGTTCAAATCAGCCTCATCGACCTCGGCCTTTGCACGCATCACATCCGGATGCGTATCGATCGGCAATTCGGCGTTGCCGTTGAGCTCGGCCAGGACCTCTTCCGCCTCTTCCCGCAACACCGAAAGTGCTGACTCTGCGCGAACCGTCTCGCGCCGCACTTCGATCAGGCGGATCTGCGAGATCGTGCCGCCCTTGCGCAGCCGCTCGGATCGCTCAAGCTCCTCGCGCAGAAAATCCAGATCCGCTTCGGCCGCATCGTATTCGGCCAGCTTTGTGCGATACCGCGCCTTCAGTGCCGAAACGCGCTGGCGTGCGGCGGAAAGCTCCGCCGATTTCATCTCGCGTTCGACCTCCTTGCGTCCGCGATCGATGCGAAACAACAAGTCACCGGGTGCAACAGCCTGATTGTCGAGAACGGCGACATCGGTCACCCGGCCTGAAATTTCCGCCGTCACGAAAATCAGCTCCGACTTCACATAGGCGTTCTCGGTCGTCACGTAGCGGCCCGAGCTGATGTAGAACCATGCTCCGGCAATCGCGATCGCAACGGGACCCAGGATCAACAGGGAGATCCTGAGCAGCCGCTTCAGTAATCGCGCAAGCAGTTTCACGTCATCCTCCCGCCGCCGCGTCGGTCGGCGCTTTGCGCGCCTCACGAGCCGGGGAGACATTGCTTTTGATCCGGGTCAGCATGTCGATCAGTTGCGCCCGCTCGGCCTCGGACAGCCCCTCCATGGCCTTGGCCTGCGTTTCGGTCGCGAGCGCTTCCATGCGATCCAGCATCGGTCCCGCAGCGTCGGTCAGGTACAGGCACCAGGCGCGACGATCCTCCGGGTCCGCCCGACGCTCGAGCCAGCCATCGCGTTCCAGACGGTCGACATGACGGCTCAGCGTCACGTTCTCGATTTCCAGGATCTCGGCCAGGCTGCGCTGATTAATCCCCTGCCGGCCGGCAAGGTGCACCAGCACCCGCCACTGCGCGCGTGTCAGACCGAAGGCTTGCGCACGTTCGTCAAACCACGCCCGCATCAAGCGCGAGACGTCATACAACAGGAAACCAACGTTGACATCTGGATCGAGGCTGAACATGCAGACTTATTATAAGCAGGCTTATTATATGTCGAGCATTCATAAGCATGCACATCGCATGATCACAGTTCTGCGATTGATCGCAGGGACTCTGACCATCGGTGGACCGCCGAGACGGCGGCCCGTACCAGGTCAGTTGTCGGTGTTCTCGTCGTCGAACAGATCCGGAAGCGAATCGACCGTGCTGTCCGGTCCGGCGATCTGGGCGCGCCGACGCTGAAGGAAGGCCGAGCGCAGCGTGACGTAACTGTCCTCGCTCTCATACAGCAGATCGTCGATGATCTTGAAGCGCGCGTCGCGTCCGTGGATGATATCACCTGCAGTCACGGACGGTCCGACCGCGTCCAACGCAGTGAACTGGCCGATGTAAAACGTTGGGCTGAACGCATTGTCGACCGCGAACCCGAGTAGATCGCGCGCGGTCGTCGGCCCAAGAAGCGGGACGACGAGATAAGTCCCCTCGCCCACGCCGTACTTGCCCAGCGTGATTCCGAAATCCGTCTGCTTGTGCGGCAGTCCGAATTCGTTCGCCGGATCCAGCAAGCCACCAGCGCCCATCAACGTGTTCAGAACGAACCGGCCCAGCGTATCGAGCGAGTTGTCAACGTCGCCCTGAAGCGCGAAATTGGCGAAGTCGCCCGGCAATTCCAGATGCGACAGACCGTTGCCGACCAGGTGCTTGACCAAGTCGGGCGCGACCAAGTCATACCCCTGCGCGGCGGGACGTAAGATGAACCGGTCCAACCTCACGTTGTTTTCATGGAAGAACCGGCTGGTCGGTTCGTAATCGTCCGCGGCTGCGAACCCGGCGCGCGGGCCGGTCGAGGCGCACCCCGCAACCAGCAGCGCAGCGCCGGTCAAGCCCAGCCACTTGACGAACGAAGACATTGTCATCAGATGCTCCCGTAATGCAGAACGCAGCGCGCAACGCCGACACGTCCCCAATCACCTAGCGATGATAAGTATACACGTGACGGTTAACCTCAAGCACAATCCCTTTGATTTGATTGACGCGATGTCCAGACGCGGGCCGCCATGACAAACGGTAACGGACAGATTGACGGGATCGCTGGACGGATCGCCGCGGCGATCATGGGGACGGCCGCAAACCGCCCCAGAGTCACGCTGTTTGTGCTTGCCGTGCTGTGCCTGATCTCGATCTTGGGCGGTCTGCGCCTTCAGATCGATGCTGACTCCAGCAAGATGCTGTCGCCGAATCTGCCGGACCAGCGCCGTGCGGCCGAGCTTTCCGCCGCCTTCCCGCAATTGAAACAAGCAATCGTGATCGTGGTGCGCAGCGCGCAATCCGATTCAGCCGATCTCGTGACCGCACGCCTGGTCAATGCGCTCGGGCAGGAGGCCGAGACGATCGGCGACGTCTACGCGCCGTCGGCCGACCCATTCCTGGCGACACACGGCTTCCTATATCGTGACGTCGAGGAAGTCGACAATGCGATGACGCGGCTGTCCGCATCCTCGAACCTGCTTGCAAAACTGCGCAAGGACCAGACCGTCCCCGGCTTTATCGCAGCCTTGGACGATGCGCGCGCGTTGGCGGAGCTGGCCGAGCTTGGGCCGGAATCGCTCGATCGACTCTTCTACGAGGCAGCGGCCACCCTTCGTGGCCACATCGACGGTGCGCCGCATGTCTTCGGCTGGAGCAGTATCCTGGCCGACGAGTCCGAGGGCAGCCGTGCGACGCGCCTGATCACGGTCACGCCGAAGCTCGATCTGACCCGGCTCAGCCCAGCGAAACCGGCGCTCGAGACGATCCAATCGGCGATCGCGTCCCTGCCGACAGACTTGACAACGGATGTCGAGATCGGCGTCACCGGCGAACCGGCCCTGCGCGCCGAAGAAATGCAAAGCGTCGTCGGAACCATCGGGATCTCGCTCGGCCTGTCGCTTCTGCTTGTCGCGGCCATGCTCTGGATCGGATTGCGCTCACCTGCGCGCGCGGCGCTCGCCTTCGGCGCATTGGTCGTGACGCTTGTTCTCACAACCGGGTTCGCCGGGTTCGCGATCGGCAGTCTGAACCTGATCTCGATCGCTTTCATCGTCCTGATGGTCGGGCTAGGGATCGATTTCGCCATCCATATTCTCAGCCATGTCTCCGAGCTCGAGCGTCACGGCACACGCGGCCCGGCCGCCATCACGCTGACCGGCCAACGGATGGGCCTTGCCCTGCTGCTCAGCGCTGCCACGACATCGCTGGCGTTCCTCGCGTTCGGCACGACGAATTTCCTCGGCATGGCGCAGCTGGGCATCATCGGGGGCGTCGGCGTCCTGATCGCCTGCGCGGTGTCGATGACGCTCATCCCAGCGGTGCTCGCGCTTCGCCCTGCCGGCCAAGGTCCGATCCTGCCGGAGACTGAGGCGCGGCGCATCCGGCTCGATCCGGCGATCGCACCGGGGATCTTGCTGGTCCTGGCCTGTGCCGCCATCTGGCCCGCGTCCGACGTCCGGTTCGACGCGGACCCGATGGGCCTTCGGAACCCGGACGCGCCGTCGGTCCGTGCCTTCAACCTTCTGGCCTCGGACCCTGATACCACCCCCTATCGGGCCAGCATTCTGGTGCCCGACGACACCGCCGCAGAGGACGTGGCATCCAGCTTCGCCAACCGCGAGGGCATCGGCGCTGTCATCACGCTTTCGGATCTTGTCCCTGACGAACAGGACGAGAAACTGACCCTGCTTGATATCGCCGCCCCGTCGATTGAACATGCCATCGAGGGTGAGCCGACCGATCTGCGCCAGCGCGGGCAAGTGATCGTGACCGACCCGTTGTCCGACTTTATCGCCGCACTCCGCGAGGGCCCACAAAGTAACGGTTCTGCCGCACTCGAAAGCGCGCTCTCGGAGTATCTGGCCCTTCGGACCACGGCGCGCGATCAGGCGTTGCAACAGGACTTCTTCAGATCCTTCCCGCTCTTGACGGCGCGGCTCGACGCCATGATGTCCGCCGATTACGTGGAACGCGATCTTCTCCCATCCGCGATGGTCGAGCGCTTCATCTCCACCAGCGGGCAACAGCGTGTCGAGATCGTGCCAGAGGACGATCTGCGCAACGCGGCCGCGTTGGCGAAGTTCGCCGAGGCTGTCCGGGCAATCGCGCCCAATGCCGCCGGCGGGCCAATCCAACTCGAAGCTGCAGGCCGCACAGTGAGTGAGGCCATGCTCCACGCGACACTGCTCGCAGCCCTTGCGACCGGGTTGCTGGCCTGGTTGGGCACCGGACGGTTGCTCGACGTGCTGGCGATCCTGGGACCGCTGACGGTGGCTGGAATTCTGATCGCAGCGGCCAGCGTGATCCTGGATATGCCGTTCAATTACGCAAACGTGATCGTGTTGCCGCTGCTGATCGGCATCGGCGTCGACAGCGGCATCCACATCGCTTTGCGCGAAGGCCGCGCGCCGGGGGCGGTTTTCGCAACCTCGACACCGCGCGCGGTCATCTTCTCGGCTCTGCCCGCCATGGCTGCCGTCGGCACACTCGCACTCAGCGACCACACGGGCACCGCGAGCATGGGGATCCTGCTGGCAATCGCCATGTGCGTCGCGGTTGTCTCGGTCATGGCGCTGACACCAACTGTGATCCGTTGGACACGGCCGCGCGGTTAGAGTCACATATTGGCAATAGATTCGACGGATATTTCGGTATCTGGCCGTATAGGCTGCACTCATGAACTTCGGGCAGACCTGTTGATGACCCTGATCCTGCGCTGTTTTGCGACGACCCTGCTAGCCCTGTCGCTGTCGCTCGCCCCTGCCTCGTCCAAGGCCGGGCCGGATGCGCATGCCGTCGGCCTGATCGAAAACATGCTGGCCGACACCCACAAGACCATCAGCAGCCGCGGCGCGAACCAGCTTCCGGGAACGATCTCGCCATACTTCGCCTGGGAGGTCTGGACAAGGTTTCTGACCAAGCCGCGGCAGAAGCAGTTCTCTGGACCGCAGATGCGCCAGATCCGCCAGCTCATGCCGGGTTACATCGCTTACCTCTATGTCGACCGCTTCGCCGGCGGACTGACGGACATTCCCGTTGTAACAGGCACGCGACCCGCACGGCGCGATGTCGCCGTCTTCACGCAGTTCCAGCGTTCCAATGGCAAGACCCTGCCCGTTGGGTGGCGCGTGAAAAGCTTCCGGGACGGTCAGGTGCGGATCGTAGATATTCTGGTGGGCGGCGTCTCGTTCATGCTGCAAACCCGCGAGGAATTCGTGGCGATCGTCGACAACAAGGGCCCGGACGGCCTGATCGCATATCTCCAACGAAAATCGCTTTGACGCACGCCGAGTTGACCGCGCCTCGGGTGCACTGCAACACGGCAAAGCTTGACCTGACCGTTTTGGTCGATATTTAAGCGAAATGCTTCCGGACTGGCCGGGGGCCAGCAGGAGCAGTCCATGTCCGTCCCTCTTCGCCAGCAACTCGCCATCGGCGCCTACATCGCGAAGCAGAAGCTGAAGGGCAACAAGCACTACCCGCTGGTCCTGATGCTGGAACCGCTGTTCCGCTGCAATCTCGCCTGCCCCGGCTGCGGTAAGATCGACTACCCCGACGCGATCCTGAACCGGCGCCTGACGCCGCAGGAATGTTGGGATGCCGCCGAGGAATGCGGCGCGCCAATGGTTGCGATCCCGGGCGGCGAGCCGCTGATCCATAAGGAAATGCCCGAAATCGTGGCGGGCCTGGTCGCGCGAAAGAAATACGTCTCGCTCTGCACGAACGCGCTACTGCTGGAAAAGAAGCTGCCGCTGTTCAAGCCGTCGCCCTACCTGTTCTTCTCGGTGCATCTGGACGGGCTGAACGCACATCACGACAAGGCCGTGGCGCAGAAAGGCGTGTTCGACCGCGCGATCCGCGCGATTAAGGCCGCTCAGGACGCGGGTTTCGCCGTCAATGTGAACGCGACGGTCTTCGACGGCTACCCGGCAAACGAATTGGCCGACTACCTCGACTACACGGCCAAGCTTGGCGTGAACGTCTCGATCTCACCTGGTTTTGCTTACGAACGCGCGCCGGATCAGGCCCACTTCCTGAACCGCCAGAAGACCAAGAACTTCTTCCGCGAGGTCTGGGCCATCGGCAAGAAACGCGGCTCGAAATGGCAGCTAAGCCACTCGCCGATGTTCCTCGATTTCCTTCTGGGCAATCAGGAAATGCAGTGCACGCCGTGGGGAATGCCGACCCGCAACGTGTTTGGCTGGCAGAAACCGTGCTACCTGCTGGGCGAAGGCTATGCGAAGACCTACAAGGACCTGATCGAGACGACAGATTGGGACAAATACGGCACCGGCAATTACGAGAAATGCGCCGACTGCATGGCCCATTGCGGTTACGAGCCGACGGCCGCCAACATTGCTTTCTCGAACCCGCTGAAAATGCTGAAGCTGGCCTTTACTGGCCTGCGCACCTCAGGCCCTCTGGCGCCCGAGATCGATCTCTCAAAGGCACGTCCCGCCGAGGAACATCACGAGCGCATCGTTGCCGAGGAAATGGACAAGATCGAGCGCAACAAGGCCGCCTGACAGGCAGGAAAGCTCCGTCACCTGTCCTTCGTGGCGAGCTTACCAAAGCGATATGACACTAACCAAGGTTACCCGTTGCGGGTGGCTTCCTGGAACCCGGTCATGAACGCCGTCAAGTTCCGCCCCAGATCATCGCAGAGATAACCACCCTCCTGTACGATCACGGTTGGCAGACCCAGCCCAGCGACGGCCGCACCGATCTTCGCGAAGCCCGCCGTTGTCACCTGCATCCCTTTCAAGGGATCGTTGACATAAGCGTCCAGCCCAAGCGCCAGCACCAGCGCACCCGGCGCATACGCACGGATCGTCGCCAAGGCGTCATCCAGTGCGATCAGATAATCCTCGTCTCCGGTTGTCTTCGGCAATGGAAGGTTGCGGTTGTAGTGCAGGCCCTGCGCGGTCCCGAGTTCGTGCCCATAACCACATGAGAACGGATAGTAGACCACCGGGTCGGAATGGATCGACACCGTGAGCACATCGGCTCGTTGATAGAAGATCCCCTGCGTCCCGTTTCCGTGATGCACATCGACATCCAGCACGGCGACCCGGTCATGCGTTCCGCGCAGCATCTGCGCGGCAATCGCCGAATTGTTCAGAAAGCAGAACCCTCCGGCCAGATCCGCATAGGCGTGGTGCCCCGGCGGGCGTGACAACGCGTACGCCGCGCGGTCTCCGGCAAGAACCGCGTTGGCAGCGGCGAGCGCCGATCGCGCAGCCCACTGCGCAGCCTCCCAAGTGTTCGGGCCGATCGGGCAGGCAGCATCCGCCTGATAGTAGCAGGCCAACCCGGTCGGCGATGTGGGAATGCCGCCGAGAGACCGATCCAGATGCTGGTTCGGGATGACCTCGGGTGCTGCGTGCGGCAGCGCGCTCCATTGGTCGTGGATCGTCTCGAGAAATCGCAAGTAGGCGGGTGTATGGACCGCGGCGATCTCGGCCATTCCGCCCGCATCAGGCCGCTCGAATACCAAGCCTGCGGCCTCGCCCCCGGCCTTCAGGCGATCTGCGCGCTCGGGCTGCTCTTCGGCCTGCACGAACTTGCCCGCAACCATGAAGGTCTGCGGGTCGTGGCCCGCCTGTTCGTCAGCATAAAAGGCTTTCATCAACGACCCTCTAGTTTGCCGTCAGACCACCATCGACGGCGATGCACTGGCCTGTCATGAACGAATTCGCCGGATCGCAGATCATCAGCATGACATCGACGATCTCGCGGGCCGAGCCGACCCGTTGCAGCGGCAGATGCTTGCCCAGTTTCTCCCGCGCCTGCGCATCGTAAGCCTCGCTCCCGGCCATGTCGGCGACGATGTCGTCCAGCATCGGCGTCTGGGCATAGGCCGGACAGATCGCGTTGACCCGGATTCCATGCCGTCCAACCTCCAGCGCCGCTGTTTTCGTCAAACCGACGACCGCATGCTTCGAGGCGACATAGGCTCCGAATTCCCGCGCCCCGATCAGCCCAGCGACCGAGGCCGTGTTCAAAATCACCCCTTCGCCCTGCTCCCGCATCACCGGGATCTGACATTTCAGGCTGATGAACACGCCACGCGCGTTGATCGACATCATCCGGTCGTACTCGTCCAGCGAGGTCTTCGCGATCGAACTGAGGTCGTGGATCACGCCGGCATTGTTGATCGCGATATCCACGCGGCCAAAGCGCGCCACCGTCTCATCGGTCCAGCGCTGCTGATCCTGCATCGAAGAGACATCGACGACCGAGGTCAGCACCTCGCCCTTCAGATCGGCGGCCGTGGCAGCGAGTCGGTCTGCATCGATGTCGCACAAACTCAATCGAGCGCCCTCGGCCGCGAAACGTTCGGCCGCGACCGCGCCGCACCCGCTGGCCGCGCCAGACAGCATCACCACACGCCCCTCGAACCGCATCGTCACGCTCCCCGCGCCGCTTCAAGACCGCGCTGCGCGAAAACCGGAACATACTCTCCCATCTTCAGCGCGCGCTCGGGGTTCGAGGCATTTCCGTCCAGCCCGCGCCGCAGAACACCCTCGACAATCGCGGCCATGCGGAAGAACGAAAACGCCAGACAGAAGCCGAATATCGGAATGCCACTCAACCCACGCCTTTCGCAGTAGAGATCAATGTACTCCTGCTCGGAATGGATGCCGAGTTCCGTCCGATCCTGATCGCCGAACCCGCGTGTCTCGAGCCCCGGCGGCATCCGCCATTGCATACACTGATAGGCAAGGTCCGAGTACGGGTGCCCCAACGTCGACAACTCCCAGTCCAGCACCGCCAACACCTTCGGCTCGGCGCTGGAGTAGATCATGTTGTCGATCCGGTAATCGCCGTGCACCAGCGTCGTGATCCCGTCATCCTCGGGCATGTTGTCCTGCAGCCACTGGATCAAGTCGTCCATCTCGGGCAAGGGGCGCGTCTGCGAGGCATAAAACTGCTTCGACCATCGCCCGACCTGGCGTTCGAAGTAGCTTCCGGGGCGTCCGAAGCTCTCCAGCCCGACCGCCTTGTAGTTGACATCATGAAGTGCCGCCAAAGCGCGGTTCATCTCGTCAAACATCGCCCGGCGCCATTCGGGCGATTTGTCCGGCAGACGCGGATCGAAGTGCACCTCGCCCTCGACGCACTCCATGACGTAGAAGATCGTGCCGATGACGTCCTCGTCCTCGCACAGGTGGTACATGTGCGCCGTCGGGACGTCGGTCCCCGCCAATGCCTTCTGGACGCGGAACTCGCGATCCACCGCGTGGGCCGATTTCAACAGCTCTCCGGGCGGTTTGCGGCGCAGCACGTACTTGCCCGAGGGCGAGGTCAGGATGAAGGTCGGGTTCGACTGGCCGGTGGGCGTCTTCTCGAACGTGACCGGACCGCGGAAACCTTCGACATGCGCTTCCAGATATCGGCCGACAACGTCCACATCCAGTTGCGCCGCTGCGTGCGTCGCCATCGCGCCCTCCCCTAGCTGTATGTCTCCGCGTGGCGCCGTTCGGGACGCTCGAGATGCGGGATCGCGTTGAACATATTGAAGTAGACGCGGCGCCCCGTGAAGACCAGCCGGCTGATACCGGTGTTACGGGCCTGTAGGTTGAACTCGATCATCTGTTCGGGCGCTAGGTTCAGGATCGTCGACAACGCCATGGCGATCGATCCGCCCGAGGCTGCCGCCAGCACCCGTCCGTCTCTACCCTCGGTCAAGGTCGCGATGGCCGCCATGACCCGTTCGCGGAATGCAACCCAGGTCTCGGCGCCCTCGGCCCTGCCCTCGGACCAGGCGAGCAGTACGCCGCGCAGGCGTTTGAAATGCTCCCGGCGAGACAGCGACGGATCGCGGTCCTGGAACCCGGCCTTCGCCAGCAACGCCTTGGCGTCATACTCCTCCAGCCCTGGAACGACTTGAGGCGCGACACCCAAAACCCCGGAAACAGCCTCGGCGGTTTCGCGTTGACGGCGCAGAGTGCCCGAGGCGATCCGGTCGAAGCCGACCTCCATCCCGCGCAGATGCTCACCCAGCCAGCGCGCCTGCTGCCAGCCCAAATCCGTCAACCGATCATAATCGTCCGAGGCAAATGCCGCCTGCCCATGCCGCACCAGCCATAACTCGACGGCCATGTCGACGCCTCAGATATAGGTGCGCAAATGCGCGCGCTCGGGCCCGGCCAGATGCGGCGTCGCATTGAACTCGCCGAGCAGCAAGTTCCCGTTGCGGACAAGAAACCGGCTGAACGACGAGTTGTGGATCGTCAACAACACCTGCGCCATCTTAACGGCACCAAGGCCCAGGATATGACGCATCATGACGGCCTTCGGTCCGCCGGACGAGACGATCAGCACGTCGCGCCCGTCCTGCATCAAAGACTCGACAGCTTCCGTGACACGCGCGCAGAAGTCCGCATAAGGCTCGTGCTCAGTCGAAAAGCTCGCCGCCTCCCACGCCTTTATGATCCTCGGGAACTCCCGCATGAAATCGTCCGAGTCGGCGAATTCCGACACCGGGATGACCCCGGCAGCATAGGCATCCGACAAGAGGGTGTCGAAATCCATCTCGTTGAGCCCGGGCAGCACCAACGCATCATCCGCGCCGCAGGCTTCGGCGATAGCCTCGGCGGTTTCGCGATGCCGCCGCAGATTGCCTGACGCGGCGACCTGGAACCGGCGCCCCTCATGCGCCAGATGTTCGCCCAGCCAGCGCGCCTGCCGCCACCCAAGTTCGGACAGACGGTCGTAATCATCGGTGCCGAATGACGCCTGCCCGTGCCGGACGAAAACGATCTCGCCCAAGCGGTCAGACCTTCTCGTTCGTGTATTGACGCAACTCGCGCCGGGCGACTTGACGGCGATGCACCGCATCCGGGCCATCGACCAACCGCATGGTGCGCGCGCCGGTCCACATCGTGGCCAGTGGCGTATCCTGCGAGATCCCCGCGGCACCGTGCAACTGGATCGCCTCGTCGATGATCTTCAGCGCCATTTCGGGGGCAGCCACCTTGATCATGCTGATCCAAGGCTGCGCCTCGCGTGTGCCAACGCTGTCCATCATGTGGGCTGCCTTCAGACAGAGCAGCCGCGCCTGTTCGATGTCGCTCCGCGCATTGGCGATCAGGTCATAGTTCCCGCCAAGCTCCGCCAGCGGCTTCCCGAAGGCCGAGCGGTTCAGGCCCCGTCGGCACATGATCTCCAAGGCGCGCTCAGCAAGCCCGATCGTGCGCATGCAGTGGTGGATACGGCCTGGGCCGAGGCGCAGCTGGGAGATTTCGAAGCCACGTCCCTCGCCGAGAAGCATGTTGCTCTCTGGCACGCGCACATTGTCGAAGATGATGTGCATGTGGCCGTGAGGGGCATCAGGGTTACCGAAGACATGCATCGGGCCCCTGATCTTCACGCCGGGCGTGTCGATCGGCACAAGGATCTGAGACTGCTGCTTGTGAGGCGCGGCGTCCGGGCTGGTCTTGACCATGGTGATCATGATCTTGCAGCGCGGGTCGCCGGCACCGGAGATGTAGAACTTCTCGCCGGTGACGACCCATTCGCCATTTTCGAGCTTGGCTGCGGTGGAGACGTTCTTGGCGTCGGACGAGGGAATGCCGGGCTCGGTCATGGCGAAGGCGGAGCGGATCTTGCCTTCCAGAAGCGGCTTCAGCCACTGTTCCTTCTGCTCCGGCGTGCCGACGCGTTCGAGGACTTCCATATTGCCGGTATCGGGCGCGGAGCAGTTCAGGCTCTCCGAGGCGAGCGAATTCTTGCCAAGTTCAGCAGCGATGTAGGCATAGTCGAGGTTCTTCAGGCCTTCACCGGCTTGCGCGGCCGGCAGGAAGAAGTTCCAGAGTCCTTCTTTCTTGTCGGCATCCTTGGCCTTCTCGAGGCATTCGAGCTGGCCCGGCGCGTACTGCCAGATATCGTCTTTGTTTTCGCCGAGCTTGTGGATCTCGACCGACATCGGCTCCAC
>JBHJIZ010000061.1:0-52724 GCA_050043005.1 Paracoccaceae bacterium
GCGTGCTTTCTGTTTTTGGGCGCTGGGACCTCCGACTGCGTATTCATGTTCTGTGATGGGAGTCAATTATGTCACTTGATCCAGCCCAGATTTCTGGCGCGGCCGAGGACCTGTTCCAGGCAGAGGCAACGGGAAATCAGACCGGGTTGATGTCGCTGCGTTTCCCGGGGCTTACGCTCGACGATGCGTACGAAATTCAGAACGGTCTGGTGCGCCGCAAGCTGGCGGCAGGGCGCACGCAGATTGGCTGGAAGATCGGACTGACATCGAAGGCGATGCAGGATGCGTTGAAGATCTCGACCCCGGACAGCGGGGTATTGTTCGACGATATGTTGTTCAAGACCGGAGCGACGGTGCCCAAAGATCGCTTCATTCAGCCACGGATCGAGGCTGAGATTGCGTTTGTCATGGGCGCTGATCTCGGACCGCAGCCAACGCGCGATGACGTCTTGGCGGCGACGGAGTCCGTGGTCCCTGCGTTGGAGATTCTGGACACGCGCATTCACCGGAAGGATCCGGACACCGGTCAGCTTCGCGTCATCGCTGACACGATCGCGGACAACGCCGCGAACGCTGGAATCGTGCTCGGCAACGAAGGCCATGCACCCGATGCGATGGATTTGCGCTGGGTCGGTGCGATCGTCGCGCGCAACGGTGAAGTCGAGGAAACCGGCCTCGGCGCTGGTGTCCTGAACGATCCACCGATGGGGATCGTCTGGCTTGCAGAGCGGCTCGGCACCCAGGGACAACAAATCAAGGCTGGAGAAGTGGTTCTGTCCGGGTCGTTTATCCGCCCGCTCGAAGCGCCTCCCGTATCACAGATCGACGCAGATTTCGGAGAATTTGGCCGAGTTTCGATCAACTTTTCCTGATTTAATCTCGCATTAGCCATCATTGATCGGATATGAGCGCCACCGAGACGTGATGGAGCGGCCGCGATGCGGATCTTGACCTTGTTACTGATGTTCGGCCTGACAGGCCACGCATCTGCGCGCAACGCAGAGCACGGTGCCGTGGGCTACTGGCTCACCGAGAATGGCAAAGCGATCGTTCAATTCACGCCATGCGCCGACGGCTTGGCATCGTCGATCAAACCGCGGATCTGCGGGCAGATCGTATGGACCGAGGCGCCTCGTGATGAATTCGGTGCGTTGAAACGCGATGCACAGAATCCGGATGAAGACCTGCGCTTGCGCGCAATCTGCGGTCTGCCACTGGTCGGAGACCTTGAGCTCGCATCGGGTAAGAAACTCGAGGATGGGTGGATCTACAATCCGCGCAGTGGGGATACGTTCGGGGCAGAAGCTGAGCTTGTTTCGGGACAGAAACTGAAACTCCGCGGTTTTGTGGGGATATCCCTGCTGGGTCAAAGCCAGGTCTGGACACGTGTGAAAGACGATCGCGGCGGTTGCTGACCTCGAACCTCAAGCATCCGGCGGCCAAGCAAGCCCTGCACCAGCAAACTCTGACAACTCATCGGGGTCGAACCCGATCAGCAGGCTGACCCTTTCTCCGCGTTCGTTCCGTGCGTAGATCCGTTGTGCTTTGCGCCCGCGACGAAATCCGACATCCCGCGCCGTGCCCGTGAATACACCGTCCACATCGGTCAGCTTGATTTCCACGATGTTGTCGCTCGACACGCGAACCGTTCCGATTGTCTTCGACAGATCCCGCAGAAGAACCGCTCCATCGGGGAGTTCCTCGGCGACCAGCAAACTGTCAACGCCGAGTGATCTCGCGCGCAGTCTCGCCGCAATGCCGGTCGCGTAGGATATGTTCTCTCGTGGCACCGCGAGGGCCGAGTTGAATGCGACGACCTCGCAACCGCATCCTGGATCGGCCATCTGCAGGCATCGTGTCAGCGACGTTCGGGCAAGATCGCCGAGCGGGGTCGTCTTCGGTGCGGCATCAGCAAACGCAATCGGGCAACGTTCGGCCGGTTTGCCGCGCACAAGAATCCGGTTTCCGCGGGACTCGAGAAAAGCCCGTCCGGTCTGCGAGCCCGAGATCCAAGGCAGTTCTGACGCATCGACCAGCCGTGCACCGTTTCGTTCCAGCAATTCGCTTGGTGTCAGGCGCGAGATCAACCGGCGAACGGTTTCGATGTCTGACGCATCTTCCGCCGCGAGGATTGGCGGGCGTGCCATCGTAATCAAGCGCTGCGCATTAACTGATTCCGGCGTCTTCGTGCGCTGCGATCCCGTGCTTGACACTGGGGAAGAACACGCTGCCAAGAGGACGAGCAGTGGTGGAATCTTGGCGAACTGCACAAGCCGCCCGCGAAACCCCGTTATTTCCGGAACGAACTTTGCAAAATGCATCTGATTTCATCCAATCTTGCAATGCTGCACGAATTTTCCTCTTTAGCTCATGGGAAACAAAGTGTTATCAAAATGTTTATGGGGTTCACGAAGAGGTAACAGTGTTGAGAGACGGAGAAGGAGACGCCGAAGTCATCTCTGGTCAGGTGAAGTGGTACGACGCGGTCAAGGGTTACGGCTTCGTTGTTCCTGATGGCGGTGGGTCCGATGTCATGGTGCACGCGTCTTGTGTACGGGCATTCGGGAAAGTTGCTCTGACCGAAGGTGCGGACGTCAAACTGCAGGCCGTAGCGGGACCGCGCGGTCTCCAGGCACAGAGTATAATCGAAGTGGTGGAACCTGAAGCGGACTTCCAGCCAATGGGGTTCGCTGAAGACGCACGTCCGACCGAGTTTTTGGGTCCGGAAGTTGACTCTGGCCCGTTGCAGCCAGCGCGTGTCAAATGGTTCGACAAGCAAAAGGGCTTTGGCTTCGTGAATGTCTTCGGCAATCCCGAGGATGTTTTTGTGCACATGGAGACTGTCCGCCGGTGCGGGTTTCAGGATTTGTCCAGCGGAGAAGGAATGGCGATTCGCACATTCCGTGGTCCGCGAGGGCTGATGGTTGCTGAACTGCGGCTTTGGGAGACCGCAGTGAGTGGGCAGCGCCCGCAGGCGCAGGCCGAGCCGCAACCGATGCAGCCCAGGCGTGCTACACCAGCAGGGTTTGGCGAGTTCTAAAGGCTCGCAAACCAAAGAAATGCTGAGTTTGCTCTGATTGTCTTGGAGCGGGCGCGTTAAGATGTATTATTTCTTTTGGACTGGAAGCGGCGCCTGGCATTCGCTGAGAGTACGAGCGCGCGCTCTTATCTGCTGACTCTTGAGTACTTTGATCCCTCGAGGCTTGCACCGACCAGAAATCCATCCTGTCCGAAGACGACCCCAATGATCGGTTTGTTCACGAGCGTCGAGTTGACCTGCAGGTTCAAGCCCGCTTCCGGGAATGTCACTTCGGCATCAGCGCCAATCTCCCATCCATCCGCTTGCCGGAACTTGTTAAGCGCATCCTCTGTCATAAAGAACAACACATGGCTGGTGGTCTGAACGCCTGCCTGGAAACCAACGGATGCCGCAGCAACCGAGTAATAGTCTGCTGCCGGTGCCTCATAACCCTGGACGTCGTCATTCAACAGGAGCGCCCCCTCACCGTAGGCGCCGCCGACAATCAGCCCACCCTTGAGAACCTCGGGCATCACAAGCATAGCATGTGCCTTGGGAGACAGTTGGCGGGTCTGAGGCAGCTTCGACCACATTTCACCAAGCGCCAGATTTACCCGCGCATCGATCACCTCACGATCCGCGGCGAGCGCGAAGCTTGGAATTGCCGTGATCGCGAGTGACGAGGAAAGAAAGAAACGTCTGTTCATAGCTTCCATGCCTTATCGCAGTTTGCGCGTTGACGTGCTGTCGTCGCGGTCGATATTTCCACGATATAGCAATCCGCTTCCGGCGGTTCGAGAGGTTCCTATGTCAACGATCGAGATTGATCCATCCGTCAATGTGCTTGGTAGCGCACTCGACGATTGCTCGCGCGATCCGATAACGGGCTTTTTCCGGAACGGGTGTTGTGACACCTGCGATCAGGATCAGGGAAGTCACACGGTTTGCGCAATCATGACGCAAGAATTCCTGACGTTCTCGAAAGCCGTTGGGAACGATCTCTCGACACCAATGCCGCAATATGGCTTTGCCGGTTTGCAGGCAGGCGATCAGTGGTGTCTGTGTGCCGGGCGCTTCTTGCAAGCCTATCAGGCCGGTAAGGCGCCACGGGTGGTTCTATCAGCTACACACCGACGCGCGCTTGAAGTCGTACCACTTGAAGCTCTGCGCGAGCTGTCAACTGTGCGCGATTGAAGGAAATCGTGGCTCAGGTCTTTGTTGGGTCCAACTGTGTAGATCACTCAGCGTCACACAGGGTTGATTGGCGAGTCGCGATCGTGTTGGCTATGTCGGGGTCATGAAAAAGCTGCTGCAAACTCTCACGGTTCTCTCTGCAACGCTGCTCGGTTCTAACGCCGCGCTGGCGGTTGACGACGTCGTCCTGGTGGAGCTTTTTACGAGCCAGGGGTGTTCCAGCTGCCCACCGGCAGATGCAAACCTCGGCCGGCTCACGCAACGAGAAGATGTGCTCGCGCTTTCATAGCATGTCGACTACTGGGATTATCTCGGATGGCGAGACGCCTTTGCGCGGCGTGAACATACGCAGCGCCAGATGAGCTATCGCGACTACATGGGCGCGCGCGTCATCTATACACCTCAGATGGTTGTTCACGGCCGTTTCGATGTGCCTGGTTACAATCCGGACGCCATCACCGAGGCGATCGGAAGCGCCTATCGGCTGACCCGCTCGGCGAATATTTCGATAACGCAGAAGACGGGCATGCTGAAGGCTCTGATCAGCTCCGCTTCGATGGATGACCCGGCGACGATCTGGATGGCTTCGTTCGCGAAGGAAGCGCAAGTTCAAATCGAACGTGGCGAGAACACCGGCCGTACGATCACCTATCACAACGTCGTCGACAAACTGATGCGTGTCGGTCAATGGTCTGCGGGTGAGACGCAGGAAATCATGCTTCCGCAGCCGGAGCCCGGCGAGGGCGTTGCCATTTGGTTGCAGAATGATGCGACCGGCGAGATCCTGACAGCAAGCTACATAACGGATTGATGCGGCCATTCATGCGGCGCGCAGTAGACGAAACGTACCTAGGGACCTAGGTTCCTCGCAGGCTGGCGGGGAGACATCTCATTGACACTGCGGACGAGGCTTGCGGCTGAGCAGATCCTCTTGGCGCCCGGCGTATTCGATGGTCTGACATCGTTGATTGCGATGAAAAGCGGCGCCGAGGCTTTGTATCTGTCCGGCGCCTCCATCGCCTACACGCGGTTCGGTCGCCCGGATATCGGACTTGTATCAATGTCGGAGGTTGCAGATACCATCGCCGCCATCCGGGACCGGGTGGACCTGCCGCTCCTGGTCGATGCCGACACGGGCTATGGCAACGCGTTGAATGTACAGCGTACTGTTCGGACATTCGAACGGTTCGGTGCCTCGGCAATCCAGTTGGAAGATCAAAACCTGCCCAAGCGCTGCGGGCATCTGGCTGGCAAGACGCTGATCAGCCGCGACGAGATGGTCGGCAAGATCCATGCGGCTCTTGATGCACGAACGTCCCGGGAAACCCTGATCATTGCGCGCACGGACGCGATCGCCGTTGCGGGCATCGATGACGCTCTGGACCGCGCCGAAGCCTACGCCGACGCCGGAGCAGACGTGTTGTTCGTCGAGGCGCCCCAAAACGATGGTCAGATCGCCCAGATCATGGCGCGGCTGCTGGACAAGATCCCGTTGCTCGCCAACATGGTCGAGGGCGGAAAGACACCCGTGCGCTCAGCAGAAGAACTTCAGGCGATGGGATACTCTGTTGTTATCTTCCCGGGTGGCGCCGTGCGGGCGCTGGCGGCGACGGCACAGACCTACTACGGCAACCTTGTGAAGACCGGCTCGAACGCGGGCCTCGCCAATCAGATGTTCGACTTTGGCGGACTTAACGAGGTCATCGGCACATCCGAGATGCTCGACCACGGCAGGAAATACGACCGGGACCAAGCATGAGTGTCGACCCCGTCACGCTGGCAATCTTGAAGGGTCGGCTTGAGCAGATCGCCGACGAGATGGACGCAACGCTGTTTCGTGCCGCGTTCAACCCGATCATTGCCGAGGCTCATGACGCCTCGCACGGCATCTACGATGCGGTCACCGGAGACACTCTCGTTCAGGGAAAATCCGGTCTGCCGATCTTTGTCGGCGTCATGGCATTCGGTGTAAAGATGGTGATCGACAAGGCGGCCGGGCAGGTTGCGGACGGCGACGTCTGGATCTTCAACGACCCCTACGCGGGCGGCACGCACCTGTCGGACATTCGCCTTGTGCGCCCATATTTCCGGAACGGAGAGTTGTTCTGCTGGCTGGCATCGGTTGGCCACTGGCACGATGTCGGCGGAAATGTGCCCGGCAACTACAATCCAGCCGCTACCGAGAGCTTTCAGGAAGGATTCCTGCTGCCGCCGGTGAAACTGTTCGACCGTGGCGCGATCCGCCAGGACATCGTGGACATCCTTATGTCGAACTCGCGGCTGCCGGGCTCGGCCTGGGGCGATCTGAACGGGCAGATCAACGCGCTGGACCTCGGCATCCGAAGGATGGACGCCCTGCTCGACGATTATGGACCTGAAACGGTTTCGATGGCGCTGGACGAACTGAAGGCGCGTGCAGCTACTCTGATGCGGTCCGAGATCTTGGCTCTACCGGATGGAACGGTATCGGCCGAGGACTGGCTGGACAATGACGGGACGGACGACGTGCCCCTGAAAGTCGCGCTGGATCTTACCATCTCGGGCGAGACGCTGTTGATGGACTTTTCACGATCGGCTCTTGCCTGCAAAGGGCCGGTGAACATCTCGCGGTCTACGACCATTGCGGCGTGCTATGTGGCTTTGAAGCATGTGTTCGGCGACGTGCCGGCCAACGCCGGTGTGCTTGAGCCGATCGAGTTTCGCATTACGGAGGGGTCGATCCTCGCCGCCGAGGCACCGCGTCCGGTGGGCGGATACACTGAAACGATCCTGCGGCTAATCGATCTTGTGTTCCAGACCATCGCCCAGATTGCGCCCGAACGCTCGAACGGCTGCGCCTACGGCACGATCAATGCGTTATCGATTGCCGGGCATCGGGCGAACGGCCAGCGCTGGGTGATGTTCTCGTTCTTCGGCGGTGGCCATGGCGGTCATCCCGAGGGAGACGGCCTGAACCACGGCAATGCGCCGATTTCGACGGCGACAATCCCGCCGCTGGAGATCCTGGAGGCGGCGTATCCCGTGAAGTTCACGCAGTGGGCGTTGAGGCCCGACAGCGGTGGCGGCGGCGCGTCGCGTGGTGGATTGGGTGCCGTGTACGAGATTGAATTGCTTGAAGAGAGTGCGACCTGCTTTCTGTTCGGCGACCGGGGTAGATTCGCGCCGCGCGGCGTCTGTGGCGGTGGCGACGGCGCGATGACCCGGTTTACATACCCAACGCCGCAGGGTCCGCGTCACCCGGATATGGCGTCGAAGATCGTCGGTGTGCCGCTGGCGCAGGGCGAACGCATTCGATTGGAGACGCCGGGAGGCGGGGGCTACGGCGACACGTCGGACCGACCCAGCGATGAAATCGCGCGCGATCAGACACTCGGATACGTGACCGCATGAGCGGCAAGATCATCGGTGTCGATGTTGGCGGCACGTTCACTGATATCTTTATCTGGGACGAAGATACCGGCGTCGTCTCGACCGGCAAGGTGCCGACCACGCCCGACGACCAGTCCAAAGGTTTCGTCAGCGGCATCGAATCTCAGATCCCGGATTTCGAGGGTATCTCGACTATCGTGCACGGGACGACGACCGGCACGAATGCACTTCTGGAACGGCGCGGCGCGAAGACGGGGATCATAACCTCCCACGGGTTTCGCGATGTGCTGGAAATGCGGCGCCGCGATCGCCCGCAGACCTGGGGCCTGTGGGGTCAGTTTGACCCTGTGGTGCCGCGCAACTTGCGTCTGGAAGTGGCCGAGCGAACGCATGCCGATGGGACGGTTCACACACATATCGCTCCGGCCGAAGTCCGGGCCGCTGCCGAGAAACTGCGCGCCGCCGGATGCCTGGCCGTCTGCATTTTCTTCATCAACGGCTATGCCAATCCCGCGAACGAACGCACTGCGGTGCAGGCGGTGCGCGAGATCTGGCCGACTGGTTATGTTACTGCCGCGACCGAGCTTATTCCGGAGATCCGGGAATTCGAACGGCTCTCGACCTCGGCTCTGAACGCCTATCTGCAACCGGTCGTATCGTCCTATCTGGATCGGCTCGGGTCGACGCTGGCCGAGCAGGGCGCAGGGACAGATGTGTTGATCGTCCAGTCCAACGGCGGTGTGATGTCGGTCGAGACCGCGCGCAACATGCCGGTTCGTACGGCCCTGTCCGGCCCGGCGGCGGGCGTGATCGCGGCGCGCGCGATTGCCGGGGCGGCTGGGTTCCGGAACATCATCACCTGCGACATGGGCGGGACTTCGTTCGATGTAGCACTTGTTGCGGATGGTGAGGCCGCGTTGGCGGCTCAGACGGCGATCGACTTCGGTATGGTGATCCGCTCTCCGATGATCGAGATCACGACGATCGGCGCTGGGGGCGGCTCGATCGCCCATGTCGACGCGGGAGGTTTGTTGCAAATTGGACCTGAAAGCGCTGGTTCGGATCCAGGTCCGGTTTGCTACGGGGTGGGTAATGACCGACCGACCGTGACCGATGCAAATCTAGTGCTGGGGCGGATCAACCCGGATCGCCCGATCGGCGGTAAGTTGGAGCGCCTGGATATCGACGCCGCAAAAGCCGCCATTGATACCCACGTCGCCCAACCGTTGGGGCTTCATCCGATGGATGCCGCCGAGGCGATCCTGAAGGTAGCAAATGCACGCATGGCCGGAGCGATCCGTCTCGTCTCGATCGAACGCGGTCTGGATCCGGGTGACTTTGCGGCGATGCCTTTTGGCGGCGGTGGGGCGCTGCACACCGGTGCATTGATGCAAGAGGTTGGCCTGGGTGCAGCCATCGTGCCGCGATACCCTGGGGTGACATCGGCTTTGGGGTGCGTGATCGCCGATATGCGCAACGACCATGTGCAGACCGTCAACCAGATGCTCGCAACGCTGGACTGTGCGGCATTGCACGCGCAGATTGTTCAGATCTGGGAGGCGGGCGAAACGCGGCTTGCGCAATCCGGCGTGCGCTTCGATCGGGTGGAGCGCGGGCTGGCTCTCGATATGCTGTATCTCGGCCAGACGCACACAGTGTCGGTGCCACTCGATCCTGTGCAGAGTTTGACCACAGACGCAATTCAGGCGGCGTTTGATCGCGCTTATCTTACTGCCTATGGGCGTTTGCTCGACGGTATCCCTGTGCGCGTTATGAACTTCAGGGCATCTGTAAACGGCGCGCGCCCACACTTCGATATGTCGGTTTTCGCTCCACCGAATGACGGAAAGCTAGAGGAAGTGCAGCGCGGTACGCGCGTCGTTCGGTGCGATGGCATCGACCACACTGCACCGGTCTACGATCGTCTGTCACTGCCGCGCGGCGCGATCATCACAGGCCCCGCGATACTCGAGCAATCCGACACAACGATCTTTGTTGATCCTGGCTTGCGTGGCGAAGTTGATGCCTTTGGAAACCTGATCATTCGGAGTGGGGTAGATGCTGGATCAACCTAACTTTGCGCGCACCGCTCTGATGTTGATCGATCTGCAGAACGATTTCCTGCATCCGGACGGGGCATATGGTCGGGCCGGGCAAACCTCGGACGCCATTGCGGCGCTGCCTGCGCGGCTGAAGCCGTTGGTCGATGCTTTGCGCAGGCAGGGCGGTTGGGTGGTTTCGACTCACTTCACGCTGGTACAAGGCAAGGGCGGCGAACCTTTCATAGCCGACCACCTGCGCAGGCTCCGCCCGTTCTTGAGAAAGGGGGACTTTGTCTCCAGCGGCTGGGGGCATGAGCTCGTCGATGAACTCGCACCCGCCGACATCTCTATCGAAAAGGTCGCCTACTCGGCCTTCTATCAGTCACGCATGGAGTTCGCGTTGAACCGCGCCGGGATCGATACACTGATCTTCTCCGGCATCGTGACGCAAGGTGGGGTCGCCTCGACCATGCGGGACGCCCATGTCCGGGACTTCCATACCATCGTGCTGTCGGACGGGTGTGCGAGCTTCCGGCCCGACGTGCACGAGACTGCGATAGCCGACATGGGTACCATTTCGACTGTCATGACTTGTTCCGAAGCGTTGGCTTGGATCGATGGCTAAAATCTCTCCGACGCCTGAAAGTTGGGATATCGAGGTTGATGTAGCGATCGTCGGAGGGGGCGCGTGCGGGCTGATCGCCGGGCTGCGTGCTTCCGAGGCTGGCGCGGATGTTTTGGTACTGGAACGTGATGCGACGTCGTCGGGATCGACGGCGCTCTCGTCCGGATTCATCCCAGCGGCAGGTACGCGATATCAGAGAGAGATCGGAGTCCACGACTCACCGGATCTGCTGGCGCGCGACATCCAGGGCAAAGCGAAGGGTGATGCTCATCCCGGCATCACTCGAACAGTCGCCAGTGCCATCGGACCTGCCGTCGAATGGTTGTCTGATACTCACGGTCTTGAATGGGTCGTTCTCGACGACTTTCTCTATCCTGGGCACTCGGTACACCGAATGCACGCTGTCCCGGAGCGAACAGGTACAGCACTGATCACACGACTGCTGTCCGCGGTCGAAGCCGCCGAGGTCCCGCTCGCCTATCAGGCCCACGCGACCGCGTTGCATTTGGAAGACGGCCGCGTCGCGGGGGTGACGATCAACCGTCCGGACGGCCAGACCGAGTCGATTGGTTGTCGCGCTCTGATCCTGTCATGCAACGGATATGGCGGCAATCCGGTCCTCGTCGCCCAGCACATTCCAGAGATCGCAGGTGCACCTTATTTCGGCCATACCGGTAACACTGGTGACGCCGTGCTTTGGGGCGAAGCGCTCGGTGCACAGATCCAGCATCTATCGGGATATCAGGGCCATGGTTCCCTGGCGCACCCGCACGGGATCCTGCTCACATGGGCGCTGAACATGGAGGGCGGAATTCAGGTCAATACCGAGGGCCGCCGGGTCTCGAACGAACATGAAGGCTACTCCGAGCAGGCCGTGAAGGTGCTTGCGCAGCCGGGTGGCGTTGCCTGGAACATCTATGACCGACGCCTGCATGAGCTTGGTTTGGGGTTTCCAGACTATCGCAGTGCCGTCGAAAACGGCGCCGTACATCATGGCGATATCAATACGCTCGCAGCCAAGACCGGGATCCCGGAAGAGGCATTGTCTGAAACGCTCGCGCAGACGCGCGCCTATGCGGAGGGCGCTCAAGATCCGTTTGGACGTGATTTTGGCAAAGCGCCAACGCTTGGAGAAGACCTTTGCGCTGTGCGGGTAACCGGCGCTCTGTTCCATACGCAAGGCGGGCTGGTCGTCGATGAGTATGCCCAAGTACTCGGCGCGGAAGGCGGCGTGATTCCTGGCCTCTTCGCGGGTGGAGGGGCTGCGTGCGGTGTCTCTGGTCCGCGGGTCGAGGGGTATCTGTCTGGCAATGGTCTGCTGACAGCTGTCGCGCTGGGGTATGTGGCGGGCGCGTCAGCAGCGCGCATCGCAAAGACTAGGCGTGTGTAGGGGCGATCGTACGGTCGCAACACCTGCGGCAACACCCATCCAAAGGATATAAACTGAGTCGGGACTTCGAATGGACGACCTTGGATAGGACTGCGCCCATGACGTCTCGCGACCGCATTCTTCACGATAGCCCTGGCCGGACCCTTTGGCGGTTGGCCGTTCCGAACCTAGCGGCAAGTCTTGTGCAATCCCTGATGATCGTGACCGAGGGCTGGTATGCCGGGTACCTCGGGCCAACGGAACTCGCAGGCGCCGCCCTTGTCTTCCCGCTGTTCATGGCGACGATGATGCTGTCGGCTGGTGCTATGGGCGGTGCTGTCGCGGGGGCCATGGCGCGCGCAGCGGGGTCAGGCGATGATGCACTGGCCAACGCGATTCTTCGCGGTGCGGTGCTGATCGCCGTCGTGATTGGCAGCCTGAAGGGCGCGCTCGTGGTGCTCTTCGGGCCGACCCTGTTCGTTGCGATGGGCGGCGCTGATGCCGGGTTGAATGCCGCGACCGAGTATGTGGAGACGCTTTTCCCATTCATCGCGCTGGTCTGGGTCAGCAATATGCTGACTGGGGCGCTGCGCGGCACTGGCGACATGCTGCGCCCGGCTGCGATCACCCTGTTGATCGTGGTCTCTCATCTGATCCTGATTGTTGCGCAGATCCTGACTGGTGCGCCCTTCGGCTTTGCAGGGGCCGGTCTCGCAACTCTCGGAGCCTATGCGATCGGGCTGATCAGCCTGATCTGGATCTGGACGGATCAGCGACGTGCCGTGCGGTTGAGTTTCAGCGGTTGGACCGCACTAATGGGAGTTCGGCGACTTCTAGGCAACGGCTTGCTCGCGGGTAGCCAGACCGTCATGACCATCAGCTATTCGCTGATCGCGACGGCTGCGTTTGGGAACATCGGCGCAGGCTGGCTGGCAGGATACGGAATTGGCGTGCGGCTCGAATTGTTGATCGTTCCTATCATCTTTGGGATTGGCGGCGCCGGCATGGTCGCGACTGGTACGCTGCTGGGCGCAGGACGACGCCAGGGCGCAGTTCGAATGGGATGGTTGAGTGCTGGCTCCGCCGCGATCCTTGTGGGTTCGATCGGTGCGGTCCTCTCGGTCTGGCCGACGCTTTGGACAGGCCTTTTCACGAGCGATGCGGAAATCGCTACGGCGGCGGCGCAGTACCTTAAGATAGTTGGCCCCTGCTATGCATTCTTTGGGCTCGGGCTTTGTCTGTACTTCCTGTCGCAAGGCATGGAGACGCTGGCGGTGCCAGTGCTCGGCGCATTGCTTCGTCTTGTCGCCGTAGTTGTCGGCCTTTGGGGGCTGTCGATTAGTGGGCATCTCAACCCCAAAGAAGCGTTGTTTCTGCTCGGCGCCGCGATGGTGTTCTACGGTCTGTTTATCGCTGCTGGCCTTTTCCTCGGCCCCTGGACCAGCCGCGCTGCGACCCGCGCGTGAAGCAAGCAAACGCTCTACCAAACGTGCATGCGATCGCCTCTGCGAAGCATGTCAATGCGAGTGCTTACCGATTCAGGACTGTACAGGCGCGAACTCCTGGGGCATGCGCCGCTTGATCCCAGTGCGCAACCGCTTGTAAGTCGCCGCGCATGAGCACCATCTCCGAAGCCGGTCCAAACGCCGAACCACTAAAATCCGCTGCGAATGGCGTCTGTGTTCATGTCGTCTTGCCGAAGGTCACGGTCTGACCAATGCGCATCGCCATTGCCGGTTTTCAGCACGAAACGAACACCTTTTCTCCCGGTCAGGCCGGTATCGAAGAGTTTCGCATGGCGGATTCTTGGCCGGGTCTGCTGCAAGGAAGTGAAGTCGTCGAGCGAACCCGCGGCATGAACCTTCCCATTGCCGGAGCGGTGGCGGCTGCCAAAGGTGTCGATCTGGTGCCGATCCTGTGGTGCGCCGCCGAGCCAAGCGGCCCGGTGACCGACGACGCGTTCGACTGGATCAGCGGTATGATCTTGGATGGCCTCACCAAAGCGGATCCTTTGGATGGCATCTACCTCGATCTGCATGGCGCTATGGTCACCGCAAGTCATGATGATGGCGAAGGTGCGCTGCTGGACCTGATCCGGGAAGAGTTCCGCGATCTGCCCATCGGTGTCAGCCTAGACCTTCATGCAAATATCTCACGGCGCATGATAGAGCTTGCCGACTTGGTTACCGTCTACCGCACGTATCCGCATCTCGACATGGCCGACACGGGTACGCGTTGCATGCGCCGTCTGTGCCGCCGGATCGGCGGTCAGAAACTGCATTCAGGGTTCCGTCAGATCCCATTTCTGGTCCCGCTTCACGCCCAGTACACGGGAATGTCCCCGTGTGAAGATCTTTATGGCTTCGTTGAACAGACCGAGACCGATGACGCGTATTGCGAGATCGCGATGGGCTTTACGGCCGCGGACATCCATGACTGCGGTCCGTCGGTCCTTGCCTACGCGAAGACGCCCGAGAAAGCTCAGGAGTTGGCCATCGATCTTGCCTCTCGCGTTGTCGCCGCGCGGTCCCGCTTTGATACCAACCTGCTTACAACTGCCGAGGCGATCGCTCTCGCGCAAGATATCGAGGGGCCTACAGTCCTGGCCGATGTTCAGGACAATCCGGGCGCTGGGGGCACTTCGGACACCACTGGCCTTCTCCATGCGCTGATCGACGCAAAGGCCAAAGGTGCCATTCTTGGCATCCTCTGCGATCCAGAATTCGTTCAACGTGCGCGCAACGCGGGTGTCGGTTCGACATTCGATGGCGAACTGGGTGCAAAAGCCTGGAGAATTGGTCCGCCGCCCGTCGCTGGCAGTTACGTCGTAGACGCGTTGAGCGACGGAAACGTCACCTATACTGGCGAAATGTACGGTGGCGGCAGCGCAACGCTGGGGCCGAGTTGCATGGTGCGTCTGCAGCATCCCGGAACCGACATTCGCGTGGTCGTCAGTTCAATCCGCGTGCAATGCTTGGATCGTGCTCTGTTCACGCATTTCGGCGTTGATCCCGGTGACACCCAGATAACCTGCGTGAAGAGTACGGTGCATTACCGCGCGGACTTCGAGCCGATCGCTGGCAGTATCCTGAACGTAGCGACGCCGGGTGCGTTTTCGTGCGAGCTTTCGCGCGCTGACTACCGAAAGCTGCGCCCGGGCGTGGAGGTCCTTTGATCGGGAACCACCGGATACGGACGTTGGGGTTGAACACAGCAATACCTATCTTCGACGCGCGGATGTGCTAGATCGCCAATAACCAGAGTTCGATGCGTGCAGATGACTGTAACCGACCAATCAGAGGATACGAACTGGCGCCTCTCCGTCGCTCCGATGATGGAGTGGACGGATCGGTTTTGCCGTGCGTTCCACCGCAAGCTCTCTCGGCACACGCTGCTCTACACCGAGATGCTGACGGCCAACGCGCTGTTGCATGGTGATCCGGAGCGATGGCTCAAACACTCACCGGACGAATACCCGTTAGCCCTGCAACTGGGTGGGTCGGTGCCTGAGGATCTGCACCAAGCCGTGCGGATTGCGCGCGACTTCGGCTTCTGCGAGATCGACCTGAATTGCGGCTGTCCCTCGGACCGGGTGCAGAACGGCGCCTTCGGTGCTTGCCTAATGCGGACGCCCGACCTTGTTGCGGACTGTACGGCGGCGATGCGCGACGCCGCAGGGCCAGACGGCCCAGAGATTACAGTCAAATGCCGGATCGGCGTCGATGATCAGGATCCGAAGGCAGTCCTGCCAGGATTTATCGACGAGGTCGCGGCAAGCGGCGTTCGGCGCTTCGCCGTTCATGCCCGGAAGGCTTGGCTCCAGGGACTGAGCCCGAAGGAGAACCGGACGATCCCCCTGCTGGACTATGATCTGGTCAAGCGTATCAAGTCGGAACGACCGGATCTGACAATCGCGCTGAACGGTGGGATCGAGACGCTGGACGCAGCGATCGCGCATCTCGCCGACTTTGACGGCGCGATGATTGGCCGGGCGGCTTATCACGCGCCATGGGACATCCTGGCCGCCGCAGATCGCCGTGTGTTCGGAAAACCCGTTCTGCCAATCGATCCGGAGTTAGCCGTCCGGGCTATGTACCCGTTCATCGAGGATGAGCTTACATCTGGCACGCGGTTGCACACGATCACCCGACACATGCTGGGCGTCTTCGCGGGACGTCCGGGCGCGCGGCGTTGGCGACGGATCCTCTCGGAGAAGGCGACGGGACCCGGGGCAGGGCTTGCGGTGATCGAGGACGCCATGGCGGCGGTCATCCAAGGTGAAGCGGCTGCCTGACGTGGACAGCGACTACGAACGCTTCCTGTCGCGCGGTTGGCTCCGGTTCTCGCACGACGCGGACCTCGCTAACTGGGTGGCTCGGGCAATCCCCGTTGCAGAACGGCTAAGAAACGACCCGGATCTCGTTCAGCAATGGCTTCGCTGCGGCGGGACATGGTTTGCGGGCGTCAATATCTTCCCCAATGACGCACATGGCGCGATACCCGACGCAAGCGTCCCACCCCTTTCAGGCGCTGTGATCGACTTCATTGTCGACAAGCTTGGCTTCGATGGCATCACTTGGGATCCCGCTCAGATTTCGGTCTGTTATCCGGGCTACCCTCAGCCTTGGGATGGCGAGAGCGATGCCGCCTTTCGGTTCCGCCGTGATCGCGATGCTGCGCATGTTGACGGTCTGCGGCGCAGCGATCCCGGGCGGCGGCGGTCGCCGGCGGAAGGACATGCGTTCATCCTCGGCATACCGCTGAACACGGCCGATCCCAATGCCGCACCCCTGGTGGTCTATGAGGGATCGCAAGAGATTATTCGCAGTGCGCTCCGCGACCGCCTTGGCGGGATCGGCCCGGACGATTGGCGATCCGAGGACGTGACCGAGGCCTACACCGCCGCGCGGCGCGACGCCTTCGAACGATGCCCGCGGGTACCGGTCACGGCAAAGCCGGGAGAGTGCTATCTCGTGCATCGGCTTGCGGTTCACGGGGTCGCCCCCTGGACAGCACCTGAGGTGGCTGGGGCGAAGCGCTCGATCGCTTACTTCAGACCGGATCCTGATCCCGGAGGTTCACTTGCATGGTGGTTGGGCCAGCCCTGATCCCGCAGCTGCTCACTGCATTTTCAGGATCAGCTTGTCGCCCCGGAAAGATGTTTCATAGAGCCGGTCCAGAAAGCTCATTCCAAGCAAACCGCTCTTGAGCCGCCCCGGATGAGCCACGGCGGCCTGAACGTCCCGCACCTCGATCGGGCCGATTCGGATCGAGGCCAAGCGAATTGGCGCGACGCTCGACTGGCCGTTGGCAGTCGTGATCGGCAGTGTGAACTCGAGCCGGTCCGCATCAATGCCGATCTGCTCCATTGCTTCATAGGGCAGCAACACCATCGACGCGCCGGTGTCGACCATCAGCCGCATCCGCTCACCGTTAACCTCGGCTTCCGCTCGGTAGTGGCCATCCCATGCCCGGCGTAGCTGCGCCTCGCCCTTTGCCGTGCTCAGTGCGACCGAGGGGTGAATGGTACCGCGCATCAAATCATAGCTGTGCGAAAGCTCGACGCGATAGGCATAGGCTGTAACCAGGCCCGAGAACACGCCGATCCAGATCGCCGCATATCGCCCGGTTCGCGCACCGCCGCGGACAAGCATGCGGCCAGCCGATGCAATCGTGATGCCAGCGCCGAAAACAACGAAGTAGGCAGCGCGCAATTCGAGATCGTCGGACCATAGGAAAGCCGAACCGGGCGGACCCAGCAGCACCAGGCTTAGACTCACGAGCGAAAGTGTCGTAAGCGGCCAGAAAAGCATATTCAAACGCAAAGCATTCCCCAGTCCCGTTCTGTCCCGGGTTGTCCCCCTCAACCCGGCTGATCTGCCGCGCAACTGCGACATTTTAGGCGAAAGGTTAACAGAATGTAAACAAGTCGGACTCGGTCCTTACGCGGACCGCCGTTTGATACGCGCCTGCCGCCCACCAGAGCGGTTGCGCGGTCCCGGATCACGCGCCGGCAGTTCCGCCATGATCAGGCTTCGTTCTTCCGGCGTCATTGACGACCATCGGGCGATCTCGTCGCCGGTTCGCGCGCATCCCAAACACAGCCGCGTTTCCGGATGAATCATGCAGATGTTCACGCACGGACTTTGAATCTCCGGGCGCTGCCAGACGGGAGGTTCCGGTCGTTCGCTCATCATGCGCCCTGCTCGATGATTGCAAGACGGTCCAGTGCGCCTTGCAGAATGTACTGTGCAGCCATCGCATCGATGACCTCGGCGCGGCGTTTACGAGACATGTCTGCCTCCAGCAAGGTCCGTTCTGCCGCCACAGTCGACAATCGCTCATCCCAGAAGGCGACCGGAAGCCCCAGCTTCTCTGCAACGTTGCGGGCGAAGGCACGGACCGACTGGGCGCGCGGCCCCTCGGACCCATCCATGTTTCTAGGCAGTCCGATGACGACGCCCGTGATGGAGCGATCTGCCACAATCCCGTCCAGTACGGACGCATCCTTCGAGAACTTCCCGCGCTTCAGCGTCTGAAACGGTGTCGCTGTCATACGCAAGCCGTCCGAGATCGCTACGCCAATCGTCTTGGTCCCCGGGTCCAGGCCCATAAGCGCTCCGGCGCGCGGAAGATGGGCGACGTCCTCGTGCAGTTTCATTCGATTGGAAGACCCATCAGCAGCGATTGCTCTCGAACGAACCCGCGCGATGGATCCTGCGCCAAGGCGACCTCGGCAAGCTTGTAGATGCGTGTTGCATCTTCCATGCGATCAAGCTGCGCATAGGAGCGGATAAGACGCAGCCAATCCTCGGCCAGACCGCCGTCGGAAAGAAGCCGTTCCTCGAGCCGTTGGACCATGCCTTCGATCATCTGGGCACGATCGCCCGCGGACATCTGCTGCGCAGCGGCAATGTCCTCGGCGGTTGGTCCCGGAGCTTGCGGTGCAGAGGACGGCGCGGGCACTTCAGCGCCAGCGACATTCAGACTTGCCGCAAGCGCCATCAATGAATCGTGGCTTGGTCCCTCGGGATAGGCCGACATTGCATCCAGCAGCGCCTTCTCCGCCCGCTCGGGCTGTTCAAGCGTCGCGTACGAGGCAATCAACTGACCCCATTCCTGCGGGGAGCCGCCCCGCTCCGCCAGGCGCGCTGCCAGGCGGTCCACCATGCCCTGGATCATCGTCGACCGATCCTCGGCGGTCATGTCATTGGCAGCGGCGATTTCTTCCTGGCTGGGCCCTGAAGCCGTCCCGCGCTGAGCTTCGATCGTCTCGGCGAGCATCATGTTCAGCCATTGCATGTACGGTGCATCGGTGGGGGAGTCCTGCCGCAGGGCTTCCCAGGTTGCGATCGCTTCATCCACCCGGCCGCCTTGCCGCAGCGCCAGACCGCTGTAGTAACGTGCCATTGCGGAGTTCGGATCGCCCGCGAGTGCCGCGTCGATCGCCTGTTCTGCCTCGGGCGAGACATAGCCTCCTGCCGCCAAGATCATCGCCTCGGCCATGTTCGCCCGAACCTCTGGATCGATTGGCGCTTCGGCGATTTCGATCAGGCGTTCGTAAGCTTTCCGCGCCTCGACCCAGCGTCCAAGCCGCATAAGGCCGTTCGCCAGAAGCCGCTGACCCTGCGCGTCGTCTGGACGCCGGGCCAACGTCTCTTCAAGTCGATTGACCAGACCGACATATTCAGGGTCCTGCTCGACTGGTGCGCGCATGTCATCGGTGATCCGGGACTCAGCCTCGATCTGGCTCGGTCGCGTCGCCTGTGCCGATACGACGCGCGTTTGCTGGGCCGCCTCCCGCGCCGCGAACGGCTGATCCTCTGCGCCGGGGGAGCCGACAGCAAGATACAACACTGCGCCCGCCGCAGGCAGGCCCATGATCAACATGCCGGCGATCATGCCGGAACTGCCGCGCGGTGCGGGCATCAGGGCGCCGCTGCGCTTGGCGCGTTGCGTGGCGGTTAGCAAACGGCGCGAAATCTCGACGCGCGCACCTTCGGCTTCGGATTCATCAATCGTGCCGCGCGCCAGATCGCGGTCGATCTCGGCCAATTGGTCGCGAAAAACCTCGGCATCCGTTGCATCGCGATCGGTGGCACTCGAACGCCCGGAAATCAGCGGCAAGGCGATCAGGATCACCGTTGCAAACGCCAGCCCGCCCGCGATCAGATAGAATGTGAGCATCCGTCCTCCTGCCCGCGACATAGCCACGCCGTGAACTGCGTTCAACGGCGCATGTCGTCCCGCGCACCGATTATGGCGCATCTGGTTTTGCACTGCACGCGCTTTGGGATAACGTCCCCCGCGATCCAGAGCCACAGGTGCCCAATGCAGCGTTACTCCGCCTATGCCATCGCGAAGAATGCCCTGAAGTATCACGCGGATTGGGAGCGTGCTTGGGGCTCGCCCGAGCCGCGCCAGCACTATGAGGTGATCATCATCGGTGCCGGTGGGCACGGATTGGCCACCGCGTACTATCTGGCGAAGAACCACGGCATCCGGAATGTGGCGGTGCTCGAGAAGGGTTGGCTCGGCGGTGGCAACACTGGTCGGAACACGACCATCATCCGCTCGAACTATCTTCAGCCGTCCTCCGCAGGGGTCTATGAACTCTCGCGTTCGCTCTATGAAGACCTGAGCCAGCAGCTCAACTTCAACATCATGTTCTCGCCACGCGGTGTGATGATGCTGTGCCAGACCGAACACGAGCTGCGCGCGATGAAGCGCACTGCTCACGCAAACCGCTGCGCCGGCATCGACACGGAACTGGTCAGCCCTCAGCGGGTCAAGGAAATCTGCCCGATCATGGAGATCGATGGGCCGCGCTATCCGGTCCTGGGCGGACTGTGGCAACCACGCGGCGGCACGGCGCGCCACGACGCTGTGGCCTGGGGCTACGCGCGCGCGGCCTCGGATCTGGGTGTCGACGTGATCCAGCAGTGCGAAGTGACTGGCATAGACAAGCACCGCGGCAAAGTCAGCGGCGTCCAGACCTCGAAAGGCGCGATCACATGCGACAAGCTCTGCATCGTGGTGGCGGGCCACTCCGGTGTTCTGGCCGACATGGCCGGGTTCCGACTGCCGGTCGAATCCGTCGCCCTGCAAGCGCTCGTGTCAGAACCGATCAAGCCATGCATGGACATCGTCGTCATGGCCAACACCGTGCACGGCTACATGAGCCAGTCCGACAAGGGCGAGATGGTGATCGGTGGCGGCGCGGACGGCTACAACAACTATACACAACGCGGTAGCTTTCAGCATATCGAGGAAACCGTCGCGGCGCTTTGCGAGACCTTCCCGATGATCTCGCGCCTGAAGATGCTGCGTCAGTGGGGCGGGATCGTCGACATGACCGGCGATCGTTCGCCGATTATCTCGAAGACACCGGTCGAGAACGTGTTCATCAACTGCGGCTGGGGCACTGGTGGGTTCAAAGCGATACCGGGATCGGGTTGGGCAACTGCCGGGCTGGTCGCGAACGGAGGTGATGATGTGGCGGATCCGTTCAGCCTCGATCGATTCCGCGAAGGCCGGATGATTGACGAAAGCGTCGCAGCTGCTGTGGCGCACTGACGATCGTCAGTGTGAGCAGCGCGGTGAACCATACCAAGCTAGATGGCTTGCAAATCGGTAGGGCTATCGCCGCGCTTGCGGTCGTTATATTTCATGCAAAACTCACGCTGATTAGGTTCCCGGAAGAAAGCTATATTCGATTACCATACTTTTATGAACATGGAGATATTGGAGTTCCGTTCTTCTTCGTGATCTCTGGATTTATAATTTGCTATGTCACAGACAGATCAGACTATGATGCTACAAGTTTTTTCATAAAGCGATCTTTCCGACTATGGCCAATTTATGCTGTTTGCACCGCGCTCTATGTCCTTGTTTATATCTTGCACCGCGACAGGGTCCCAAGTGAGCTCGGCTACAACGTTGATTACATTCTTCTAAGCCTCGTGTTCTGGCCGATGCAGTCTTATCCCGCACTTCATCCGGGTTGGTCGCTAGAACACGAGGTATTGTTCTACATCTTGGCTGGTCTTACAGCGATCGTGGCAGGTCCACGGACACTTCTAATGCTTTTGCTGGGTCTCGTTGCGTATGGAGTTTGGGGACGCATTGGTGCACCAGCGCTCGGATTGCGCGGACTGGGCTGGGACTATCACGTTTTTGCCCGGGTGAACGTTTGTTTCGCCGTCGGCATCGTTTTGTATCTGGTCTGGCGGTTGCGGCCGTGCCCAAGCCCAACGGTTTGGATCGCAATGGGGCTTATTGCAGTAATCGCAGCACCATATATCGGCCAAGCAATACCAAACGCATTCCACAACGCCGTGGCTTCAGCCAACCTTCGCCAGCAGTCGAAACTGCTCATCGAAGCGGCAGGATCTGCCGTTCTCTTGTACGGTCTGATCGCGGCGCCCTGCAAAGGTCGATTCGCGCGCGCACTGGTTCACCTTGGCGATCGATCATACAGCTTGTACCTGGTTCATTTTGTCTTCGTTGCGATCTTCCAGAATCTTCACAGAGAGGTCGTGCGTTGGCCAGAATGGATGGCAGAACCCTTATGTGTCGTCTTTGTAGTAGTCTCCATCGCCACGGCCTACTTCCTGTTCTGGACGGTAGAGCAACCGACGAATGCCTTCGGAGGGCGGGCTGCCAGAACGACCGTTTCGCGGTTCCCACGGCTGCGCGGGCGGAACGCTTCGTCTCCGAAAAGTTGCAATGATTGAGTCCTCAGCTTGTATTGTCTGCAATCTGCCGCATACCGCGCGGCGGAAGCACGAGGCTCGAAAAAGGACATGCGACCCGGACAGCATCTGACCCGCAGCAGTTGGTACAACACGTCAGATCAGCCAAACGTCGCTAGATGTCGGAAGCGATCTTGCCGTCAACTTTTCAGGTTGCAGGCACTTCATCGTGCGGTTCCGAGAACCAGTCCTCACGCCGGATCATCACCATCACGACGGCCACGGCGACAAAGGCAAGGATCGAGCCCGCCAGCAGTGCATAATCGGTCGACCGCAGGATCATGAACAGTGTTCCATACAGTGTGAGCAGTGCGCCGGTCAGCACTGGCGCGTGGCGCCCCAGCCCCAAACCGCGCACTCCGTAGACCCCGATCAACCCGACAGTTGCCGCTGTGGCGATCGCGTACGCCACGGTGAAGCCGACCTGCTCCGAAAAGCTCAGCAGCAAGAGGAAAAACACGCACTGAGCCACCCCGATCAGCAGGAACTGAACTGGGTGGACGGAACGTGCCGACAACCGCTCTGTCATCAGGACCGTCAGAAAGGTTAGAGCGATGAACAGGATGCCGTATTTCGCAGCCCGCTCCACCTTGTGGTAGAAATCGACCGGGTCGTAGAAACTCACGCCGAAATCCGAGCCAAGCTGCGCCTGACCGCGCGATACCTGCGGAATGTCTCGCGCGAGGTGCGGAACCTCCCAGGTCGCGGTAAACCCAGCCTCGGTGACATTGCGGGTTCGCGGCAGGAAGCTGCCGTCAAAGCTGGGATGCGGCCAGTCCGAGCTCAGCGACACAGTGGTTTCGCGCCCGGCTGGTGCAAAGGTCATCCGGTCGGCGCCGTTCAAGCCCATCTCCAGCACCAGACCGCTCAGCGTGCGTGGATCGCTCAGTGCCGCACTGATGCCCGATCCGTTCGCGCCCGGAACGCCCGGTTCCAGATCTATGCGGCGGCTGCCGGCCGACAGGCTCGCGTGGCCCGAGAAACTGCGCGTGCGCGGCATGTAGAACACAAGGCTCGCCTTGTCCCAGAGCACAGACTCGCGGTTTCGAACCACGTCGTCGACCCGGCTCGGGTCGAATGCAAAGGCGATTTTGAGATCAGCGGTGAAAACCGGGATTTGGAAGATCCCGCGGTTGCGAACTTCGGTCTGGCTGTCGGCGGTGATTTTCAGCGTTTCCGGCATCAGGATCACCGGCTCGACGCGGTCAACGAACGTCTCAGTCCTGACTACACCATCGCGATTCGTGATCGTCTCGGTACGCTCGCGCTCGACTGGCAGGATCAGGAACGGGCCAGACAGCGTCATCGGCCCGCCCCAGAGCTGGCTGACCTCGTAGACGGCACTTGATTGGTAATGCGCGCGGTCCTGGATCACAAAGCTGACAGCGATCAGGGGCACGAACATCACCACCGTCAGGGCGGCGACAATTCCAAAGCGCCAGCCCATCGACTGGAAAAGGGTGCGCTTCGGCACGGGTGGGGACGTGGACGTTTCGCTCATGACGGCCTTGGTGCAAGCAGCAGATGCCGTCGTTATGAACGGGTTGCCCCTGCACGTGTTGGCGGATTCGCCCGGAATTGAGGTGCAGGGGCCGTGCAGCGGCTAATCCGAAGTCGCCGCTGTCGTCAGTTTGTTCAGCGCGCCTGTCATCTTTGCGATTGTCGGGTGGTCTGACGGCAGACCATGCAAGGCCGCGACGGCGGCCGGATCATGGTAGCCGACCATTACATTGCCGTCCTCGGCCTGCCACGCCACGACGCGCAGCGGAAGATCCAGCCCCATGCTCTGGGCGCCTTGCATGGCGGGTGTCCCGAGCTTCGGGTTGCCGAACATCAGCATCTGAGTAGGGCGGAGGTCGGCATCGACGCTGGCCGCACCTTTCGCGTGATCGACGCGGGCAAACACCTTGGCCCCCGCTTTTTCGACCGCGGCCGCGAGCCGGTCAATGGTATCGCCCACCGAATGAGCGCTCGTCTTCGTGATCATACCGGCATGTGCCGTTGTAGACAGTGCAACGGCAAGTACCGCTGCCGAGAAGGTTCTTTTCATGACAATCCCCGTCAGGTTGCATACGGGGGCAAAGGCACACGGATCAGGGCAACAGTCAACCGGTCGACACGCCGCTGTGATCCGGCTAAGCAGGCGCCATGTTGAAGACCCGCATCATCCCCTGCCTCGATGTGAAGGACGGCCGCGTGGGCAAGGGCGTCAACTTCGTCGATCTGATCGATGCAGGCGATCCCGTCGAACAAGCCAAGGTCTACGACGCGGCAGGAGCTGACGAGCTTTGCTTCCTCGACATCACCGCAAGCCATGAGAATCGGGGCACGATCCTAGACGTAGCGCGCCACACGGCCGAGCAGTGCTTCATGCCTCTCACCATCGGTGGCGGTGTGCGCACGATCGAGAACATCCGCGATCTGTTGCTGGCAGGTGCCGATAAAGTCTCGATCAACACCGCCGCCGTGAGGGATCCGGACTTCGTAGCGCGCGCCTCGGACAAGTTCGGCGCGCAGTGCATTGTCGTGGCGATCGACGCAAAATCGGTGGGGCCGGATCGTTACGAGATCTTCACGCATGGTGGGCGCGAGCCGACGGGAATTGACGCAGTCGAGTTCGCACAACTCGTGGAATCGAAAGGCGCGGGCGAGATCCTGCTGACCTCGATGGACCGTGACGGCACACGGACAGGCTTCAACCTGCCACTGACCCGCGCGATTGCTGATGCGGTGCAGATCCCGGTCATCGCTTCCGGTGGCGTCGGGACGCTCGATCATCTGGTCGAAGGCGTGACGGAAGGCCATGCCTCGGCCGTGCTCGCCGCCTCAATCTTCCACTTCGGGGACCACACCATCGCCGAGGCCAAGGCGCACATGGCCGAGGCTGGCATCGCGGTGCGACCATGACCGTCACGGATTGGCAATCAATCTTGATCGAAGAACTGGAAGCCGAGGAAACGCTATGTGATTGTTGCGGCCAGACCACTACGTCGTTGCAGGGCGATCTTCTTGTCGAAGATGGTTGGATCGGCTTCTACTTTGTGAACTTCACGCGCGCGCATCTGGAACACTCGCCAAATTTCCGTGTAGGTCTGGGAAACTGGTCCGAAGAAGCCGATACGCGCGATCGTTGGATCTTTAGTGCCGACTACCATCCGAACCTGAATGCCTTCACGATTCTCGATCATCTGGGCGAGACCACAACGGTCGATGCCGTGCACCTCAGCCGTGAGGATATCGTAGGGCAGCCTTTCTCGCACGAAGCCTTTGCGCTTCTGGATGCAATCTACCTTAAGGAAAGTCGTCTGGAGTTCTTGCGATCATGAACGCCATTGACCGTCTGTCCGCTACGATCGAAGCGCGCAAGGATGCAGATCCCGAGACGTCACATACGGCCAAGATGTTGTCCAAAGGGCCAGTTAAGTGCGCCGAAAAATTCGGTGAGGAAGCCATCGAAGCCATCATCGAGGCAACGCGCGGTGATCGGGGTGCTTTGACCCGAGAGGCAGCGGATGTGGTCTATCACCTGCTGGTGATGCTGGCGGCGCAGGATCTGACCTGGGATGACGTGCTGGCCGAGCTTGAACGCCGCGAAGGAACTTCTGGCATTGCCGAGAAGGCGGCGCGCGGGCAGGTTTGAGCTATGGCGTTGCCGGTGTTCGTGATCAACCGGCGCATCGACCGCGATCGTCTCGAGCGGTTCACCGACAGTGCATCCCATTTCGGCATCGTGCCTGAGAGGATCGATGCGCTCGACGCCCACAACCCGGATTTCCCGTTCGCCCTACACGCCGATCTGATCGAAGATCATTTCTGGGGCGCACCCGAGGCGAAGCCCGGTGCGATCGGGTGTTTCCTCAGCCATCGCCGCGCTTGGCAGCGTGTGCTCGACGCGGGTTATGATTGTGCTTTGATCTGCGAGGATGATGCCGAGATTCTTCGCGATCCGACGAGCTTGAAGGATGTGCTCTCTACAGTTCCGAACCTTGATCTGCTGTTCGCGAACGGACGCCTTGCGTCGTGGGCCAGCGCTGCTTCGGCACCGCCCTTCGCGCCAATCCAGGACGTCCTGCGCAAGGTGTCCGATCTTGGCGGTCCTGCCATGCTGAGTCTGAAATCAGCGCCGGGCGGCGACTGTTATCTGATCACGCGGTCTGGGGCGCAGAACCTGCTAACCCGTACCTCAGATCAGAAGATCACCTGCGGTGTCGATTGGGCGATGGTCTGGAACGGGGTCGACCGGGTCGACGAGGCTCTTACTTCTGCGTTCCCCGAGTTGAAGATCCTGAACGATCACGGCGACGTCCCATCGCCCATGAACATTTTGGTCGCGGCGGAACCCGTCGCCGATCAGGTGAAAGGGCCGAGCGTTCTGCAACACGCGATTTCTCATCCGATCCCGGATCTTCTCAAGCGAGACAGCCGCCTAACCCATGCTGAGGCGGTTTCGTCCATCTATCTGGGCGAAACGATCCTGAATTTCGCCAGCCGTTCCGGTCCTGACCCGGTGATGGAGGCACACCGCGCCGGTCAGATCTGGGATGAACCGGGGCTGACGGCGCTGCTGCGCAGATTCCCCGAAGGCGGCACCTTCGTCGATATCGGTGCCCATTCTGGCAACCATTCGGTTGTGATGGCTCGGCTTGGCGCCGCCGCTCGTGTTCTGGCGATCGAGCCGAACGAGGAGATCCTCCGGCTCCTCAAGCTGAACATGGAGATCAACGGTGTTGCCGACAGGCTGGACATGCCACCCGAGGCGGTGGCGCTCGGCAGTGTCTCGACTTCTGGGTGGCTGATCCGTAATCGACGCCGGTCGTCGGAAACCATGGTTCGCCGGGAGGCGCCAGAAGCCCAGGACCCTGACAAGGTGGTCCCGGTCAAGATGCAGCGCGGTGACGAAATCCTCGCAGGCGAACGTGTCGATGCGATCAAGATCGATACGTCAGGTTCAGAGGTCGATGTGATCAAAGGCCTGCGTGATACCCTCGCGCGCGAACAGCCTCAGGTGCTGTTAGACCACGCCGAGAACGCCCACCATCGGATCGAACGGCTGGCAACCGAAATCGGATACACGCTGCTCGAAACACTGCCGTCCGGTCGCAAGAAGCGCTTGTCCTCGTTGCTTATTCCGGTTGCGCGCACAGGTGGCGGGCAATGAAACCTCCGGCTGTCGCCACGGCGTGATCGGCCTCCGGCAAGCGCCCTACAAAGATGGGCCAAGCATGCGGTGTGTGACGCCAGAGCTCGAGCGTCACGTCGCCACCTGTGGCCCGCAGCACTTCGGCCATTCGGATGGAATCCCCCAGCAGAACCTCGTGCCGCCCCGCGAACAATAGCGCGGGCGGTGGAGCGCTCCAATCGCCAAAGACAGGCGATACGAACGGGTCCTTGGCATCATGCCCGTTCAGCACAAAACCCGTGGCGTCTTTCATGCGCGAGATCGGCAGCATGACATCACGCCTTGCGTTCCGCCGGAGCGTGTCTGACTGTCCGGAAAGGTCCGTCCACGGCGAGAAACCGACATAGCAGGCCGGCCGCGGCAGATCCTCTGCCTGTAGTTTCAGTAGCAGAGCGAGGCCCAGGCCACCGCCCGCCGAGTCTCCAGCTACCGCAATTTCGGACGGGTCATAGCCCGCAGACAGCAAGTGACGATAGGACGACAACGCATCCTCCAGCGCGGCTGGAAAGGGATGATCGGGCGCCAACCGGTAGTCGGGCACGATCGCACGCACGCCCGCCGCACCGGCCAAGGCCGCCGCCAGATGCCGGTGCGTGCGGGGTGAGCCTGCGATATAGGCGCCGCCGTGCAGATACAGGATCACGCGCCGCCGATCCGGCCGGCCCTGGCTTGCCCACAGTGCTTCGATCATTCCGACCTTTGCCGGAGGTTGGGGACGCCGGATCAGGTCGGCGACAAAGTTCGCATCTTCCGGGCAAACAAAAAACCTTGCTGCGTCACGCTCCAAGCTGTCACGCAGGTTCTGTGGGTCCTTCATGCGCCGCAACTTCGGCTTCACGAGCAGGCGCAGCCCCAGGTTGAGAAGCCGCAGACGCAGGCTCATCGCGACTACGCCCCGCGACGGCGCTCGATCGCCTCCCAAATCAGGGCAGCGACATTGACCCCGTCGAAACGTTCAAGCTCCTGAATGCCCGTGGGCGACGTGACGTTGATCTCGGTCAGATTGCGTCCGATCACATCGATGCCAGTAAAGATCAGACTGCGTTCCTTCAGAACGGGCTTCAGCCTCTCACAGATCTCTCGGTCTCGATCGGTCAGTTCCACCTTCTCGGGCCGTCCGCCGACATGCATGTTCGACCGCGTCTCGCCCGGCTGCGGCACGCGGTTGATCGCCCCCACGACTTCTCCGTCGATGAGAATGACACGTTTGTCACCTGCCGAGACATCGGGCAGGAACTTCTGAACCATCAGCGGCTCGCGGTTCAGTCCGACAAACATCTCGTGCAACGAGGCCAGGTTCGAGTCGTCCGAACGCAGTCGGAAAACCCCGGCCCCGCCATTGCCGTAGAGCGGTTTGACGATGATGTCCTTGTGTTCTTCCCGGAACGTCTTGATTGCCGAGAGCGAACGGGCGACCAGCGTTTCAGGCATCAGGTCGAGAAACTCCAGCACCAGGATTTTCTCGGGGCAGTTGCGCACCCAGAACGGGTCGTTCACCACCAGGGTGCCCGGATGGATCATCTGCAAAAGGTGCGTGTTGGTGATGTAGCTCATGTCGAAGGGCGGATCCTGGCGCAGCAGGACGACATCCCACTCCGACAAGTCCACGATACGCCGCTCGCCAAGCGTGTAGTGATCGCCTTCGGTCTTTCGCACGGTCAGATCATGTCCGGAAGCCATGACACGCCCGTTCTGCCAATAGAGATCCTCGACCTGGTAGTAGAACAGGCCGTGGCCACGCGCCTCGGCTTCAAGTGCCAGCCGGAACGTGCTGTCCGCATGAATGTCGACGGACCCGATCGGGTCCATCTGGATGGCAACGTTCAGGCCCATCTCAGTCCTCGTCTGATTGCGCTCAGCCGGTTGTCTGCGCGTCGGACGCTGATGTCATCTGTCGGCGCGGATCGTCAATGGTCAGCACGTGGCTGACAACCTTGGAAACGCCGCTCAGGCCAGAAGCGTGATCGATCACGCGGGCCAGTTCGGACTTTGATCGCGCGAGCCCGGTCAGATGGACGACCTTGTCGACTGTCTCGACCGAATAGTTCACCGAGCTGACCTTACCGTCCGCCAGTAGCTTGACTCGGAGCTGGTTCGAGATCCAAGCGTCCTCGGCATAGGCGACGGCACCAGAGTCCTCTTGAACCGTCAACTCGTCCGTAACCTCGACAACGCCGGGCGTCTGCCAGCTCAGATCCGTCGCCGTGACCCTATCGCCCCGCTGGGGAACAGAGCCGGTCAACACGACGCGTCCTTCAACAACGCTCGTCGAGATATCTCCGAAAAGCCCAGCAGAGTGATTTAGAAACTTGTTGTTGAGCGTCAGCTGAATCTCAGTGTCACTCAAAGCGTCTTGGGTTGAGCGCTCTTGAATCACAGAGCGCGCGACAACCGCACCCGTTCCGATCGCCAAGCTTGCTGGTCCGCACGATGCAAGGGCCCACAGGGGCACCACCAGCATCCATGCCGTTGGCCTGAATCTCATGATCATCTGTTTTGCCTGTCGTTGCTTCTACTGCTCGTCGAACGACCGGGCATTCTCGATGATTTCGACCTGACCGTCCGGCGCCACGAGAGCGGCGTCGAACCTGCAGACCGGTTGGATACCCGTGTCTTCAACATAGGGTACCATATAGTGAAGCGCCGCGTTCTCCAAGCGGCTCCATTGGAATGTTGTGATGGGAGAGTCGAAATGATGTGCCGTTCTTCGGCGCTTTACTTCGACAAAGACAAGAATGTCGTTGTGTTTCAGGACAAGATCGATCTCACCAGCCGGCGTGCGAACGCGCCGTCCCAGAACGGTCGCACCCTTCCCGGTGTACGCGCGCGCGACCGAGTCTTCCGCCGCAATACCCGAAAAGTGGTTTGATCTGCCGCGGATACTGCGTGCGAGGCGAGCCCGCGCGGAACCCGGCACAGCGCACGCGGAAGAACCGTTCTGGGCGAGAGGATGATTTCGCCCCAGATCCAAAGACATGTGCTAGTTCCTCGTAACATCCGCCGGTTGAGGCTCGCGCAAGTCAGCTAATATTCATTGAACGTCGCGGCTCAGTTCCAAAGCGCGCGCATATGCGTCGCGTTTCGGCAGGCCAAACTCGTCGGCCACTGCGCGGGCTGCGTCCTTTACCGACAGATCAGCGAGCAAAGCGCGCAGGCGCGCGTCCAGCTGTTCGGGCTGATCCTCGAGCGGATCGATCTTCGATGGCGGACCGATGACGACAACGATCTCACCGCGTGCCTCCCGATCCTGAAACATCATGGCAAGCTCACCGATGCTGCCGCGCATGACCTCTTCGTGCAGTTTCGTGATCTCGCGGACGACCGCGGATTGCCGGTCGGCGCCGAGAACCGCGACCGCGTCCTTCAACAGCTCCGAAAGGCGTCTAGGGGACTCGAACAGGACCAGCGTCGCCCTGACAGCGGCGATCTCTTTCAGCGCGGCCTGACGCGCTGCGCGCTTCTGTGCCAGAAACCCCAAGAACAGAAAGCGATCGGTCGGAAGTCCGGCTAGGGTTAGGGCGGCAGCGACAGCAGATGCACCGGGCGCTGTATGCACCGGGAGCTCCGCCGCATGTGCCGCCTCGACGAGGCGGTACCCAGGATCCGCGATCATCGGCGTCCCCGCATCCGACACGTAGGCGACGCTTTGTCCATCTGACAGAATCCCTAGCAGGCGCGGCCTTTGCGCGGCACCGTTCCGGTCGTGATATGCAATCAACTGCCGCCCCTCGAGCGGGATGGCAAGCAAAGACAACAACTGCCGCGTGCGCCGCGTATCCTCGCAGGCCAAAACGTCTGCACCGCGCAGAACCTCGACCGCGCGCAACGTGATGTCGCCCATGTTTCCGATCGGCGTCGCAACCAGCCAAAGCCCGGGTGCAATCGCCTGTGAGTCGCGTTGCGGGGCTGCTACACTCGCCTCGGCGGACCGGGACTTTCGCGGAGTCCGGCGTTTACTTTCGGGCTTCTCAGCCATACGGTCCGCCGCAATTCAGCCGGGCTGGGGGCGAGCACGGGCCAGACCCACAAAACATGTGAGAGGTAGTCATGTTGTGCCGATCCCGAATTCCTGCGATTGCCGCGCTGGTCGCATGCATGTTCGCAGTCGCTGCTTGCGGTGGCAAGTCGTCCTCGACAGGACCTGCGGCAAGCACGTCGAACAGTTCACCATCCGGACAATTCGATCCGACGAAACCGGTCACGCTAGCACTGTTGGCACCGCTGACGGCCGAGAACACAGGCGCAGCCCAGCTTGGCCAGGCGCTGGCCAATGCCGCACGCCTGTCAGCTGCAGAATTGGCTGACCCGCTGATCGATCTGCGTGTCTACGACACCGGCGGCCGTCCCGATCTTGCGCGCGCCGCCGTCTCGCGCGCCATCGGCGAACAGGCCAAACTGGTTATGGGGCCGTTGTTCTCGAATAATACCAAGGCTGTGGCGGCCCCGGCGGCAGAAAAAGGTCTGAAGGTTATCTCTTTCTCGACGGACAGCAGCATCGCTGGCGGTCCGATCTATCTGAGTGGCTTCCTGCCGGACATGGAGACCCGCCGCATCACCAGTTATGCACGTGCCCAAGGATATGGCTCGGTCGGGATCTTCTATCCGCAGAACCCCGCTGGCCAGTTGGCGCTCAACGGTGCGCAGGTCGGCGCTGGTCCGGCGCTCGTCGTTCGGACTCCGTTCCAGCGCAGCGAGCAAGGCATCGGTGCAGGAGCGGCAGATTTCGCCTCGCGCGCCCGTGCATCCGGTGTTCGCGCCGTGCTAATCCCCGAAAGCGGGCAGGCACTGTCCTTCATCACGGCCAAACTCAATGAGGCGGGACTTGGCGCCGGCTACAAGTTCCTGGGACACGGGCAATGGAACACGCGCACGACCCTGGGTGTTTCCGCACTCGCTGGGGGATGGTTCCCGGCTCCCGACCCAGCGGCGATGAAGTCCTTCGTATCCCGCTACCGCGCGTCTTACGGCGCCGTACCACCGCCATTGGCGGTCCTGGGCTATGATGCCGTTCTTGTGGCAAGCCAGATGCTTGCCGAGGCGCGGGCAACCGGCTCGCGCGATCCGTTCGGGCAGGCGGCGCTGACGCGGCCGCAGGGCTATCGCGGGGCAACGGGTCCGATCCGGTTCGGGCCGGATGGCCGCAGTGAACGCGGTCTCTCTATCCTCCAGGTCGGTGAGGGCGTCTTCACCACGATCGACCCCGCGCCCATCGCCTTCGGCGTCGGAAGCTGAGTTTGGCGGTATCCGCCCCGCAGCCAGATCTCACGGGCGCGCCCCTCCGTACGGAAGCGGGGCTCGCCCATCTGATCAAGACTCCGACCGAGATCCTGGACGGCGCTGATCTGCTGCGCGCCGTGGATGACGCTGTCGCCGCCTCAGCCGATATGGACGCCGCCCGGGCGGAGGTGATCGCGCTGGTGGCCGACGCGATGTCCGGGGGCCGCGCCCGCGTCAATGCAGAGCTCCTGGCGCATCCACGTGCGGGGCTCCGCATTGCACGATCGTTCGCGCACGTCACCGATTGCGCGGTCACTGCCATCGCGCACTTTGCCACGACGCATCTTCATCCTCAGCCGCTGCGCACCAAAAGCGAACGGCTCACCATTGCAGCCGTCGGCGGGTATGGCCGCGGCGAGATGGCGCCGTTCTCGGACGTCGATCTTCTGTTCCTGACGCCGCATCGCCAGACCGCCTGGGCCGAGAGCGTGGTTGAGTCCGTCCTCTACATCCTCTGGGATCTGAAGCTCAAAGTCGGACAGTCGACACGATCGATCAGCGAATGCCTGCGCCTCGCCCGCGAGGACATGACAATCCGCACGGCCTTGCTCGAGCATCGCTTCATCTGCGGTGACCGCGATCCCATTGACGAACTTGACCAACGCATTTGGAACGAATTGTTCCTCAAGACCGGGCCCGACTATGTCGAGGCGAAAATGGCCGAGCGTGACAACCGGCACGAACGCCATGGCGGCTCGCGCTACCTGCTCGAACCCAACCTGAAGGAAAGCAAGGGCGGCCTTCGCGATCTGCAGACGCTGCATTGGATCTCGAAATACCTCTATCACACCGGCACCGCCTGGGATCTGGTCGAGATGGGCGTCTTCGAGCGCGAGGAGGTTCAGCGCTTCGCCGATGCATCCAAGTTCATCTGGGCCGTGCGCTGCCACCTGCACGATCTTGCAGGTCGCGCGCAGGAGACGCTGACCTTCGACCGGCAGGTCGAGATCGCCCAGCGGATGGGCTACGAGGAAGGCGAAGGGCGCCTCGCGGTCGAGCACTTCATGCAGACCTACTTCCGCCACGCCAAGGCGGTCGGCGACCTGACGCGGATCTTCTCCGCGGCGCTCGAGGCGCAGCACGCCAAGTCACAACCCACGCTGTCGCTGCTTCTGCAGGCACTCAGCTTCCGGTCGAACAAACCCGCCGGTGACGAACCCTTCACGGTCGAAGCAGGGCGTCTGTCGATTTCAAACCCGGATGTCTTTCGCGACAATCCGTCTGATCTTTTCCGGCTGTTCCATGACGCGGCGCGGATGGAGGCCAAGATCCATCCGAACGCATTGCGGGCTGTGACGCAAAGCCTGGACCTCGTCGACGACGCTTTGCGCGCCGATACGACTGCAAACGCGCTCTTCATGGACATGTTGTGCAATCCGACCGATGCCGAGTGGCTGCTACGCAGCATGAACGAGACCGAGTTGCTGGGCAGGTTCATCCCGGAATTCGGCCGGGTCGTCGCAATGATGCAGTTCAACATGTACCACCACTACACGGTTGACGAGCACACGATCCGCTGCATCGGTGTGCTGAACCAGATCGAACGCGGCGAAGAGGAAGAAACCCTGCCCGTTGCCTCCGAGATCCTGAAAGGCGGGGTCAACCGGAAAGTGCTGCACACAGCCCTGCTGCTCCACGACCTTGGCAAAGGTGCGGACCGCGATCATTCCGAACTCGGTGCCGAATTGGCCGTCCAGGTCGGGCCGCGGCTGGGCCTGACCGAGGCCGAGACTGAAACTGTTACATGGCTGGTGCGCCACCATCTTCTGATGTCCGACACGGCGCAGAAACGCGACATCACCGATCCGCGCACCGTCACCGATTTCGCCAAGTTCGTCCAAAGCCCGCAGCGTCTGCGCCTGCTGCTCGTCCTCACCGTCTGCGATATCAAGGGCGTCGGACCGGGCACGTGGAACAACTGGAAGGCCCAGCTTCTGCGCAATCTCTATTGGGATACGCGCGATGTGCTGACCGGTGGGGTCGAGCAGTCTTCGCGCGCGCACCGTGTCGATGCCGCCCGGTCGGATCTGGTGGCCGCTATCGCCGACTGGCCCGAAAGTGCGCGCAAGGCCGAAGCGCTGCGCCACTACCCGCAATACTGGCTGGGGCTGGATACCGAGACGCACAAGATCGTCGCGGAACTGGGGCTCGAGATCGGTGACACCCAGATCGCAAGCCGTTTCCTGCCCGATGAAACCCGTGACGCCACGAAAGCGGTGCTGTTCATGGGCGATCATCCCGGGATCTTCGCGCGCATGGCGGGCGCCTTTGCGATCGCGGGCGCCAACGTGGTCGACGCGCGCAGCTACACCACCAATGACGGCATGGCGACCTCGGTCTTCTGGATTCAGGACCGCGATGGTCAGGCTTACGAGAAATCCCGCCTCAAACGCTTGCGACGCACCATCGAGCGGACGCTGAGAGGCGAGGTGATCGCGCGTGTCGAGATCTCGGAACGCGACCGGGTCAAGGTCCGCGAAAGTCGCTTCGACGTTCCGACACGGATTGTCTTCGACAACGAGGCCTCCGACCTCTTCACGGTGATCGAGGTCAACGCCCGCGACCGGCTGGGGTTGCTGCACGAACTGACCCGGACACTGGCCAGCCTCAACATAAACATCTTCGCTGCGATCATCGCGACTTACGGCGAGCATGCGGTCGATGTGTTCTATGTGAAGGACCTGTTCGGCCACAAGATCCGCGCGCAAAACAAGTTGCGAACGATCGAGCGGCGTCTGACCGCCGCGGTCGAATCAGAAGACCACGCCATCGCGCCGCTGGACTAACGCCAGGCTGACCCGGCCCATGAGCACCCCAAAGCCGATCCGTCTGCTGCGGAGCTTCGCCACCGTTGGCGGGTGGACCATGGCCAGCCGTGTTCTGGGCTTCGTGCGGGATATCCTGATCGCGGCCTATCTGGGCGCAGGCCCGGTGGCCGAGGCGTTCTTCGTCGCCTTCCGCCTGCCGAACATGTTCCGCCGCTTCTTCGCCGAGGGTGCCTTCAACATGGCCTTTGTGCCGATGTTCTCGAAGCGGCTGGAAGGGGAAGGGCCGGACGCCGCCCGGGCCTTCGGGACCGAGGCGCTGTCGGCATTGTTTGCGGCCCTCGTTGCATTCACTATCCTCGCTCAGATCGTGATGCCCTGGTTTGTCTACGCGCTCGCCTCGGGCTTTCAGGCCGATGAGCGCTTTGACATGGCGGTCGTGTTCTCGCGGATCGTCTTTCCCTACATCCTGTTCATCTCGCTTGCGGCACTGTTCTCGGGTGTTCTGAACGCTTTTGGGCACTTTGCCGCCGCCGCCGCCGCACCCGTCCTGCTGAACGTGATCTTCATCGGTGCAATCATTGCGGCTGCGGTGATGCGTTGGAACGTCGGACTCGCGCTTGTTTGGGCTGCAGCGTTCGCCGGGATCGCTCAACTGGCATTGGTCTGGTTCGCTGCCAGACGGCTCGGCATGGGTTTGATCCCGAAACGACCCCGTCTGACGCCGGACGTAAAGCGCCTGATCTCCGTCGGCATCCCAGCGGCCCTTGCCGGTGGCGTCATGCAGATCAATCTGTTGGTTGGTACCCAGGTCGCCTCGTATTTTGACCGGGCAATCTCGTGGCTGTCCTATGCCGACCGGGTTTACCAGCTTCCCCTCGGCGTCGTCGGCATCGCGATCGGTGTGGTCCTGCTGCCCGAGCTTTCGCGCCGCTTTCGGGCGGGAGACCGCGCAGGCACCGCGAATGCGATGAACCGCGCGGCCGAGTTCACGATGATCCTCACGGTCCCGGCGTCTGTCGCGCTGGTCGCGATACCCGGCTTGATCGTCGGCGTGCTGTTCGAACGCGGCGCCTTCACCTCCGCCGACACACAGGCGACGGCGCTCGCACTTGCCATCTATGCGCTCGGTCTGCCCAGTTTCGTCCTGCAGAAAGTTCTGCAACCGGCTTACTTCGCGCGCGAGGACACGCGCACGCCGCTGCGCTTTGCGATCGTGTCGATGATCGTCAACGTGGCGCTGGCAATCGGGCTGGCCCCTGTCGCTGGTTTCCTGGCCGCAGCCATCGGCACCACGCTTGCGGGCTGGGCGAACACCGCCCTATTGTGGCGCGGCGTGCGCAAACTCGACCCCGACCTGACCATCGATAACCGGCTTGCAAACCGTCTGCCGCGGATCGTGATTGCCTCGGCCATCATGGGCGTCGCCGCCTGGGCCATGACCAACGGATTGCAGGCGGTCATTCCGGGGCAGACCATCGCGATCCTTGCTCTGGTGCTGCCTGCCTCCATCGTGCTTTACTTCGCGCTTGCCATCGGCCTGGGGGCGTTCCTTCCCTCGGACCTGAAACAGGCGCTCAGACGGGGGACAGACGCATGATCAGAACGATTTGCGCGGTGGTGATCACCGCCATGCTGGCCGGGTGCACGGGACAACGACTTGCAGATGCGCCACCCGAGGATCGCTACGAACTGGCCGTTCCGCCGGGCTTTCCACCGTCGATCCGGTTCTATGGCGATAAGGTGCCCGATGGCATCGACACCCGGTTCACGACGATCCACGCGCAGCTTTCAGCCCGCATCGAGCGCGAGGGTGAGTTTCCCAACGGCGGTGCCGCCGACATTCTGACGCTGTCGGGTGGCGGATCCGACGGCGCTTATGGCGCAGGGCTACTGAACGGATGGACCCGGCGTGGGGGCCGCCCCGAGTTCGCGCTTGTCACGGGCATCTCGCCCGGTGCCTTGATCGCGCCGCTGGCGTTCCTGGGCTCGAGCCAGGATTGCAAGCTCGAGAACCTCTATACCAACCTGTCGACCGATGACCTCGTGATCACCCAGATCTTCAAGGCGTTGACCGGTGGCGCGCTTGGCCTCTCTGGCGGTGGGGCGTTGGCCCAGCGGATTCAGGATGTTCTCGATCCGCCGACGCTGGACCGAATTGCCGAGGAACATGGCAAGGGGCGCCGCCTGTGGATCGGAACCACCAATCTTGACGCGCAGCGCCCGGTTGTCTGGGACATCGGGGCCATCGCCTCGTCAGGTCATCCGAACAGGCAGGCTCTGATCCGCGACGTCCTGCTTGCCTCGGCCAGCATTCCCGGCGTGTTTCCGCCGGTCGAGATCGTCGTGGAACTGGACGGCCAGCGTTATGCCGAGATGCACATGGACGGCGGCGTGACGCGCCAGATCTTCTTCCTGCCGGTCAGGATCGACCTTCAGGACCGGCTCGAGGGCGGGCCCGACCGTTTGCAGTCCGGCACGATCTATGCCTTGCGCAACACCAAGCTCGACCCGGACTACGAAGCCGTCGTCCCCAGCCTGGTCGATATCGCGGGCCGTTCGGTCTCGACCCTCATCAAGTCGGCGGGTGTCTCGGACATTCTGGTGATCGAGGGGCAGGCCCGCGCCAACGATTTCGGTTTGCAGGTGACGTCGGTTCCCGGAGACTTCGACGTGCCAGAGACCGAGTTCTTCGATCCCACGTATATGCGTGCGCTGTTCGATGTCGGGTTCCAGAGCGCGCTGCAAGGATCGGCCTGGAACACCGTTATCGAAGCGTCTGCTGTGCCGGATGCAGGATCGCTTGCGCCTCCGACGGACGCAACGGCCTGCGACTAGATCAGCGGCCTTCGTCACGCGCAGGGAACCGCAGGCGCCAGGGGGTCACATCGCGTCTCGGCAATGCTATATTGAGACGATGTGCACAGGTTCCTGTTTCCGCAGCGGAGCGCGGTCATGAAGACGGTCTCGACAGCAAATCGGATCGCAATGATCATGGCGGGCGTTGCCGTGGCGCTCAGCGTTGGGTTCCTGCGTCTGCGCGGCGTGCCGATCCTGCTGGGTGCCGGAGTTGTCTATCTCGGGACGCTGGCGATGCTTTGGCCGCGTCGCAAACCCGCGAAACCGGTCGTGCTGCCGGAAGGCGTGGACAAGGGCGCGTTCTCAAACGCCGAGAAGGCGCTGGCTCAGGCAACCGAGCTTCTGCGCAACCATGCGACCCTCAGCCATGGCAGCGAGGCGGCCCTGTTCACCCGCATGGCCAAGCTGGTCGATCGCATCAACACCCATCTGCGGGGCAACCCCTTGCACCTGACGGTGATCCAGCGCTTCATCCGCCACGGTCTTGCGCATCTGATCCAGATGGTTACCGACTATGCCGATCTGAAACGCCGCGCTCTGCCTGAGCATCAAGCACGCCTCGCGCAGGTTCTGGAACAGATCGAAGCGCTCGTCCCTATGCTCGAGGCCATCGACCGCGCTTGTATCGAGCGCGATCTTGCGTCGTTGGAAGTCAGCGTCGAGGTGATGGCCCAGCGCACTGCACCCCCCGAGGGCTGAGCGCCCTCCACCCACACGATTTCCGGCGGACCAGGGCTGACGGATCGTCAGGACCCGACTAAGCTTTCGCAAAAACCGGGAGGACGCCTGATGTCTGACACACCTGCCGTTGTTACCGATCACGCTCTGCCACCAACGCGCGACATCGCGCGGTGGGTCGCAAGCACCCGAGCCGATCAGATCGACGCGCTGTCGTTGCGCTGGGCGCGGCATTGCCTGCTTGATTGGGTCGCGGTCACCATTCCCGGCGCGCGCGAGGATCTGGTGGACCTTCTGATCGCCGAGGCGCTGGAAGACGGAGCGACAGGACCGATCCCCGCTGTGGGGCGATCAGAGACGCTTTCCCCAAGCTGGGCTGTGCTTGTCAATGGTACGGCGAGCCACGCGCTTGACTATGACGATGTGAACCGGCTGATGTTGGGCCACCCGACTGTCGCCGTCATGCCCGCCGTGCTGACGGCAGGTCTGGTCGCCGGGCGTGATCTCGATACGATCCTGCGGTCCTTTGTGATCGGCTACGAGGTTGCCTGCCTCGTCGACAAGATGACGGGCGAAGAACACTACAACACCGGCTGGCACAACACCGCCACTGTCGGCACCTTTGGTGCCGTTGCGGGCACGGCGCATCTGCTTGGTCTCGATGAAGACCGGACGGCACATGCCTTCGGTGCCGCCGCGACCATGGCCGCCGGGCTTAAGGCGATGTTCGGTACCATGTGCAAACCCTTCCACGCGGGCCGGGCCGCGCAATCTGGGTACCTCGCGGCGCGGTTGGCGGCGCGCGGCTGGGTCGCCCGCGACAACGCTCTGGAATGTCCACAGGGCTTCTGGGACACGCAGGCGCCAGCCCCGGCACCGTTCCCCGTCGCGCAGCAGAGTAATCAGCGCTTCCAGATCCAGGACAACCTCTTCAAGTTCCACGCCGCGTGCTACATGACCCATTCGACGATCGAGGCCTGTCAAGCGCTGCGCCGGACCCACGGTTTGCAGCCTGAAACCATTGACCGCGTGCGCGTCCGCGTTGCCGAACAGAACCTGAAGGTCTGCAACATCGCCGATCCTGCGACGGGGCTCGAGGTAAAGTTCTCCTATCGCCACCTCGCCGCGATGGCTCTGTCCGGCGTCGACACCGCCGCGATCGACATCTACTCGGACGAAACGGCGAACCGGCCCGATCTGATGGTACTCCGCCAGAAGGTCGACGTGGAACCTCGCAAGGTCCGACATGACGAGGTCACCGGCGCCGAGGTCGTGATCGACGCTGCTGGCGCATCCTACACCAACGCCTTCAATGTCGGCGTGCCGTCGGACGATACGGACGCACAGGAGGTGCGCCTGTCAGCCAAGTTCGATGCGCTGGTTGTGCCGGTTCTCGGCGCGGACCGAGCCGCCACCCTGAAGGCGGCGGCTCTTGCCGGGACAGCTTCGCCAAATGACCTGCTGAAATCGACCCAAACATAGTTTCATCACTGGCGCGATCGCCAGACCTCGCCGACGTGTCTGGCGCCAATGCGCATAGCGGGAACTTCAGCACCTCCAGCCTGTCGTCCGGCTGAGCGAACAGCGCCTGTATGATTTCCTCATCCGGCCCGGTTTTGCGTCACACCTTTGAGAGGACGAGAGCAGATGTCGATATGGTCTTGCAGAGAATGTTATATTGGTACATTCATACCAAATGAAGAATGTTGAACGTGTACAAACCGGGGTTCGCCTGGAGAAGCGCCTTTTGAAGGTGCTCAAAGGGCTGGCCGAGCATCTCGATATGTCGCTGGGCGATCTGCTCGAAGGGATCGCGCTGCATAGCCTCGAGAACAAGGCGCCGTTCTCGGATGATACGCTCGAGCGCATCACCAAGCTCAGGGCGGTCTACGACCTCGACCTGACGGCTGCGGACAGTCACATGCTGAAGGAGGACGATCCATGAATATCAGTGCGAAGGCGTCCGCGTTCGAGCAAGGCACGCTGGACGCGGCCGGGTTCTCGCATCGGGACCACATCGCGGTCGCCATCGGCTTGTCGCAACGCTATTCCTTCACCAAGGCCGCACATCTCTACGCCAGCCGGATCGATGCTATGGCTCGCGCTGCTGGAGCGCCCGACAAGTTCAACACCACAATCACGCTCGCCTTCCTGGGCCTGATCGCCGAGCGGATGCAGACAACACCGCACGAAGACTTCGACACATTTCTCGACCGGAACACGGACCTTTTGGATCGTTCAGTCCTGTCGCGCTGGTATGGGACCGAGCGCTTGACCTCGGACCTGGCGAAACGGGTTTTCCTGCTGCCCGACCCGGCATGAAGGCTTTGTCTGGAAACATCGATCGAGAGCGAAATCGAACCTGTTCCAAATCCCGCAGAACCTGCTTAGCCTGAGCGTCCAGACAACACGACGGGCGACCATGCTTTCCAACTCCGCAGAAAAGATCCGCGCCGACGACCGGGCGCATTATCTTCACCCGTGGGACTCCCTCGAAGAGTGGGGCCAAGCCCAACGCTTTGTCGCTGCGCGCGGCGATGGCATCTATCTGTGGGATGCCGAGGGGCGGCGATACATTGACGGGCCGGGTGGGCAATGGTGCGTGAACATCGGCTATGGACGCCACGAGATGGCCGAGGTTGCCGCCCAGCAGATGATGGACCTGCCGTACTATTCGCCCTGGCTCGCGACGGCCGAGGCGCCTGCAGCGCTGGCAGCGAAACTGGCGGACCTGGCACCTGACGGCATGAACGCCGTTCAGTTCACGTGCGGAGGGTCGACCGCGGTCGATACCGCGATCAGAACCGTGCATTTCGTCAACAACCGGCGTGGCCTGCCGGACAAGAAAATCGTCATCGCGCGCGAGAAGGGCTACCATGGGTCGACCTTTCTGGCGGCGACCGTCTCGGGCAAAGAGCGCGACGTAAGTCACTTCGACATCTGGCGCGAGCGGGTGCACTTCCTGCCGGACGTGGCGCCGAACCTGCGCCCGGATGATGTCTCGCTGGAAGACTGGTGCGACCGGAAGGTCGACGATCTGGAACGCGCGATCATCAATATCGGCCCGGACCGCGTCGGCGCATTCATCGCGGAACCGGTGCTGTGTTCCGGTGGTGTGATCATCCCGCCGCCGGGTTATCATCAGCGCACGCTCGAGATCTGCCGCAAATACGATGTCTTCTATATCTCGGACGAGGTGGTGACCTCGTTCGGGCGCCTCGGCCACTGGTTCGCTTCGCAGGATGTCTTCGGGATCGAACCCGATTTCATCACGACGGCCAAGGGTCTGACCTCGGGCTACCTGCCATTGGGCGCGTGTCTTATACATGACCGTGTGCTCGACATGATCACCGGGCCCGACCATGACGTGCTGTTCCCGAACGGCTATACCTATTCCGGCCATCCGGTCTGCTGCGCCGTGGCGCTGAAGAACATCGAGATCATCGAGACCGAAGGCCTGCTCGATCATGTGAAAGCCGTCGCACCGCACTTCCTGTCACGGCTCGAGGCGCTGCGCGCCTCCCCAGTCGTCGGCGATGTGCGCGGCATCGGGCTCGTCGGCTGCATCGAGGGGATGCTTGGCGCCGGCGATACGCCGTTGGCCGTTCAGCGGGATCTCGGCGCACGGCTCGACGCTGTGTGCGAGGAGATGGGCCTGATCGTGCGCCCCCTGATCAATCGCGCCGTCTTCTCGCCCGCGCTGATTATCACAAAGACCCAGATCGACGAGATGTTCGACATTCTCGAGGTGGCCCTCGACCGTGTTGCCACAGAGTTTACCTGAGGATTGCCATGACCGAAAACATGCTCACCGACCGCGCTTTCACCGGCACGTCGCCCTTTGGGATGGTGGACCACGTCACCTATGCCGGGGCGCTCAGCTTCCTGCGGCGCCCATATTCCAAGGATCTGACCGACTCCGAGGTCGCGATTGTCGGTGTGCCTTACGATCTCGCCGTCACCGACCGGCCCGGCACCCGGTTCGGGCCACGCGCGATTCGGCAGGTCTCAAGCAAGCTGGCCTGGAATGGCGGGCCATGGCGCTGGGGTTTTGACCCGACCGAGGTGCTTCGCGTCACCGATTGGGGCGACGTGACCCTCGACAATGGTCGCCCCGACACGATCCCGGATCAGATCGAAACGCAGTTAGACACCCTGGTGGCGTCGAACGCGCGGCTTCTTTCGCTGGGTGGCGATCACTTCGTCACGTATCCGATCCTGAAGGCGCACGCGAAGAAACACGGACCGCTGGCGCTGTTGCAGTTCGACAGCCATTCGGACACGTGGCGCGAGGACGGCAAACGCATCGACCATGGCACGATGTTCTTCCACGCGGTGCAGGAGGGGATCATCGACGCCGAACACTCGGTGCAGATTGGGATCCGCTCGCGCAATCCAGAGACGCATGGACTGACAGTGCTGGATGCCGACTACATGATCGAGACACCGGTCCTCGAGATCATTGCGAAGATCGAGCAGGTCACGGCGGGCCGTCCGGTATATCTGACCTTCGACATCGATTGTCTCGATCCGTCCGCAGCACCCGGGACAGGAACGCCCGTTTGCGGCGGACCGAGCTTCCAGCGCGCCGAACGGATCCTGACCGAGCTAACCGGGCTCAACATCGTTGGCGCCGACGTGGTCGAGGTCTCGCCGCCCTATGACCATGGCGAAATCACGGCCTTGGCGGGCGCGACGGTCGGCTTGAACATCCTGTGCCTGTGGGCACACGCCAAGCAATCCAGCGCCTGAGAAGCGCGCCGATCACATCACCCCGCTGCGGGTCGTCCCGGCCTTGAGTCGGGACCGCTCGGAGCCGCAGAAAGGACCGCCTCAGTTCTTGCTCAATGCGTCGAGCAATCCCTTGATGACTTGCGCTCCGTCAATCTGCACCCGGTTCTGGCGGTTCTGCTGCTGGGCCTGCTGGTTGCTCTCGTTGACCAGCATCACAACGGTGTCGCTGTCCAGATAACCAGTGTCACCGATGCTGCGGCTGGATTGGTACCCCTTGATGGCCGCGCGGGTGCGATCGTCGAACACACCATCCTCCTGACCTGCCGCGAAGCCCAGGAACCGCAGGCGTTGTTCCACGGACTGCCTGTCTGGCTTTGAGAGCTTCAGAGCAGCTTCGGCTTTCTCATATCGAGCCTTCTCGGCAGCGGCACGTTCGGCACCCTCGATCTCGTCCAGCCGTGCCAGCGCTTGATCGCGATAGATCCCCTCGGGATATACGCCCAGATAGTCGCGATACGATTCGGCGGTATCCTGCTTCTTGGCGCGGTTGAAGATGCGCAACTCCTTGCGTGCCTGGGCATCGGCCTTCGCTTCGGCAACCTTGGCCAGCGCTGCGCGCGCGACCTTGGAATGCAGCCCTTCGGGATACTGCTCGAGATTCGCGCGATACCCGTCCGGTGTGCCCTTCGCGCCGGTCGCCGACCAATACGCGTTGTCCTCCGCCTCGCGAATGCGGCGCTTCTCTTCCGCAATCCGCTTCTGCTCAGCGATCGCGGCATCGCCCTGGGCTTGCAGCTTCTCAACCTGCTCCGCGGTCAGCCAGCTGTTGGCTTCGAACCCGTTCTTGCCCTGCCAGCCGCGGATCGCCTTGCGTGAGCCGCGCCCGAACAATCCATCGATCCCGTTCGGGTCATGCCCCAGCGCCATCAGCCAGGTCTGGACCTGTCGTTTGCGGATGCGGCTGAGATTCAAATCCCGCTCGGCCTGGATCTCGGGCGGGACTGTCGGCTCAGCGGGCACGGCGGCGGTTGCATCTTCCAGACCCAAGCGTTCCCGCGCAAACTCGGCAAAGGCGCCTTTCGGATAACGCTCAAGATAAGCCGCATAGTCGTCAGCTTTGCCAGACCGTTCGGCGGTACGCCAATAGGCCAGCTCGATCTCGTATTCCAGGCCGCTCGTCTCGACGGGTTCCGGTTCGGGCACAATCGCGAAGTCGGCATCAGTCTCGCCGGATGAAAAGGTCGGGTCTCCGGCCCCTGAGGCAACGTCATTGGCGATCGCACCCGGTTGCAGGAACTGATCGATGATCAGACGGGCGAAGCGGCTTTCGCGCCAGTACGATCGGCGCACGGCTTCCCCTGGTTTGGCGGCAGAGACGATCAGAACGCCTTCGGGTGCTTCCAGTGCGTCGAGCCCCGGCTCGGCAAAATCCGTGGGTGTGAACCCGCGCAACTGCGCGCCGTCCAGGAACACGGTCGCCCGGCCGGCTTTCTCCGCCGCGATCCGCAGTACCAGATCCAGCGGCACACCGTCGAACAGCACATCAGTCAGCGTTTCAGCACTAGCGTCCGTCGGGGCGAGATAGGTCATGCCGCCGCTGCGGATCGCGTGGCCGGAATAGAAGAAAACGACCTCGGACCCGATCCCCGAGACGTCAGAGAACCCGCCGATTGCCTCGCGCATTCCCGCCCGATCCAGATCGGTCAGGGTCGTCACCTGCCAGCCCGCTTGGCTGAGCGCTTCGCCAACCGCCTTGGCATCGCGTACAGCGGTCTCAGCGGTCGGCGCGTTCTTGTAGTCGCCGTTCCCGATCACCAGGGCCACGCCGTCCGGCAGCGCCGGAGACGCCCATGCCAGGGTGATCAGCGCGGTTGTCGCCAGAAAGTGTTTCATTGGTTCCTCCCGATCTTTTTCAGCATCCACGCATGGATCCCGGTTTCTGACAAGATGCGCAGCGGCGGCGACAGAAACGTGGCAGTGACGGGGAAAGCTTGTGGCGCGGTCGTCAGATCCAGCACCAAAGGCCGATGCAAACATCCCAGATGCTGAGCGCTACGGCCCAGATCGTGACATCGACCAACGCAAGGACGATTAGCAGCGGCAGGCCGATCATCCGCAGCGCGACCCAAAGCGCAACGGGCGTCGGGCGTGGTCCGGGCGCTGAGATGCCCATGACGGATTTCGCATGCTTCGGCATGGTTCGATTAACCGGCGATTAGGTTATTCCGCGGTTAACAGAAGCATGGACATCCTGTGGAACCGGACGGCGCGCAAGACGTGGGAGGCATTGTCGGCGCCCGGCCATGCCATGCAGCAGAACTGGGCCTATGGCGAGGCTTGCAGAGCGCTTGGGTCCAGCGTCCTGCGCGCGGAAATCCACCGTGCCGGACGTCCCGTCGGGGTCATGCAGATCATCCATCGGCGGCTGTTCGGCCTGCTCCACGCAGCGGTCGGAACACGCGGGCCGGTCTGGACGGCATCGCTGGAGCCCGCCGAGATGACCGCAGCTCTGAGAGCCATGGCAAAGTCGCTCCCGCTGCCTAGCCTGCGGGGATTGTTTCTGACGCCAGACACCGACCGGGCCGACCCGTTGGCCGAGGCCCGATTTCGCCGAGTGATGACGCCTTACGCCACAGTCATGCTGGATCTGAAGCGCCCACCGGAAGGGCTGCGCGCTGCCTTGCACCAGAAGTGGCGCAATCGACTGGCCGCCGCCGAGCGGACAGGCCTGCTGATTCGACGGATCGACCGACAGCCGAAGCTTTACTCCTGGCTGCTCGAGGCCGAAATCGCGCAGCAGCGGCGCTTGAAATACCGCGCATTGCCGCCCGCCCTGGTCCCTGCCTGGCAGGCGGCTGGGGGTGATCTGCGCGTCTACACCGCCGAGAAAGACGGTCAGACCGTCGGCGCGATGCTGTTTCTGATCCACGGCAAGACTGCGACCTATCACATCGGCTGGAGCAACGATCAGGGCCGCGCCGCCTCGGCGCACAACCTTTTGCTGTGGACGGCGATGCGCAAGCTGCCGCGCCTGGGTATCGAGTGCCTCGACCTCGGCGGGCTGAACACGGACGACAGCCCCGGCGTTGCACGCTTTAAGCTCGGCACAGGCGGTTCGGTGAAATCGCTGTGCGGCACGTGGTTTCGGGCATGACTTTGTGCTGCGGTGCACTAAGGTTAACGGCAGGGAGGATTCGCCATGCGCCTGTTCGCCGTCCTTGCCGCCGCTCTTGCCATTTGCCTGCCCGGTCAGGCTGCGGCGAGCCTGTGTTACGCCTTCGTTGAAGACCTGCGACGCGATCTGCCCGGTGTTCAGTACGCCAAGCTTGAAACCGCGACTGATGCGATGCCCGTCTCGGGCATACCAGCAGGGACAGTACGCATCACCTATGTCGCGCATTCGACGTTCCGGATCGAGACCGCCGAGGGCGTGACCATCGCCACCGACTATTTCGGCACCGCCGGGCGCGACAGTGCCGGGGAACCGATCCGTCCTGACATCATCACCATGAACCACGCGCATGAGACGCACTGGACGGCTTATCCGGATCCAGAGATCCCCTATGTCCTGCGCGGCTGGGACCACGACGGCAAGGGCCCTGCGGATTACAAGCTGAAGGTGCGCGACGTGGTTGTGCGCAACGTCACGACGGATATCAGGGGCTGGGGCGCCCCCGAGGCTGACGGCAACTCGATCTTCATCTTCGAGGTTGCGGACCTTTGTATTGGCCACCTGGGTCACCTGCACCACAGGTTGACCGAGCAGCATTACGCCAAGATCGGTCGGCTCGACATCGTGATGGCGCCGGTTGACGGCACGATGACGTTGAACATTCAGGACATGATCGAGGTGCTGAAGACCTTCAAGGCGCGGATCGTGCTGCCGATGCATGCCTTTGGGAACTATTCGATGGAGCAGTTCCTGCGCGGCATGTCGGACGAATTCGCCGTGACCGTGCATGACGGACCGACGCTGGACGTCTCGTTCCAGACCCTGCCGCGTGAGGCGATGGTGATGTTTCTGCCGAACTCGCCGGGCAACGAACCGGACTTTGGGCTGGACTGAGAGCAACTGTCAGCCCGTTCGATCAGACTTCTTGAGTGTGAGGTGTCCTAATCAGGTGCTACTCTGACGCGCCTGCACTTTCCCTTAACCGAGCGAATCGCTATATAGGCGATCGCGGAGTGCAGATTGCACCGACCGTGTATTGGATGCCCGACACGCTCGGGCGCTATCAGGAGATCGAACGATCGCAAGAAGACCGCACCACGCGCCGCCGCAACGAGATACCGGCCCGCGCGTAAATCGGATGATCCGTGTCCCGGAAATCCGTCTTATCGATCACGAGGGAGAGAACCACGGCGTTATCCGCCCGGAAGACGCAGTGAAAATGGCCGAGGATGTCGGTCTTGATCTGGTCGAGATTTCTCCCAACGCCAATCCGCCTGTCTGCAAGATCATGGACTTCGGAAAGTTCAAATACGAGACGCAGAAGAAGGCGAACGAGGCGAAGAAGAAGCAGAAGGTGATCGAGGTCAAGGAAGTCAAATTCCGACCGAACATCGATACCCACGATTACGATGTGAAGATGCGCAACGTCACCAAGTTCCTGGAAGGTGGGGACAAGGTGAAGGTCACGTTGCGGTTCCGTGGGCGCGAGATGGCGCACCAGGAAATTGGCCGCGAGCTTCTCCACAAGATCTCGGGCGATATAGAAGGTCTCGGCAAGATCGAGGCGATGCCCAAGATGGAAGGCCGCCAGATGATCATGGTGGCCGCACCCGTAAAGACCTGAGGCGGCCGCCATGGTCGATCAGCCCCAGCCCCGGTGCGCGCCGGGGCTGACAGGCGGGCAGGCCGATGGGCGCCTGGTGGCACCGGCGGCCGAACGCAATGAACAGCCGATCATCGATGCGCTGCATCCGGTCCTGTCGGATCGGCGTGGGGTCTTGCTCGAAGTCGGGTCCGGAACCGGCCAGCACAGTGCTGCCTTCGCACGGGCCTTTCCAATGATTGACTGGCTACCATCAGACCCGTTCGACGATCATCTCGACAGTATCCGGGCCTGGGGGCGCCATGCCAGTGTGCCGAACCTGCGGGATCCGGTTTGGCTGGATGCCGCCGAGGACTGGCCCCCGATGGAGCCGCTGATCGGTGTGATGTCGATCAATGTCATCCACATCGCACCCTGGGTTGTCGCGCAGGGGATCATGCGCGGCGCTGGCCGGATGGCGCCCGGCGGGGCGTTGCTGTTCTACGGCCCGTTCCGCGAGGGCGGTGCTCATACCGGCGAAGGCAATGCGCGTTTTGACGAAAGCCTTCGCGCGCAGGATCCGACATGGGGCATTCGTGATATCGCGGACGTCACGGTCGAGGCCGCGCGGCATGGCTTTGACGCGCCCGAGGTGACGGTGATGCCAGCCAACAATAGGCTGGTCTACTTCCGAAAACGGTAGGGTGGGCGCCCCGCCCACCCTTTGCAGTGCTTATTCGACGGTGACGGTGATCCGCTCGGACATCACGGGCTTGTTGTGCGGCACGTGGCTCCAGTCGCCGAGCACCAGTTGCAGCGTATGGGTGCCCTTCGGCAGCTCGACCGTGGCTTCGGTCTGGCCGCCACCAAAGTGAATGTGCTGCTCGTCCGCTGGAATTCCGTATTGCAGTTCTTCACCTTCGATCTTCTCATTGACGATCAGGTGGTGGTGACCCGTGTTGTCTTTTTCTATCCCTGCGGGTGCGATGCCCATTCCCGAAAGGCCGAACTGGATGAAGACCGGGCTTTTGACCGTGTCGCCATCCTTCAGGTTCACGAAGTAAACCTTCGCATCTTCGGCGGAGGGTGTCCCTTCGGCCATTGCAGGCATGGCCCCAAAGCCCAGCACAGTCGCGAATACGGCGGCAAGCATACGTTTCATTGTAATTCCTCTCTCTCGGACTAGCGTTTTGTTGAACGGCGCCTCAGCGGCGCTGAAAGTAAGAACACCCGGGCCGAAGAAAAATTCACATCATGAAAACAAAAAATGACCGGGTCGTGCGTGAAGGGTTGCCGGACTTGATGCCAAGGCTCTGGCGCTACGGGATGGTTCTGACGCGAAACACCGAAGACGCGGCCGAGCTTGCGCAGGCCACGGCGATGCGGGCGCTCGAGCGGTCTGGGCAGTTTCAGCCGGGCACGCGGCTGGACCGCTGGTGCTTCGCGATCCTTGGTTCGATCTGGAAGAACGAGCTGCGCAGCCGGTCGGTTCGGCGGGGCGAAGGGCTGGTTCCGGTCGACGAGGCCGCGCTTTCTGACACGGCGCCTCACGTCGATGTGAATATTTCTGCGCGTGAGGTGTTGTCGAAGATGATGGAATTGCCGGAGGCGCAGCGCGAGACCATGTTTCTCGTCTATGTGGAAGGGTACACTTATGCCGATGCGGCTGAGCGTCTGGCGATTCCGGTTGGAACGGTGATGAGCCGGTTGGCGAATGGCCGCCGCCGGGTGAACGAACAGATGGGATCGGACTGACCGTGATGGATATGACGCCCCTGACGGACGAACAGATCGTGGCGTTTCTGGATGATGCTCTTCCCGCAGAGGAGCAGGCTCGGGTTGCGCTGGCGGCAGCCAACGATCCGTCAGTTGCCAAGCGGATCGAGCGCCTCGCCGTCGATCGCGATGCACTGAACGCCGGGTTCGATGCCATGCTGGCCGTAGCGCCGCTGATTGCGGTTCCCGATGCGCCTGCGAATGAACCCGGTCAACCGTCCGGCTGGAGGCACTGGGTTTTGCGCGGATCGGCAGCGGCGGCGATCTTTGCTGTCGGCATCGGTGCCGGACTATTCCTGGCGCGCACCGATGCTCCGGATGACTGGACCGTCGCGGTCGCCGATTACCAGGTGCTTTACGCGACCGAGACGCTGACGACCTTGCCGCTGCCCGACGCGGCTCGGCGGACCTCTCTGGCGCGCACCGGTGCGGCGCTGGGTCTGGAACTGACGGAAGACGCCCTGGCGGTCTCTGGGTTGGCGTTCCAGCGCGCGCAGATCCTGTCCTTCAACAACGCACCGCTGGCGCAGCTCGCGTTTCTGGACTCGAATGGGACACCCTTTGCTCTTTGCTTCCGGCGGATCGATGCCGAAGACAGCGCGCCTGTGACGGAAGACCTCGCCGGGTTGGCGTCGGTCACCTGGCATCAGGATGGATTTGGGTTCATCCTGATCGGGGGTGACGACGCGCAGGCCGTCGAATCCTGGCAGAAACAGTTCGCGGATCGCATGGGCACGTGAGGCCAGGCTCGCGATTGCATTGCGGGCACGATCCGATAGGCTGATTGCATGGCACATGATTCAGACACCACGGGGCGCAGCTGGCACGACATGGGCGGGCTCGACGCCGGAGCGATCGACCTGAGCGAACACGACTATGCGTTGTGGGAAAAGCGGGTCGACGCGCTGCGCCAGATTGCGAACGACAAGGGGTACTTCACGGTTGACGGTTTACGGCGCACGCTCGAGGACATGGGAGAACAGGCGTTTGAGACCATGACCTATTACGAGCGCTGGATGGCCGCGACGACCAAGAACCTGATCGATGCGGGCGCGTTTTCGATCGAGGAACTCAACACCAAGATGGAAGAGGTCAAGGGCCGTGGCCCGACCTATGGCGAGGCGCAGGGCTCGGGCGAATAAAGCACGCATGCCAAAACGCATCGCGGCTATTGAGGCCGGATGTTGATCGCGCGTACTCGAGAAATGATTGGGCATCTTCGGCGCCCGGATGTGGTTATCCACGTGATGTCTCTCGCCAGGTCGCACCCTGTCGGTATCCATCTGAAAACGGCGACTGGCCAGTCACCTTGAACGCAACCGAACGCTTGTTCCGCGAACGGGACACCGGCTCTCGCGGAAGGTGAAGTGCTCCAAGGAAACCGGACAACGAGCTACGGTGCATCACAGACCTACGAAGGGATACGAGGCTGGCGAGACGCCGGAAGTTTACGAACCAGTTTTAAACCACGGTGGCGACTGAGTCGCTGCGCGCCAACGAGACGATCCAGGAGATTGCTGTGCGGCATCAGGTTCATCCAAACCGGGTGGGTACGTGGAAGCGTCAGGCCGTCGAGTGCATGGCTGATGCATTTGCGCGCGGAATACGTCCGATGGTCCGAGCGAGGCGGAGATGAAGGAACTGCACGCCAAGATCGGGGTGAGCATGTGAACGTCATCGGTCCGAGAGAACATGTGAACGGCAGTCGAGAACGATTCTTGTTCAAGGGCTCAAGCGATGAGCCCGGCAAAGAAGAAGGCGATGATCCGGCGCGACCCCAGGCTCAACATCAGCCAGCAATGTCGGTTGGTCAAGCTGAGCCGGTTGGCCTTCTATGACGCGCCGGTCGGGGACGATCCGGTGACGCTGGAGCCGATGAAGCAGATCGACCGGGTGTTCACGAAGTTCCCGTTCTCCGGCAGCCGCCAGATCGCCGCCTATCTGCGCCGGGACGGTTTCATCGCTGGCCGCCACCGCGCGCGTCGTCTCAAGGTCACGGTGGGTTTTGAGGCGATCTACAGACACCCCAGAGTCAGCCAGCCACATCCGCAGCACCCGGTCTATCCCTATCTGTTGAGGAAGATGGCGATTGATCGACCGAACCAGGTCTGGTGCACCGACATCAGCGTCATCCCTGGTCGGCACGGCTTCCTCTACCTCGTGGCAATGATGGATTGGGCGACGCGGAAGTGAGCCTTCTGCACTGAGTTGGTCCACTGTTATGTTTGGGAAAACGGAGGATCAGAGATGGCGAACAAGCGAGCGAAACCGGAAGAGATTGTCACGAAGCTTCGGCAAGTGGAGGCTCTTGTCGGTCAAGGGATGCCGAG
>JBHJIZ010000062.1:0-67848 GCA_050043005.1 Paracoccaceae bacterium
ACGTTCATCGAAGGATGGTACAATCCGGCCCAACGCCATTCGGCGCTTGGCTACAAGTCACCGGTCGAATACGAAAGAACCAACCCCGGAGGGCTTCAAACTGTAAGCCTATAGCTGTCCACAGAAACCGGGGGAACTCCAACGCCAGTTCAAGGCCTTTCGCTTAATGACCACGCAGCGGACGAAAGCGCATCTTCGTGATCAAGTTGGCGGGTAAAAGGGCAGCGGCGACCAAGCGTGCTAAGTACGGGCAGGAAGGTTTATCCGCAATCGCAAGGAAGGCATACGAGACCCAGAAGGCACGGCAGGACGAACGCCTGTCCGGTCTGGAACGTCATGTGGTCCGCAGCGCCACCAGCGCCAAGCGTCGCGCCTCGTCACGCGGTCTCGATTGCGAGGATGACCTGAAGACCTGGGCGCTGGCGGCGCTGGATGCGCAGAAGGCTCGATGCGCATTGTCTGGCGTGCCGTTCGATCTGGAAATCCACGGTCACGGCGCTGCACCGCGTCCCTACGCGCCCAGCATCGACCGCAAGGATGCCACTAAAGGTTACACCGCCGACAACATCCGCCTGATCTGCTGGGCTGCGAACCTTTTTCTTGGCACATGGGGCGATGGCGCTGCCTTCAGGATTGCTCAAGGGATGGTCAAGTATCGGGGGTAAACGAGAGAAACTGCATCCCTCTTTGAGCGGGTCCTTCTGCGCGATCTGAGCATCGGGTAGTTCGCGACCGCGCGCTTCCTCTAGCCACCAATGCTCTATAGGGGACACCACAAATCAAGAGAACGCGCTCTATGCGAGACCAGCATACACCGCAAGGATACGGGCCGACAGCTTTGAGCCCATACTCACATGGGCGCGCAGCGACGATATCGACGTCTCGGGGTATTCCGGACATTCGCCCCTGTCGTGCTACAGGGAACTATGCGCGAAGCATGACATCGCAGCCACACTTCAATCTCCGCCAAGACAGCCGTAGCCTGCGAGGGCAGATCGTCGCCCCGCCCTCAGAGATTTATTGCTCCACCGCCGCACTGGCTAGCGCTTCTTGTTTTCGACAATTTCCCTGGAGCGCATCTAGTTCGCAAATTGCTGAAACGAGATAAGGTTCGGTGTGCATTCCGATGGCCGGAACGACCGCGTGCAACCTGTCAGAGTTAAGACCATGAATCATAGAGCAGCATCCAGCGAGAGCTTTTTCATGAGTTTGGCCTGAGTTTCAGGATCAACTGCATGCTTTGGGATCGTCTTCTCCTTTCCGTTGGTGATGTAGATTCCAGTGCGGTTGCCATATGTGTCTGCTTTGGCCGCATAGATCATCTTACCTGCCTGCTTTTCTGGCTTGTTGAAGAGAAATGGAACAAGAAGCTTTAGTAACCCAGGCATCGCGTCGCTGGTCTTTGTCATTGGGGTGGCCACGGTGCCCGGACACACGGATCGAACCATAATCCCATCGCCTGCCAAGCCATCGGCCATGGCTGTTCCGATGGTCGTCAGAGCCAGCTTTGTGGCAGCATAGGCTCCGGTCAGACCACCAATTACCTCTGGGTTGGACAACGCGTCGATGTTCAGTGACTTGACGGCGTTCTGCGCGGAAGACGTCGTGTTGATTATCATCGTTCTTGATGCGCCGTCTTCGCGTTTGAGCGTGGACCGCAGACACTCGATCATTACATATGGCGCCAATGTATTGATGGCGTAATTTGACTCGTGTCCCTGAACACTATTGATGCGTTGTGATGTCAGAACACCGGAATTGTTGTAAAGCACATCGATTTTTGGATGAATCGAATGCACCTCCAGCGCGGCCTGTTTGATCTGGTTGGTGTCCATCAGGTTCGCCCGGATCATATCGATCCTAGCTCGAGGATACGCGCTCGTAAGTTGTTCTTTTTGCAGAGCAGATTTTTCCGCATTGCGATTTACCAGAACGAGGGTCCAACCTTCGTCGGCAAGTTGGTGTGCAATTGCACTTCCGATGCCGCCGGTCGAGCCGGTGATTACAGCAACTTTTGCATTGGGCATGCTGCGTTCCTTCTATCCATGCGGGTCATTGGATGCGCGGTGACCATTTGGTCCGTGAAGCCGAAGTCTTCATCTGGCGGTGAAGTTGGGCGGGCGATCGTGCCAAGAGCCACCCCTTTGTCCGATGTCTTGGCCTAACTCATAAAGCGCGCGCATGTAGTCACGGTCAAAAGGCTCGTGGGCCACGACATCGAAGTCTGGCGGTACCCAGAGAACTTGGAACTTGGTTCGGTCACGTTCGGTGATTGCATAGATTTTGTAGAGATCGCCCGTGCCTGACCCACCGATGAGGCTCGAGACTGCCTTCCCGGCGATCGACAGTACACCCAGATTGACCGGTTCATACGGTTTCTCGAGTGAGTTGTTGACGATAACATAAAGCGTTCTGTCGACCTCGACCCCAAGGACCCTGTCGACATCGGTGACCGGCACCTCTGCACTGAAAAGCATCACTTGCTGCGTCGCACCTCCGTCAACGTGAAGTTCATCGCGCGTCCTACCGTCCTCCGTCTCGACTGGGATCACGACGGGAGGGAACACGGCAGGTATTGCCGATGATGCGCGGACAAGATCGCGAATTAGGGTTAAGGCCTCTGGGTGTCGTGTCTCTGCGATCGCAGTCACGTTCCAAATCACCGGACGTGCGGCATCAAGATTGGTTGTACCGATCAGCAAGACCCGCCCGCGTTCGGCCTCGAGAGCAATCGCTTCGACAATCTCTGCACTGACATATTGATCGATCAAATCATTGTAGGCCGCAGGGTTGGACATTGCTGAACCGCCAAGAAGAGCTGCGAACGGAGACGGCTCCAACAGGTCTGCTGTGGAGTATGCGGTGTAGAGTTCGCGAAGGCTGGCGTCATAGTCTGGGCCCAGGAATGCAAAGAGTCCAATGATCGCGCCTGTACTGACGCCGCTCACCACGTCAAACTCTGGGCGGTCACCGCGGTTGCTCCAACCGTTGAGCAAACCCGCACCGAATGCCCCATCTGCACCGCCGCCCGAGAGCGCAAGGCCTGTCTCGACAAGGCGTTCTCCGGCACTCATCGCTTGAGCGTGCAGTCGTTTGCCCCGAGTGATCATCTCAGTGCGGATGGCGTCTCTTTGCCCATCGTTGATTGCGTCGCCCCAAACTCGCAGCACTCCCGGAATGCCGTAGGGCGTTGAGCGCCCAATTTCAGCCTCTAGAACAGGAGCTCGGGTTTCTGGGACGCAGGCAACGAGTGAGAAAATCAGGGGAACCGCTGCAACACACATCCGGCTTCTTATTCGGTTGTGGGCTTGGGGTGATCGAGCGTTGCTCCCAAAGATAGCCGATTTGGATATCCGGTCCGGGCTTCCGGTCTGTACCTTCATAGCGGCGACGTCCTCAGATCGTTGCCCCTTATCATCAACGCTCGTCGCCTTGCTGGCAGAGGCGCCTCAAGGTGCAGCGGAGAACTCTGCTCTTGCAGTGTAGCCGCTCGCTTCAGTCTTCTGATTGGAAGCATTTCCACACCGACTGAACTCCCTCCGGACGGCCTCCGGCCACTGATCCAAAACATGAGCGCCATACTAAAGCCGGTGCGCAAGTCGAAGGTAGGCGATCGAACGCGCATGCTGTGCGCGTTCAGCGCTCTTGCTAGTCGTCGCGGCCAACACCTAGGCTCCCCGAAGTACACACTGCAACTATCTTAAATCTTTGAACTCAACTCACGTGGAAGTACGAGAAGTCTTGAAAAAATATCGTATCAACGCTAACAAAAATGAAGCGTGGTTCTTCAATATATTTAAGCCTTTATTTCTGATAGGTATGTTATTTTTTATTGGAGCAGGAGACGCTTTCAGCGAAGAAACAAGAACCTTTTATCCTCGAATTGGCGGTGGGATCATATTCAGACTCGCCCACGACAACGACTACCGCGTTGAAGGTTCTGGAGTTGAAGCGACAGATTTGTCGTTGAGGATGGAGGCGCGTCCCAACCTCCAACTTTCCGAGCGTTTGCGAATTGACTCCGAAATCCGTCTGGAGGGCGCCAGACCCGCCACGGACAACCGTTTCTTCGACGAGCAAGCGCTTTTCGTTCGAAAGCTGTTTGCGGAGTTCGACGTGACGGATGATCTGTCCCTCCACGCTGGTAAGACGACCCCATCATTTGCATTCTTTTCACTTCGCGTGCCGGGCATGTACGGGAATGAATACAGTAGAGAGATTGAGCTCATCGAGCGGATCAGTCTCGGCGCAGACTACACTTTCGATCTTGCCGACGCAGGCAAACATAAACTGAGTGCGACGTCGTTCTATCAAGACACGACGATATTGTCAGACTCGCTCTTCGCGAGCCGTGGACAAACGAACGTGACGGATGGCGGCGCGAGCAACACCGAGTCATTTGAGTCCGTTGCGATCGCATTGGAAGGAACGAAGATCGCTGCGCTCCCAGATTTTACGTACAAGTTGGCATACCTTCGCGAGGCTCGAGGCGCCGGCGATGCGGCCGATGAGAACGGGTTCCTGTTCGGCGCATTCCAATCCGTTGACCTGAAGGAGTCCGGTAAGCTCGATCTGGTTGGAGAGTTTGCTTATCTATCCAACTTCGAGGGATCCGCCGATGATATCATGTATATCAGTGGGGCTTCGACATACTCGGTCGGGCCATGGAGAGGCGTGTTCTCAGGGACGTACAGACCTCGAAACACTGCTGACGGAGAAGACTTTAATGACTATCAAGTTCAGACTGCGATTTCATACAGCTTCACCAAGGATCTCTCGCTTGAAGTTGCGCACGAATTTACACGAGATCAGAATGAGAGTGCGAACCGAATTGGCTTGAGGTTGAACTTGAATGTCGATCTCGAAAGTCTCAATGAAATTTTCTAAACAATAATATTAATAGTATTCAGTCAGCCAGTCTCCATTATAATAAGAATTGTCATTATTGGCGACAGATCAAAAAAAGATACACTCTGTGTTATTAATTTTGATTTCAATAATAATTAGAACCTGTCACGAATGCGGTTCGCGACGACAATGCGTTATGAAGGCCTGCACTTTGGGGGAGCGGTGCAGATCGACGTGCGTAACGATCCAGCTAGGCACCTGCCAAGCTGGCTTCGACGGAACAATCTCGATCAGCGAAGGGTCTTCGGCGGCGTTTTGCACTGGCACAAATCCAACACCAACGCCTGCGCGGACTGCACTGTCAACCACACTGGCTGTGTTGGCAGTCAGAACCAGGTCAGGATTTTCGATCAATTCCTCCAACCAGCGATCCGGAGGATCTTCACCTGGAGAAAGCCTGGGTAGAACAAAACGATGTGAGGACAGGTCTTCTGCGTCAGGCTTGCCGCACCGGTGGATGTACGCTTCGCTGGCATAAAGCCCCAAACGAAGCGGTTCATGCGGCAGCACTACATAGTCCAGCTCCTCGGGCCGCGATCCGATCCGGAACGCGACATGGGCTTCACCAAGCTCGAGACGCAGAGGTGAGTTCGCCGCGCGAAATGAAATGTTGATGCCGGGAAAGCGCGCGGTGAACTCGGAGATTTTGCCGAGTATTATCGGTGCAAGACCGTCGATCGAGGTGACGATCAGATCTCCGCGCAGCGCCCTGTCTTGGCTGGCAGCACGTCGCCGCAGTCTCTCCAGACGATCACCCGCGTCCTTTGCGAGGAGCAGAAGATCGGCGCCCAGTTCAGTCGGGGTATAGCCGCGCTTGTGCCGCTGGAACAGTTTCCCTCCTAGATAGGCTTCCAACGTGTCGATCCGACGATTGATTGTCGCGCGGTGCACGCCCAGGTTTTCAGCCGCCGCGCTCACAGTCCCGCGTCGCACCACTTCCGCTGCCGCCTGTAATTCGTCCCACATTTCCGTCTCGCTTGCTCTATCGCTGCACATGTCCTGCGCACTTGCGTGGCTTCCCCAAGATTGCCCTGCATGTAACCTCGTCGGGAGATTAATCAGGGAACGCTGACGTCAATGTTACTGGTGGTCGCCTTACGCAAATATCTCAGACGAGCAGAGCTGGTCCAGTTGGCCATGTTCGCATCGATGATGATGCATCGCGCTGCACCTCCAGGCTCTCGGGCAAGCAATCGATCTCAGCCTCGCCAACAGTCATGACTGTCCCGTTCGAGCAGCTCCTGATGAAGCAACTGGCGCGAAAATCTATAGCGAGCGCGCGTGCAACTTGGAGCCTCAGATGATCCGAGCGATTTTGATAACAGTGCTTCTTCTGTCTGCTGGTACGGCCCAACCCGATCGAGTTCGCGTACCCACAGATTACGAGCCTTATCCGCTCGCAAAGATCACGGACGAAGATCGATACCCGGCGGCAGCTCAACCTGCAGGCACCACTAGTCGCCACGGTGAGGTCGAATATCTTGCTCACAACGTTTTTGGATTGCACTGGTACGTCGAGGCGGACGGCGCTGTCTGGCATCTCGTAACCGCAGGCGACCCCGACAAAGAGCCGATCCTGTTCGTCCACGGTCACACGGACACTTGGTGGTCCTGGCACCAGGTGATGGCCTTGCTGGCGGACGATTTCTACGTCATCGCTGTGGACACGCTGGGCTATGGCCAGTCGGACAAACGGCTGGACCTGGATCTGACCTATGCTGGCGTTGCCAGAGGCGTGGGCGCACTCATGACGGCGTTGGAGATCGAGAGCTTCAACTTGGTGGGTCATGCCCGCGGTTCCGTTGTCGGCGATCACATGGTTGCGCGAGGCGATATCAACCCCCGCATCCGGGCTTACCTGCGGATGCAGCAATCCGCCGACCAACCGCACGGTTTTCCGCGTCCGGACCATGAGGGTATGACGGACGTTGCGTTCCACACTGCTCCTGATTTCATGCGGAGCCTCTTCGAAAGCAACTATTTCTCGGTCGAAATGAGCGAGGATCACCTTGCACGCGCCGAGTGGGAGTACAACTTCGCCGGAACGGCCGAGGCGGCGGCACAGCGTTATTCTGATGCGAGCTTTGACAAAGAGCTTGCGTTCCGTCTTGCCGAGGTCTTCCCGCGCATGACCATGCCCGTCGTCTTCATGCAGGGTGCGCATGACCCGGGTCAACGCCCGGAAGAGTACTGGCGCACCGCCGACGTCGTGCCCGACGGTACCGTCCTGATCGTGGACACCAACCACTTTATTCAGGCTGAAGATCCGGCGCTGGTGGCTGCAACTGCGCGTGATCTCTTCGACTGATCCGCTTCGGCAGAACGGCGCTTACTCCGCAACCGTCAGCTTCCCGCCGCCCGAGTTGGCTGCGCCCACGAGGCGACACAAGCATCTCTGCAACCAGTGAGGATGTTATGACCATGAAGCCCACGAGATTACTCGCGACCGCGTCCGCGACGCTTCTGGCGTTCACGCTCGGCGCAGGAGCAGAGGATGATCCCTTCGCCCCGCCGACGCGATCTCAAGAACAGGGGTTCATTCACCGCAACACGATCCCGACCGAATTTGAAACCCACATCATCGCGAACAACGACGCGGACCGGGCGCGGGCGCAGCGCATTATCGACCTCTATGATGTCTTGTCGGGCCAACCGACAATCGAGACTGTCAGTGCGTTTGTTTCCGACCGCTACATTCAGCATAGCACCATGCTTCCCAACGGTCGGGAGCCGCTTGCCATGCTGTTCGGAGCTTCCGCCGAGGAGTATCCGGTAGAGATTGACATTCACAAGATCATCGTCGTGGGCAATTGGGCTATGGCGCACGTCAACTTCCGGAACTTGGATAATGACAGTCCAGATGACCTCGGGATGGCGGCGGTGGATATGTACCTGTTCAACGACGATGGCAAGATAGCCGAGCACTGGGATGTTTTGCAGTTTGTGCCCAGCCATGCCCCAAACCCGAACGGCATGTTCGTCACGCTTTTTGGGGAGGAGTGATCTGATGAGGCTAACAACAAGTTTGGCAAGAACCGCCCTGATCGGCATGGTTCTTATCTCCTCCCCCGCATTCGCCGAAGCCCCCGCCGCGCCCGCGGCTGAGCGGGCGCTTCCGTACTATGACCGCCATAAGATCGACATCAGCAACCTTCGCGATTTCTACAATGGCCTTTTGGTGGCGGATGCCATGATCCACGCGCCTGCGATGTTCGACGCTGAAATCAAATGGCGGATGACCTTGCGGCAGATGGTCCTCGCGGGCAGCGGCCATCATCAGGCGCGTAGTGCCTACCAGCTGTCGCGCATGGGCGTGCCGATCGAAGACATCCAGGCGATCTACTCGCCCGATTACGTGATGTCTTTGACGGACCACCGCGTGAAGGCCGCATTCACCTACATCGATGTTATGGGCAGCTATCCCATCACGTCCTCCGCTGACATCCACGCACTGCTGCGCACCCATTACACTGACCGCCAGATTGCCGAGCTGATGCAGCTTGGGGCGATCAACAACGCCAAGGCCACCCACGACGCCGTGCTACCGATCGCGACTGATCAGGAAACGCTGGACTGGGCAACTGTGAACCTAGCAAGCGTGGGCTGGCAGGCAGGCCCGAACGCAAGCACGTCCTCCCAAGAGCAGCGCGCGAACCCTTTTACAGGTGACGCCTTGATCCAAGCCGTGGGGGAGCTCGACGCAAGCTGGGTACGCGATGACCTCGGCGCAGTGGATCCGGTCTTCGAGACCGACTGGATCAATCACATCACAGGCTACGATGTTCCCACGCTCACCTTCGATGGGGACAGGGACGGAATTGAGGAACCGTTCGACGCCTTCCCCACCACCTTTCTGGAATGGGAAGACCCAAGCCTGCGCACAGCCAACCTGCCGCAAGAGGGAACTCCGGCATTCGACGTCGCCGCCTATGACTACGACTTTTATGACGGCCCCCATAGGATGAAGGCGAGCGTTCCATATAGCGATCGCAATCGGTTCGACACGCTTTGGGCGCGGCAAGCGGCCATTGGCACGCTCGATATGGACGAGTACATCCTGCAAACGGAACGCACGATGAATTTCACCGAGATCTGGTCGATTTTCTTCGTCTATCAGCTCGCCAGTGGTTGCGTTCATTGCCAGGCGCATGGCGCTTTCGGCATCTACGATTACACCGAAGACGACTACTTCCGGGACGAGATCCCGTCGGAGGATCGGCCGGAGCTGATCGCGTATATCCACTCGTTGATGGATTTTGAACGCTCTGAACATATCGGACCAGCGCAGAAGGCAGCGTTAAGGCTCGCTCGGGACGCTGGACGTCTGCCATCACGCGCAACGGCTGCCCATATCGAGGAACTGCGCCGACACTTCACGGACCGCGAGATACAAGAAATCCTCGCAGTGCTGGTCGTCAATGCGTGGCTATCGGGTAGCATGCAGTCGATGGCAACAGTGACCGATCAACTCAGCATGTCTTGGGCGATGCGCCATCTTGGGACGAAAGGATGGAAGCCAGGTGTCCACATCGGGTTGCCCAGCGAACAACGGCCCAACCACATGAGCCAGCTCATGGACTTGCTGATCGCGGAGATGAATACTGGAAAGGTGTCGAACGCTGCAACCGAATGGACCGGTTTGCCGGTTCCTTTGGCTGTGGATGCTGACGGTGACGGAATCGAGGACGCCTTCGACGGGTTTCCTAATGATCCGAGCCGCTGGGCCGATACCGATTTTGACGGGATCGAGGACGCGATGGACCCTGACATCGACGGCGATGGCCTCGAGAACGTGGTCGAAGTTGGGTTAGGTATCTTCCCATACAAGGCGGACTCTGACGGCGACGGGATCGACGACTCGTCTGAACTGAAGGCAGGAACCAATCCCATAGATCCCCGTGACCTTTGAGCAGCGGTTCAGCGCTTCTTCCGCTTGGCTCAGTTCTTGTCTGCCTCGGCTCGAAGCGCGGTGCAAGAGGAGCACGATCGAAGTCACACGAACGCATCGCGTTCTGCATCTTTAAACCGAAGTTAAGGGTTGACCGGAACTCTGCGCGAATACAAACTATCCGATCGTATTGCGCCGCTCTCAGAACTCTAAATTATCCCGCAATGGGAATCATCGTTTGAATTACGCTACCTCCACTAGGTCAGAATATTTAAAAATAAAACTGCTGAGAACGCGAGTTATTATTCTGAGATTGCCGACATATTTTTCTAATTGCGAGTTATGAAAATCTGTTCTTGGATATAAACATAAATCGTCTCGGTGAGTACCGACGATCCCCGCCAAGGTTTGGAAAAAGTGCTACCACGCTGATACCGCTCGGATTGACTTTTTGCCGTGCGGCCTTATTTCTTTATTGCGTAGAAAAGGGGCTTTCCGAAATTTTCATCCGCCGATGCGCTAAGATTGCTGGCAGTTTTCTTGTTCTTCGGCGCCGATGCGAATTCCAGGAACAGCGAACGTTCCGCCATGAACGAGAAGACGCAGAACGAAACGAGGCTGATTGAACCCGACGAACTGCCGGTCTGGGTCCCCGGCAAGGTGTTGTGCGAAAGTGATGGTTTGGGCTGGTGCGACGTGGCTCAACGGACCTACCGGTATCACGGACAGGACGTACACATCCCGCCCATGAACACGTTCATGATCGTGCAATACCGCAAGGGTGATACCCCGATGGACCGGCGGTTCGACGGCCGATGGACGCGCACCCAATGTGGGCCCGGGCACTTCTCCCTTTTGTCGCATTCGATGCAATCGCATTGGAACTGGACTGAGGGCTTGGTCGTTTCTCACGTCTATCTAACCGACGGTCTGATGACCCGGGTCGCCCGGGATATCGAGGACAAGGATGTTGGGCGGGTCAGCCTGCACGACGTGCTGCAGGGAAGCGACCCGGTGGTCAGCCATATCGCCGATCAATTGACCATGGAGGCCGCCGAAAACGGACCGGCGGGCGAGCTGTACGCCGAAGCGCTGTCGGTGCAACTGGCCGTCCACCTGCTACGCAATTATGCGTCGATCGAAGGGCGCAACGCGGGCGGCCCTGCGGGTCTATCCCAGCGGCAACTGAAGCTTCTGGAAGATTATGTCGAGGCCCACCTGCACGAACCTCTGTCGCTGAAGGAACTGGCAAGTGTGCTGCATCTGGGTGTCTGGACCTTCAATCGCCATCTCCGCGCGAGCGTCGGCCTGCCGGGCTATGCCTTTGTCCAGCGAAAGCGGATGGAGCGTGCCTGTACCATGCTGCGCGAACCGGGCCGCGCACTGAAAGAGGTCGCCGCAGCCTGCGGTTTCAGCGATCAGTCGCACATGACCCGCAGTTTCCGCAAAGCATTGGACATGACCCCGGGGCAGTACCGCCGCGCGCTCTGATCTGCGCCTCTCTGAATCGTTCAAAACTCCACACCCGATCTTACAAGACCACAGTTTGGGTAGCTGGCATCCTCCATCGGCACCTCCGGGTCGGCCCTACAACCCAGGCGCCCGGACACAAACCAGCGGTTGGCATCGAACCGACCGCAGTTACAGCGGAGGATTACATGCTAGATACACAGAGGACTGCCGATCCGGCGGTACGCAACCCTGTCCCCAAGACACTCGATGCGCTGGTCATCGGCGCCGGTGTGGCAGGGCTCTACCAGCTTCACCAGCTGCGCGAGATGGGCCTGAAGGCGCATGTCTGCGACACCGCCACGGATGTGGGCGGCACCTGGTACTGGAACCGATATCCCGGCGCCAAATTCGATAGCGAAGCATACATCTATCAGTATCTTTTCGACGAAGAGCTCTACAAAGGTTGGACCTGGAGCGAACGCTTTCCCGGCCAGCCGGAGATCGAGCGCTGGCTGCACTATATCGCCGACAAGCTGGACTTGCGCGGGGACATGTCGTTCTCGACGACCATTACCAAGGCGATGTATGACGAGGACGCCGGGCGCTGGACGGTGCATACCGACAAAAGCGACGTGATCGACACGCAGTTCCTGATCGGTTGCACTGGTATGCTTTCGGCACCCCTGGAAGACCGATTCCCCGGTCAGGCTACTTTCAAGGGACAGATCGTGCACACGGGCCGCTACCCCAAGGGCGGGCTGGACATCGAAGGCAAGCGCGTTGGCGTGATCGGCATCGGCGCTACGGGCATTCAGGTGATCCAAACCATCGCCTCGGAGGTCGGCCATCTGACGGTGTTCGCCCGAACGCCGCAATACGTTCTGCCGATGAAGAACCCGAAATACGGGCCTGACGAAGCCGTCTGGTACAAGGGCCGGTTCGAGGAGTTCCAAAACAACTTACCCCACACCTTCACCGGGTTCGAGTACGACTTCGAGAACACCTGGGCCGACCTGACCCCGGAACGCCGCCTCGAGGTTTTGGAGGAGATTCACGCCGATGGCTCGTTGAAGCTCTGGCTGGCCTCGTTCGCCGAGATGTTCTTCGAGCAGGATGTCAGCGACGAGATTTCGGAATTCGTGCGCCAGAAGATGATCGCGCGGTTGAAGGACCCCAAGCTGATCGACACGCTTGTGCCGAAGCCAGGATCATACGGATTCGGTACTCACCGGGTTCCGCTGGAATCAAACTATCTCGAAGTCTTCCACCGAGACAATGTCGAAGCGGTCAACGTCCGCGAGAACGCGATTGCCGAGATCTTGCCCGAAGGTGTCCGGCTGGAGGACGGCACAATCTACGAACTGGACGTCATTATCATGGCTGTCGGTTTCGACGCCGGCTCGGGTGCGTTGGCGCGGATCGACATAAACGGGCGGGGTGGCCTGAACCTAGCCGAGGAATGGCGCAAGGACATCCGTACCACGCTGGGCATACAAAAGTACGGCTTCCCCAACCTGTTCATGACCGGCGCGCCGCTGGCACCGTCGGCTGCGCTTTGCAACATGACCACCTGTCTGCAGCAACAGACCGAGTGGATCTCGCGCTGCATTGGCGATCTACGCTCAAGTGGCCACGACGTCATCGAGCCGACTGAAGCCGGCGAAGACGCCTGGGTCACCCATCATGACGAAACCGCCAACGCGACCCTGATCGCCAACGTTACATCGTGGTACACAGGTGCGAACGTCGAGGGCAAACCCCGCCGGGTTCTGTCCTATACCGGAGGCGTCGGCGCCTACCGCGACCGCTGCGACCAAGAGGCAAAGGACGGCTATCCGCTCTTTGCCCTCAGCAAGGCAGCCGCACCTCAGCCCGTCTAATCCGGGATCCAAGACCAAGGGCCCGGCCCGGATCCAGGGGTGGGCCCAATCACAACAAAAACGGGAGGATACCATGAGCCACCAATTCAACGCAGATGCCATTCTGAACAGCGTCGTCACCTCCAGCCCGCGCGTGCCCGGCGTCGTCGCGATGGTCACGGACCGGGAGCGGAACATCTACGAAGGGGCGGCGGGCGTGCGCCGCATGGACGGCGATGCGCCCATGACAAAGGGCGATGCGTTCGCGATCTTCTCCACGACCAAGGCGATCACCGGGACAGCGATCCTGCAATTGATGGAGGAGGGCAAGCTGGATCTGGACGCGCCTGCAAAGACCTACGCGCCGGATATCGGCAAGCTTCAGGTTATCGAGGGTTTCGATACGAACGGCGAACCGCGACTCCGCGCGCCCAAGCGCGACATCACGACCCGTATGCTGCTCCTGCATACGGCGGGGCTAGGTTATGACTTCTTCAGCGAGACCTATAACAGGCTGGCCGAGGAAAAGGGTCAGCCCAGCGTCATTACCGCATCCAAGGAATGCCTGATGACCCCGTTGCTGTTCGATCCGAACGATGGTTGGGAGTACGGCACCAATATCGACTGGTGTGGCCAGGTCGTCGAAGGCATCACCGGCAAGCGCCTCGGCGAGGTCTTCCAATCGCAGATATTCGAACCCCTGGGCATGACCGATACGACCTTCGAATTGAACGATGCCCTGCGCACCAAGCTGGCCGGTATGCATGCACGCGGCGAGGATGGAAGTCTGACACCGATGGATTTCGAACTGCCCGACAAGCCAGAGGTGCACATGGGCGGGCACGGGCTTTACGGCACCGTTGACGACTACATGCGCTTCATCCGCATGTGGCTGAACGACGGCGCCGGAGAGAACGGTCGGGTGCTGAAACCCGAAACGGTGCAGATGGCCGCTCAGAACCAACTTGGTGATCGTAAGATTACCCCGTTCAAGGGGGTCATCCCTTCGCTGTCAAACGATGCCGAGTTCTTCCCTGGTCTGCCAAAGTCTTGGTCCTTTACCTTCATGGTGAATGACGAGCAGGCCCCAACCGGCCGCCCGGCCGGCGCCATTGGCTGGGCAGGGCTGGCCAACCTGTTTTATTGGATTGACCGGCAGAGTGGTTTCGGCGGCTTCTGGGCGACCCAAATCCTGCCCTTTGGCGACGCGGTCTCTTTCACTGGGTACATGGAGATGGAAACGGCGTTCTATGCATCGCTGGAGCAAGCCAAAGCCGCCTGAGTTGGTTTCTCCCGCTGGCCGTCGGATCGCCGCCGGCCGACTTTTATTAGTTTGATTGAATCCGAAACCCTATGATTGCTTTTTTTTTCGATGTTTCGTATGCAATGTCGTCTTTTGGCGCTTCCTGCCAGTTGGCCGAACGGCTGCTAATGGGGGCAGATCGTGAATTCGCGCGCATTGTCAAACGGGGGCCTCCCGAAAGTGGCAGAAAGTGCGTTGAGGATTGGACGGTGACTTCTGATACACTTAAGAGCGTTGTCGTATGATACGGCTGATCACTAGACGGCCTGACTTCAATCAAACCGCCCGGTCTGTTGCGGCAAGAGCCACGTCCTCGGAAAACGGCGCGTTGCCGCTATCTTGAAAGTGCAGAATTGGTGGTCTCGACGCAGGATGGCGAGGCGTTACGTGTTGACCGTGATATCGATAACTTGACCCGTCTATGACCTTACAGAAAACGGTTGGTTTCAAACGAAAAGCGAAACCGGGACGCTCGGGCTAAGGCCATTTCGATGAATCTACGGCGGGATAACTGGCGATGCTGGTGGTGCTGTGGCGAGATCGGCCTGCACAAGCGCGCCGACGCAGTATTTTGTCGAGAACGATGCCGAAAAGCGAATGCACGCGAACGAAGGCGCTACTGGTCAGACCATCAGCAAGTCACCGATGTTCGAATGCAACCGATCAAGCTTTATGAATTGCCTAATGATTTCGGTTAAATCGGGAGGTGGGCATGGGTGGCATTGGCAGCGGTCGGCGCTGGCATTTCGATGCGCGCAAGACGACGAGCAACTTCCGAAGCATCGATGTGCGCCGCTGGCACCGTGATGGGCTTCTGAATCCGGGCAATCAATTTGGGTGGAACTGGAGCTTAGATGGCGAGGTCACCGCATCCATCCACGTACGCGTCGAACACGGTGTCGTTCGCTTGCTCTACAAGACGCGCGGTCACGATGAAAACTGGCGCGAGATGGACTACCCGGTCACCCTGGATTCGACCGAATGCAATTTCGGTGGTTCCCGGAAATGGTTCATCTGCCCAGCCTGGGGATGTCGCAGGCGGGTTGCTGTCCTGCACGGCGGTGCGGTGTTCGCTTGCCGAACCTGCCATCAGATTGCCTATCCTTCACAGAATGAGAACGCGCCGGATCGCGCATTGCGAAGGGCAGAGCGCATTCGCGAAAAGCTTGGCTGGCCTGCTGGTGTGCTGAACCTTCCGGGTGGAAAGCCAAAGGGGATGCACTGGCGCACCTACCACCGGCTAGTTTCCGAACAGGACAGATATACGAACGCATCAATGGCGCATTTGATGAACGGTTTGGAATGGCCGATCTGCTCGCAAAATCTACAGGAGCGCGGATCGCACAAAAGGGGACTATAAGCGGGATGGGATGCTCACCCCGGCGATTTGTATATATATTTCAGCATCTTGTGAGAAGATATGGTGCCGGTGATAGGACTCGAACCTACGACCCCATCATTACGAATGACGTGCTCTACCATCTGAGCTACACCGGCGCCGCCGCCCTACTATCGCCCAAGCAGCCTAGGGTCAATCACTCGATCTTACTGGAGATCGGGGATGTCGCACGCCAGATCTGATCACATCTGAACAACAGTGGAATGATCCGAACCAGCATCACTCTGGCATCCGGTGACCGTGAAAGAAAGGCCAAAACTCAAAGCCTACTAATCACGCAAGTCCACATCACACCATAAGGCTTTGTATAAGCGCGCTGACACGCCGAGCCTGATTTCAACAACAGCTTCCTATCGGACCTTTCGCGCGACAAGCGTCAGGCGACGGGCTCTGCCTTGGCTGTCTTTTTGTCGGCCGATCCCGCTTCAACCGTTTCCGCGTCCTCGGCAGCCGGTCCCGCGCCTTGCGATCCGGCGTCATCACCGCCTGACGCGGCAACGCTTCCGGAGGTCACATCTTCCATGCCGGTGTCGTCTCGCGCCCCCATCAGCAACGGCAACATGGCGGCATTGTTGATGACGGAGTCGCTTGCTCCCGTGCGTGGCGCCCCCAGCCCGCGTGCGAGCCAGCCCTGAACGACGTGATCCGGGTCGCCCTCGCCGCGTGCAATCGCCGCGAAGACCGCACAACTGCGGGCAGACGGTTCGGTTTCGCGGAGATCCTCGATGGCGCGGCGTGGCCCGCCCCAATCCTCGTCCACCAGGGCCAGTTCCGCCTTCATGAACTGCGTTTCGTCATGGTTCGGATGGATCGCAAAGAGCTGTTCGAAACGGCGCCGACGCGCTGCAGGAGCCTCGTCCGGTTCGATCGCGGCAAACGCCGCGGCCAATTTCGGGTGCGGTGCGAACCGCCAGGATTCGACGACGATCTTCGACGCGGCACGCTTGGCGCCGCTTTCGATCAGCAGGCGTGCTGCTCCCGCCGACGCATCAACGTTCGCCGGATCCAACTTCGCCGCCTCGACCGCGAGCGCTCGGGCGCGTTCGGTTTCTCCAGTCTGCTCGGCGTCTTCGGCTTCGGCGAAAGCCAACGCGGCTTCGCGGGTCTGGGCTTCCGGTTTGGGCAGCAGACCACGGCGCTTTTGTTCTTTCACCGTCTTGCGCGCGCCCGCCCAATCGAATTTTTGACTTTGCAGCGTGTAGAGGGCTTCGAGCGCGCCGCCGTGTTTTGGGGCCAGTTCATGCGCATGGTTGGCGAGGGTCAAAGCCTTGTCGGTATCCTCGGCTTCGATAGCATATCCCAAAAGCCCCTGGGTGCCGAGGAAAGCCGTCGTCTCTTCGGACATCAACGCTTTGTAGTAGGTTTGCGCACGCACCTTGTCACCCGCCAGATCAGCCGCCTGGGCATTGACCAGACGCGTCAGGTCGGGCCGGCGCAGGTTCTTCTCGGCGAGTTTTGCCTTTTTCATCGCGAGCTTTCCGTCGCCCGCAGCCAGAGCCATCATCGCCTTGGACAAGGCGTCCATCCCGCGGCGCTCGCGGGACCGGACGAAGAACCGGCTGAATGCGGTCTCATCCCCCAGGACGAACATGACCAGCGCGTAGACGAAGCGCAGTACGGCCAGCGTGAACAGGATCGCGACGATACCGACCAGCAGGATCAACGCGGCTTCGTAGAGTTTGAACTCGTAGAGCCGTCCGCCGTAATCCAGCGACAGAGTTCCCGGTTCCGCGACCAATGCGTCCAGGGCCGATGCGCCAGCAACGACGATCACAGCACCGGCGAGAAGATAGATAATCGTCTTCAACATGGTCGTCTCCTCAACCCTGCGATCCGAGAATACCGCCGATCAACGCGGCCGCCGCGTCGTCTGCGTCCACGCGGGCCCGCGCATCCTGCAACCAACCGTCCAGAACGGATTTCGCCGCATCCGACAGCCCGTCAGCCTCGCCAAGCGCACCCGGCAGATCGCCGTCGCGCAGGCTGGCTTCGATCCGTGACACGATGGCGGCAGCATCGTCGCCTTCGGCGGCATCTTTCGGGCGACCTGCAAACAAAGACTCAACGCGCGCCGTGGCCTGACCGAGAGCGCTGCCGTCGGAGCCAGCCCGCAGATCGGCCTTGATTGCGTCTCGGGCCAGCCCTGTGAACGCGCGTGTCAGCGTATCGAGAGTCTTCACACCGCTGGCGGCCACGGACGAGAGCGCTTCGGGAGCTGGTCCCCCAGTCAGAGCGACGATCTCGTCCAGCGACCGTGCAAAGGGGGCTCCATTTGCCATCTGACTGCTCAGCGCAGCTGCCGCGGCCTTGAGCGAGGCATTCTGGATGGCACCGTCGACCGTGCTGACGGCCTGATCAGCCGCAGCCTTGGCTTCTTCTGCCGCCGCTGCCGCTGCGTCCGATTTTGCGGAAAGATCGGTAATCTGCGCGCTGACCTCGCCCAACTTGCTGTCGATCGAGCTTTGGACATCGGCGAGCGCTGCTGTCGTTGCGAGCGCCCCGCCGTCTGGCAACGCAGAGATCGCCGCTTCGAGATCCGCCCCCAGCGCCGTGCGCGCCGAGCGCAGATCGTCATGGGTCGTGAACGTGTTCATCTCTTCTCGCGGCATGAAGACCGACGTGTCCGGTTGCGCCGCTGCCAGCGTGTCGACTTTCGCCTTGAGCGCTGCAAAAGCTGCCGTGATCTCGGCGCTCGAGGCATCGCTGCCCTCGGCCGCAGCGGCAGTGAGATTCTCACCGACAGCTTCGACTTCCGAGCGCAAGGTCGCCATCCGGGCCTCGTAGCTTGTCATTTGACGGGACAGGGACGCCACATCGCGTGTCGCGGCCGATGCGACCTTGCCTGCCTCGGTCGCCGCGTTCGTCGCAATATCGGCTGCCTCGGCTGCCTCTATCGCGGCAGCCTGCGCGTCGGTGACCACAGACTCGGCCACGCCGGATGCGGACGCTGCCCCGGCAGAAGCCTCCGCCGCAGAGCGTGCCTGCGCGACCTCTTCCTGCGCTGTTGCAAGGGCGGCCTCGGCCATCTCCAGCCGCTGGGTCAGATCGGCCACCTGTTGGACCAATTCCGTCACGACGCCCGTCGCAGCAGCGGAACCGACCTGTGCCTCGATCGCAGCAAAGCGCTCATCCATGACGGTCTGTTGCGGAATGATGTGCTTGGCGATGCTGGTCGGCAGGTGCGGAGCCGTCTTCGGCACGAGCCAGAGCGACAGCCCGAAGATCGCCAAGATGATCAGCAGGTACTTGAGCACCGTGGCGGCAAACCCGCCTCCCTGACGACCGTCTTCATCATGATGCTCAGCATGCGTTTCGTGATCCGTGTGATCCGCGTGATCCGTCTCATCTATCGGCTGATCATCACGATCGGCGTCTGCCGAGGTCGCATCAGCTTCTTGCTCAGGCGCGTCATTGACTACAGGCTCCTGAGGTGTCTCAGGCTCTTGCGCGGTTTCCTTGTCGTCATTCGGATTGGACGGGTTGTTCATCCGGGACTCCTGTCAGGCATCGTTCGTCGACCGCGCCCGGTCTTGGACTGAACCTATGGTATTGTCGCGACACCGCCAGCACAATCGGCGTCGAGAGGGTTTTATCGCACCGCAACACAAATCTCAGCAATCATCTCCGTGGCATTGGGCCGCGATGCAACAGCAATCCGGCCAAAACCCACCTTGGCAAGCGGTTCGGCCGCACTCTCGGAAATAGCGACAAGGACGGTCCTGTCGAGTCGCCAGTCTTCGCGCGCCGTCAGCGAATCGGCCAGAACATGTGCGTTGCGCGTCGACCAGATCGTCACAACGTCCATGCGTTGCTCCAGAAAGGCACTGACGACGTCATCGGGCGGTTCTTCAACCGGCAGCGTCCGATAGACGATGTGCTCGTCACAATCGATGCCATGCGGGATCAGACATGCAGACTGGGCACCGGAGACGGTTTCGCCGCGGGCATAGGCAACGCGCCGCTGAGCAGTCCGAAGGACGAGATCGACCAAATCCCGAAATGCACCATCCGCGTCGCGAACGTCCGAGAACCCGTGCTCACGTGCCAACTCAGCGGTGCGTCGGCCAACGCAGAGCGCTGCCAGATCGCAACGGGCGCAGGTCGCCGCGAAGCCCCGGACGCCGTTCGCTGACGAGAACACGATGGCTTCGGTGTCATCCGCCAGGTGAATATCCGTCGCGATGATCTCGATCCGGGTAAGTGGCCAGATGAGGGTCTCAATGCCATGAGAAGCAAGCGTTGCTGCAATCCGCTCACTGTCGGCAACCGGGCGTGTCAGCAAAACCGTCACGTGGCCTCAGATCTTGAAGAAGTCGAGCCCGCCACGACCGCGCAACTCCTGCGCCGCCTCCGAACCCATCGCTGCCGCGTCCGACACCGCGCCGTTTCGCGCGACGGTCAGGCGTTCGGATCCGTCAGGCCGGATGATCTCCCCGCGAAACTGGACTACATCGCCGTCCAGTTCTGCGAGCCCGCCGATTGGTGTGCGGCACGACCCGTCGAGCCCGGCAAGAAAGGCACGCTCGGCGGCCAGACGAGATGCCGTTGGCCTGTCGTGGATCGCATCAAGCAGATCACGCACCGCGGCATTGTCTTCCCGACACTCGATCCCGATGGCCCCTTGCGCGACGGCAGGCAGCATCTCGTCTGTCGAGATCGCGCGTGCGGCCAGGTCGGCGTGGCCCAGCCGGCGCAGTCCGGCAGCGGCAAGGAAGGTTGCTTCGGCGACGCCCTCGGACAGTTTGCGCAGGCGCGTCTGCACGTTTCCTCGGAATTCAACCACGTTGAGGTCAGGGCGTCGATTGAGAAGCTGCGCCCGGCGCCGCAAAGAAGACGAACCCACCGTCGCCCCTTGCGGTAAATCGCCAATCGTCTCGTGCCGGTCGCTGACGAAAGCATCACGCACATCTTCGCGTGGAAGCAGGCATGCAATGATCAGTCCGTCAGGCAGCACCGTCGGCATGTCTTTCATCGAGTGCACAGCAATGTGGATGCGGCCGTCGGCCAGTTTCTCCTCGATCTCTTTGGTGAAGAGCCCCTTGCCGCCGATCTCGGACAGTGCGCGGTCCTGAACCTGGTCGCCCGTTGTCTGGATCACATCGACCTCGAAGGCGGCTTCGGGCAGGCCATGTGCCGCCATCAGCCTATCGCGCGTCTCGTAGGCTTGGGCGAGCGCAAGCGGCGATCCGCGGGTGCCGATCTTCAGCGGCTGGTCCGGCGACGGCAGGGGCATGATTGGGACTTCCGTGTTCTCTTCCGCGTCCTTAGTAAGGGGCGGCGCGGGTGAGCGCAATCTCGTGACAGGCACGTGTATGAAAAAGTTGACAGTCCTCGGGCTCGAGGCGAGCTGCGATGAGACCGCGGCCGCGGTCGTGCGCGGGACCCCGGATGCGCCGGGCGAGATTCTGTCGAACGTGATCTTCGGGCAGGAGGTCCTTCACGCGCGCTATGGCGGTGTGGTGCCCGAGATCGCAGCGCGCGCACATGCCGAGCGCGCAGATCTAGTGGTCGAGCAGGCGTTGGCAGAGGCGGATCTGGGCTTACCGGGTCTGGACGCGATTGCGGTGACCGCCGGGCCGGGCCTGATCGGCGGCGTGATGGCCGGAGTGATGACAGCGCGCGGGATCGCGGCTGGGACGGGCTTGCCACTGATTGCCGTAAATCATCTGGAAGGCCACGCACTGACGCCGCGCCTGACCGATGCGGTGCGCTATCCGTTCCTGTTGCTGCTGGGCTCGGGCGGGCACTGCCAGTTCCTGTCGGTCGAGGCTCTGGGGTCTTATAGAAGACTTGGCGGAACGATTGACGATGCGCCGGGTGAGGCCTTTGACAAGATCGCAAAGATGCTGGGTTTGGGGTTTCCCGGCGGCCCTGAAGTTGAACGCCGTGCCCACGACGGCGATGCGGGGCGGTTCAAGTTTCCCCATCCGCTGATCGCCCGGCCCGGCGCCGATATGTCGTTCTCGGGCCTCAAGACGGCTGTTCTGCGGGCCCGCGATACGCTGGTCGCGGATCAGGGCGGGCTTTTCGTTCAGGATCTCGCCGATATCTGCTCAGGGTTCCAAGACGCCGTAACCGCAGTGCTTGGTTCAAAATCGGCGCGCGCGATGGCATTGTTCCGCGAGCGCCATCCGGACGTTTCGGCACCCGTCATCGCCGTCGCGGGCGGTGTTGCCGCCAACAAGGCGCTGAGTGCTGCCTTGAGTGCAGAAGCGGAGTCGGCTGGCTTCCATCTGGTCGCGCCGCCGTTGAAGCTGTGCACCGACAACGGAGCGATGAGCGCCTGGGCCGGGTTGGAGCGGCTTGAGGCGGGCATGATTGGAGAGCCGGCGACCCCTCGGCCGCGCTGGCCCCTGGACAGCGATGCAAGACCGATGCTGGGTTCAGGCAAACGCGGCGCCAAGGCCTGAGGCTTGCCCTGCGCGGACATCCGCGCCAAGTAGCTTCAAGGCAGATCTTTGGAGGCAAAAAATGGCCTATTGGCTGTTCAAATCCGAACCGAACACCTGGGGATGGGACGACCAGGTCGCCAAGGGCGATGCAGGCGAGGAGTGGGACGGCGTCCGGAACTACCAGGCGCGCAACAACATGCGCGAGATGAAGATCGGCGATCTCGGTTTCTTCTATCACTCGGTCAACGAAAAGCGAATCGTCGGGATCGTCGAGATCTGCGCCGAGTCGCATCCCGACTCGACGACGGATGATCCCCGCTGGGATTGTGTCGATGTTCGTGCCGTGGCACCCGTGCCGACGCCGGTAACGCTGGCCGAGATCAAGGCCGAGCCCGCGCTGGAGGATTTCGCGCTGATCAAACAGTCGCGCCTGTCCGTGGTCCCGGTCAGCGAAGCTGAATGGAAGAAGATCTGTGACATGACGGGATACGAAGGTTGAACGTGGGTTCGGTTCGCGGGCACGCGGCATGAGCAATGACAACTGGGGCCATCGCGCCCGTTTCGGGATCTTCATCGTTGGCGCCGAGCCGGTGCCCGAGGCCGAGTGGTGGGCGATGGCGCCACCCGGTGTTTCGGTCCATGCAGCGCGGGTGACGGCCAGGACGCCGTGGGCGATGTGGACCGACGACCGAAACGCGGTCACGCTGTCGGATGATCTGGCCCGGGGTGCAGCACAGTTCGCATCCATGGGGCTCTCGGCGGTTGTGCTTGCTCACAGCTCCAGCAGCATTATCGGCGGGCCGGGATGGGACCACGCGGTCGTCCGGGAGCTTGCGGCACGGGTCGGTTCGGACACTGCTGTGACGACGAACGGTACCGACTGCGTGCAGGCCTTGAAACAACTCGGCGTTCGAAACCCGTATCTGGTGATCCCACCATGGTTCGGCGACACCGCGTTGCGGGCCGCAGACCGATATCTCGGTCATCATGGGCTGAACATCGCGGGCAGCTTGCGCCATGTGCCTGAGGCGCGCTGGGCCGATGTAGCACCGCAGGATCTTTATGCGAACCGGATGCATATGGCGCAGCGGACCGACCTGTTGTTGGAACAGATCCAAGATGCATGCCCTGCCTCTGCCGATGGTGTCTTGATCGCTGGGACAGGTTTTCGCTGCGTCGGCATTATCGATGCGCTTGAGAGTGCTCTGGGTCGACCCGTCGTCACGGCAAACCAGGCAAGCCTTTGGCGGTGCCTCGGGCTTACAGGGTTTGATACGCCGATCGCTGGCTACGGTCGGTTGCTTGAGAACATGGCGTCCCCGGACTGACGCGGTCCGGATTATGCGACCTCGAACACGCCTTCGACCTCGACCAGGACACCAAGCGGCAAACTGGATGAGCCGACCGCAGCACGGCTGTGCAAACCAGCATCGCCGAAGACGCCGAGCATCAGGCCTGACGCGCCGTTGATGATTTGCGGCTGCTGGATGAACGTGTGATCACAGTTGACGAACCCTGTCAGCTTTACGACGCGGGTGACCCGGTCGAGGTCACCGACACACGCCTTGACCTGAGAAAGGATGTTGACGGCGCAGAGCGGCGCGGCGCCGACAGCCTTGTCGAACTGCGAGCCCGGCGGAGTTGTTCCATCGACCGCATGATCATCAGAGGTCAGGTGACCCGTCAGAATATCGTCGCCGACCTTCGGGATCTGGCCAGAGACGAAGACCAGATTGCCCGTTTGAACGAAGGGGACGTAGTCCGCGACCGGGGCGAGAGGCTCGGGGAGCACAATCCCCATCTCTTCGAGTCTTCTTTCGATCTTGCCGGTCATCTGATCCTCCCCGCAGTTGAATGGAATCGCGCCAGTATCGCCACCAGCGGATTCGCAGCAACCCAAACGACAGGATACGCACTTTCCGGACACGGGCGACCGCGCGAACGGCGTGGTTGGCGTTCGCGTGGCTCAATTCCTCGGGAGAACGGGCGCTGGGGATAGGATCCCCGACAAAGCAGCCGTTCGGGTCGGCAATTCCGGGCTAAACCGCCCAAGAGCCAGATGTGACAGCGCTGCCACGGGCATTTTCGATCAATGATCGCGACATCATCGCCGGGCCGCTACCCCGATCATGACACCGCCTCCCCAGGGACGGAACCACTGCGACTGACGCAGAGGTCCCGGCTCGCGGGCGTTCTTCTATCGCTCAATCGCTAAAATTCTTTTAAAACTCTCAACGATCTGCGCACCGGTTCCGACGATAAGCAGTTCAATCCAAGGTGACGATGTTTATCGGGCCCTCATCCGGCCGCAGGTCCTGTATCGCAAGATCCGGAAGGTCGATGGGGCAGAGAAGGATCGCACGCTCTTCGGACCGGGTGAGTGCCGAGGCGAGACGGGGAACGAAGTCAAACATCGCTTACTCCTGAAGAAATCCATTGTACTGTTCTGCGGCGATTGCCGCTGCTGTTCGGTAAATCTTTGTTTAGAGGACTTAACGAACTCTCAAAAAACAGCGTTAAAGGAAAAATTTTTCGGAAATCTCTCGTATTCATCAATACGTACTGGTACCGCGCGCCGCGTTTAAAAGGGACGGCCGGCGTGCGATCAGAATGGTGGACCCACTGCGCAGCGGCCGAGATCAGGATCGTCGAGCACAGGCAACAGCCAACGTCTGCGATTTGGTCGGGAGGTGATGCTTGTTTCAGGTCAGTCTATCAGCTCGGAGTTGACGTTCCACCCGACGATCGACGCAAGCTCGCAGCGTTCTGGCGGCGCTTGGGGATCAAGTTGAACAACGCCTGTCGGCAGCGCTGATGCCACGCAATATCGTGGAGTTGCTCGGGAAACCACTCAGAGCGATGTTGTCCAACCCGGGTCCACAGTCAAAGCTCTAGGTGACGCGGTCGAAGAACAGGGCTTGGACCGATCGGTTCCCGCTCAGAAACCGAGATTAAGGTTGGCTGCGACGCCGACATCCGGAGTCGCATCAGTCAGGCCGATGAATGTCCCGAAGTGGAAGTCGACCTCTCCGTCATCAACCACGAACTCATAGTCGAGCGCAGGCCCGGCGAAATGTTCCTGGTCATTGACCGATGGCGCACCGTCGAAGACCTGTTCGATCTCTCCGTGGATTTCGACACCGACGTCCAGTCCACCGCCGACGTCGTACATGACACCCATGGCGTAGTCGAAGCTGGTTGCCCCATCCTCGCCAATCGGGATTTCAAAGAAGGTGTTGGTCACAACCGATGTGGGGCCACTGACGACCTCGAAGACCGGCCCGACGGTGAAGGTAATGTCCTCGCTTCCATCAAGATTGAAGTTCCACGCAGAGTACAAACTGACGGCGTAGGGGCTTGGCGCTTCCCCTTCGCCGCTACCAACGATCTGGAAATTGTTCGACCATTCGATTGCACCGAGGTCGAACGTATCGCCCTGGCGGTTTTCGATTTCGACGGCGAAACCAGTGTCCCAGAACCGAAAAGCACCGTAGTTCACGCCAAACGAATGCTCGGAGCGGATGTCACCAGACCGGACGCTGCCAACGCTGATCGAGTTGACGATTTCCATCTCGACCTGCTGCGAAGCCGTGCGGGCGTCCTCGATCTCGAAGTCAGCAAAGGCAGGCCCGTAGGCTAGAACCGCGATGGCCGCGATAAGTGCCGTCCTGTTCATCACTGTCACCATCCCAATGCTGATTACCTGTCGTTGAAGATTTTCAACATCTACTTGCACTTGGCAAGGGCACGAGATCGAACGCGCCGCTTTGGCGCACAGCGGTTGCATCAAAGACTCACTTTTCCCGGATTGGTTCGCCTAGCCTTCGTCGCATTGAACGGCGATCTTCACCTTCAGTCCTGCTGGCGCCGTGGCACTCACGGCTCTGCGCGGCGCACCGACGCCATTCATGTTTGGTGCGGTCAAAGGGGCTTTCGGTCTCGTCCCACAACCACGCGTTCGGCGTGTATTCAGCCTTGCTTGCGTGTGCGCGGCCACGTCACGTAAACTGGTCCGCAGAAAGCGGGCCGGGCAGTCCCGTGGGGGAGCCTTATGGCGAGAGAGATTTTTCGGAAGGCCGCGCTGGAGCGCATGGCGTCGCCCGAGCGCACGGATCATCCGACGATGCTTGTCGGTGCCTCCGGGTGGCTGATCCTGAGCGCCTTTCTCGTCGCGATCGTGGCCGGTGCCGCCTGGGCGGTTCAAACGCAAGCCCCGGTCAAGGTTACCGCCCAGGGCATTCTGATCGCCCGCGCCGGACTGGTCGAGATTTCCTCGGAACAAGGAGGCACGCTGCAGGAGGTGCTGGTGCAACCCGGCGATCCCGTAGCGGTCGGTCAGGTCGTCGCGACACTCTCCCGGTCGGAACTGCGGCGGGAACTGGCTGCCGCGACCGCAAAGCTGGAAGATCTGGAAAACCGCTTCGAACGGCTTCGCCTGGCGAACGAGGCCCGGACAGACCGCGAGGGAAGATCGGACCAGCAACGCCTGATCACCATCGCCCAGACGCGTGAAACGCTGAAGGAGCGGCGGATTCTTTTGGCCGAGCGTTCCGAAAAGCTCGCGCCACTGGCAGCGCGTAAGACTGTGCCGGAGATTCGATTGATCGAAGCTCAGATCGCGGTCGCCGATGTAGACGAACGCCTGGCAGCATTGGAGGAGGATGCTCAGAAGATCATGCTGGATGCGGCCGAGCGCGCCTCGCAACGCGAGATCGAGCAGCTCGAGGACCGCCTGGATATCGAAGAGCAGACCCGCATCATCGGACGCCTGAATGCTCAGCTCTCCGAGGAGAAAGTCGTCACGTCGACATATGAAGGACAAGTCGTCGAGATCAAGGTCAATCCGGGCGACGTCCTGACACCAGGCGCTGCCTTGGCGACACTCGCGCCGTTGGATCTGACGCAGAACCTGCAGGCCCTGATGTATGTGCCCCCTGCCGATGGGAAACGGATTGCCCCGGGCATGGTGGCAGAGATCGCCCCGACAACCGTTGAACGCGAAGTCTTCGGCCATATCCTGGGAGAGGTTGTTTCGGTCGCCCCCCTCCCCGCAACGCCCGAGGGAATGCGCCGCGTTCTACAGAATGATCAACTCGTCGAGCAATTGTCGCTGGGTGGTGCGCCGATCGAAGTGCGCCTTTCTCTGACCCGTGATCCCGCAACTGCGACGGGCTTTGCGTGGTCGTCATCGGAAGGGCCGACAAGCGGCGTCAATGCTGGGACGCTGTTGGAGGGCAAGGTGATCGTCGAGGAACGCGCGTTGCTCGACCTGATGTTGCCGGGAGCCACAGCAACAATAGGCCGGGTGCTCGACAACCCTGCATCCGCCCCGTCCGAGGGTGGATAGAGCCGCCGCATGTTCGGTCTGTCCCGCATCGCACGCACGCAGTCAGTGCTGCAACTGGAGGCCGCGGAATGCGGCGCTGCCTCGCTGTCCATGGTGCTGGGCTATTTCGGGCGGTTCGCCGCGTTGGACGAATTGCGTACGCTGTGCGGCGTGTCGCGTGATGGCGCCAAGGCTTCGAGCCTGCTGAAGGCCGCGCGTACCTTTGGTCTGAACGCCAAAGGCATGAAGGCCGAGCCGCATCACCTGAAGGACATGGCCGGGCCGATGATCGCCTTTGTCAACTTCAACCACTTTCTCGTGGTCGAAGGCATCAGAGGGGACCGCGTTTACTTGAACGATCCAGCATCAGGGCGGCGTTCCGAGACAATGGAGGAGTTTTCGAACAGCTTTACCGGTGTTGTCCTGTGCTTCGAAAAGGGAGAGCAGTTCAAGCGTGGCGACACGCGGCCGAGATTGCTGCCATCTCTGGCTCAGCGAACGATCGGTTTCCGGAGCGCGATCCTGTTCGTCTTCCTGGTGGCTTTGGCGCTCGTGATCCCGGGCATCATCGTTCCCTTGTTCAGCCAGGTTTTCGTCGACTGGGTTCTCGTGCGCGCACTGGATGACTGGCTGGCGCCGCTGTTGATCGGCATGGGCATCACGGCGGCGGTACGCTTCATTCTGATCCGCCTTCAGGGCATGGCGATGCTGCGGCTGAAAGAGGCGATGACACTGTCCACCGGGCGTCATTTGTTCTGGCATATGCTGCGCCTGCCGATCAGCTTCTTCGATCAGCGTTTTGCCGGTGAGATCGCCGACCGGATGCGGTTGAACGAAGGGCTCGTCAGCCTGCTGACAGGCGATCTTGCCACGGCCGCGTTGAATGTCATCACCGCATCGTTGTTCCTGTGCGTGATGCTGTTCTACCATGTCCCACTGGCTCTGGGCGTGCTGGCACTGGCCGCGATCAACGTTGTCGTACTGCTCGCCTCGACACGCATCCTCTCGGAACGCTATCGCAAGTTGTCCATCGAAAGCGGCAAGTACATGGGCGCGCGCGTCGCCGGGCTGCGAGATATGGAGACGTTCAAGGCCTCCGGTGCCGAAGATATGCTTTTTGCCCGTTGGACGGGATTGCAGGCGAACGTCGTCAACGGCAGTCAGGCTGTCGCCCGAATCTCGGCATGGATCAGCCCGCTGCCGGCGCTGATCTCGACACTGATCGCGGTCCTTGTGCTGATCGGCGGCGGCTATGCGGTCATGCTGGGGCAACTTACACTGGGGGAGTTGGTCGCATTTCAGTCCTTGTCGGCGAGCTTCGCGGCGCCGGTGGCCGGTCTCGCCGGATTCGGCGCCGAGCTTCAACAACTCCGCAGTTACACGCAGCGGTTGGACGATATTCTCGAGCAAGACGTTGACCCGGCCTTTGCCCCGGAACGACCCGTGGTCCCCGAACGCTTGCCCAAGGGACGGGTTATCCTGCGCGATGTGTCGTTCGGGTATGCGCCTTTGGATCCGCCGCTGATCGACAAACTGTCGTTGGAGCTGGAGCCTGGGATCCGGGTCGCCCTGGTCGGTGCATCAGGTTCGGGCAAAACGACAGTCGGCAAGCTGATCACTGGCATGGTGGTCCCGCGTGACGGCGAGGTTCTGATCGATGGGCAGCCCCATGCGGAATGGCCCCGGCGTGCCTTGGCGGCGCGGCTGGCATATGTCAGGCAAGAGGTCGTGCTGTTCGCTGGATCGGTCCGGGACAACCTGACCCTCTGGGATCGATCGGTCCCCGAGACAGCACTGATTGCCGCGACCCACGACGCTCAGATCCACGAGACGATCTCGGCCCGTCCCGGCGGTTACGAAGCAGAGATCCGCGAAGGCGGCAGCAACTTCTCCGGTGGCGAGAAACAGCGGATAGAGATCGCGCGTGCGCTGGCGACAGAGCCTTCGATCATCGTTCTGGACGAGGCAACCTCGGCGCTGGATCCGGTAACGGAGCAAAACGTGATGGAGGCGATACGGCGTCGCGGGACGACCTGCATTGTGATCGCGCACCGACTCTCGGCCAACCGGGATTGCGATGAAATTGTGGTTCTCGACCAGGGCCAGGTTATCGCGCGTGGGCGCCATGATGCCCTCATGGCCGCTGGCGGCATCTATGCCCGGCTGATCGAGGCCTGAGCATGGAACCGAACCCACTCGCCCCGTCCGAAAGCGGTCCGATCGTACCAGGCGAGCTGGTTCTTTCCGGTGGCGCACCGATTGCACTTCCGGCACGCTCTGCGTGTTGGCGCGTGACCGACGGCAGCGTCGAGGCATACCTGGCCTGGCCGAACGGACGCCGGATGGTCACGGTCGCGGGACCCGGCGCTCTTCTGTTCGGGATTGCCGGCGGCTCCTCCGCTGCTGCTGCACTCAGCCTTGTCGCTCCGGGCGGCGCTCGGCTCGAACAGACCACACCCGAGTTCGATGAGTTGTGTGCGGGCGCCGATGCTTGGGTTCATGCGTTAGTGCGCGGAGTCTCGTCACGCGCCCCAGAGGCCACCTTCACTCTGGATGCCGCCGCCATGTTGGCCGTCGAGGACGGAGAGATTCTGACGGCCGAACAACACGTGCTCTGGTTGTCCTCCGGTCCCGGCCCGGTTCTGGATTTCAACCTGACGGGAGAAATGGTGCTGGCGCCCGATGTGATTGGCCTGGCAGGATCGCTTTTCGTGCAGGTCCGCGGCCGCGGTGATGTCCGTGTCAGGACAACCGCCGACCTCGGAAGCCAACGGATCCCCGATGCAGTCTCGGGACTCGCGCAGGCCGTGACGGCTGTGTTCGACCAGCAGAACGCTGCGACCGACGCCCAAGCCTTGAGGCGGCTGACCGGGCTGCCTGGAACGGATGATGCCAGGGCAGAAAGCGGGATCGACAGTGCGTTTGCACGTCTCTGGCAACTCCACCGCATCCCAATCGCCGAACGCCCGATCCTGCCTGCGGGGGCTGAGGCAATGCCAACGTCCGCTCTGGCACGCATTTCCGGATTTCGGGCGCGCAAGATCACGTTGGAACCGGGATGGCACCGTCGCGATCATGGTGCTCTGCTCATCCGGAAACAGAGCGAGGGTTCGCCGCTTGAGGCTCTGATCTGGGATGGCCGTTGCTACAGTTCGGATGTTGCGCGGGTGACCGAGGCGGACGCTGCCGCCTACCGGCACGCGGCACATGCGATCTCCGCTGCCTTGCCGCTTAAGATCAAGGGCATCTGGTCGCTCGCCTATCACGTCATGCGTTCGGGCAATTCCCGCGACGCGGGTTTAGCGGCCGCGGCCGCGGCGGGTGTCGCACTCATCGGCATTCTCACACCGCTCGCCACAAGCTGGCTTTTGTCGGACATCGTTCCGTCCGGCGCGGCAGGGCTGCTGATTGCCGTCGGAATTGCACTGGCGTGTGGCGCGCTGGTGTCGTCGACGCTTGGCATCGCCCGAACCGTTGCAACGACCCGGATAGAAGGCCGTGGGGCTACCGTTCTGGCGGCGGCTCTGACGGACCGGATCCTTCGACTGCCAACGCGCTTCTTCAAGGAATTCTCGGCCGGGGACCTGAACCAGAGGCTGCAGAACGTCGATCAGATGCGTCAGCTTGCGGTTTCGATCGTGATGAGCGCTGGCCTGACGGCAATCCTGTCGATCGTCTATCTCGGTGTACTGTTTTACTACGACACCAATCTTGCGCTGATCGGTTTGGCGCTGGTCGCAGTCTATATCGTCGCCGTGATCATCGCGCGTGTCTTGCAGATGGAGGCAATCCGCGAGGCCGCATCCCTGGACGGTGAGATCGCCGGGCTAACATACGAGACGCTGGAGGGTGTCGGTAAACTCCGTGCCTCGGCAGCCGAGGAGCGGGCGATGGAGCGCTGGCTGGACGTCTATCGGCGCGAGCGCGCTGCTGGCGTGCGGGCCGGACGTGTCGGCGTCAACTTCGGAGCCTTCGCAGACACCTATCAAACGGTGACCCTGATGGCACTATTCGCGGGCGCTGGCGCTTTATCGGCGCTGGACGCGTCCGCCGGCGTGTTCATCGGTTTTCTCGCGGCGTTCGGGTCGTTTCAAGGTGCGTTTGTCGGCCTGAGTCAGGCCTTGCTCCAGATCTATTCGGCGCAGCCATTGGTCGAGCGCGCCCGCCCAATCCTGGAGGCCGCACCCGAAGTCGATCCCGGCAGAAGCGACCCCGGCATCTTGAAAGGCGCGATCGAGGGATCGGGCTTGACGTTCGCTTATGCCGAAGGGCTTCCACCCGTCCTGAACAATCTGTCGTTCGAAGTCAGGCCGGGAGAGCACATGGCGATCGTCGGCGGGTCCGGATCCGGCAAGTCGACCCTGCTGCGCGTTCTTCTGGGTTTCGAGACGCCCCAGCGAGGATCCATCCTCTATGACGGTCAGGATCTGGCGCGGTTGGATCTGACGCGCGTGCGCAGCCAGATCGGTGTGGTGCTGCAAGCCAGCCAACTGTTTGCAGGATCGATCCTGGAGAACGTTCGCGGTTCGACAAGCACGCCGCTGGAAGACTGTCTCAAGGCCGTCGAACGTGCGGGGCTGGCGCGCGATCTGCAGGTCTTTGCGATGGGTATCCATACGCCGATCACCGAGGGCGCCGGAACCCTTTCAGGCGGGCAACGTCAGCGTATCCTGATCGCTCGGGCGCTGGCCGCAAACCCGAACATCCTTTTCTTCGACGAGGCGACATCGGCATTGGACAACGCGACCCAGGCCATCGTCTCGCACACATTGGATCTGTTGAAAGTAACGCGGATCACCATCGCACACAGGCTCTCGACCGTCCGCAACGCCGATCGAATTTGTGTGCTGCAGGACGGCAAGTTCATCGAGCAAGGCACATTCGACGAATTGATGACCCTTGACGGTGCCTTTACCGCACTGGCACGACGACAGTTGACCGAGGAATGAAGACGACATGCGCAAGGGCCTGATAATTCTTGCAGATCTGAAAGACGAAGATCTGATCCTGCTCTCGCGGATGGGCAAGCTGCGCGAGATTGCGCCGCGCGAAACCCTGATTGCAGCAGGCCGCGAGGTCCAGGACCTGTTCGTGATCACCGAGGGCCGGTTTCGCGTCGAAGTCAGCGGAACGATGGTCGCGGAACTGGCAACCGGAGATGTCCTGGGCGAAATGTCGTTCGTCGAAAAGCGGGCACCCGGCGCCTCGGTGCTTGCTGATGGGCCCGCTCGGGTGCTCGCGATACCGCGTGAAGACCTGTTGCGGGAGTTCGCGCACAACGACGGATTCGCGGCCCGGTTCTATCGGGCGTTGGCCGTATTTCTCTCGGATCGATTGCGTGCGATGACCCCGTCCGATGGTGGCGAAGAGATCGACGAGGGGCTGCTGGACACCCTTCATGTCGCCGGAGATCGGATGATCCGGCTGATCGGACTGCTGGAAGGCGAGGCAGACACGTAGGCGTCAGTCGCATCAGGGCCTTTGGAGTGACCGGCGTTAACCGATGTCACGGTTCGCCGATTTTTCATTCCTTTTCCCGAACATGACGGCATGTCGAGATCTGGTCGTTTCATGAGCGTCGTCAGAGGATTTGTGCTGACCTCTCTGCTTGTCATTGCCTCCATTGGCCCGGCTACAATCGCGTTGGCGCGTCAGGAACCGATTGCAGGCGAACCTATGATCGTGATCGTTGCACCGTGGCAGCATGCTCTACACGTCGCGGCGCGCGCCAACGGTCGTTTCGTTGCTCAAGGCCGCGTGGCGTCCATCGCGCTCGTCTGGTCAGCTAACCCGGCATTCACCGACTCCCTCTATGCACATGGGGCTTGGCTGGTCTTGAACAGTGACTTGTCGAGTATCTTGTGTCGAACAGAGTGATCACATGAACAAGTCGCTGAATGTCCCGGGTTTCATGACCGTTTACTGTTGGCTGCACGTGCCTTTGATCGGCGTTATTGCATGGTCGATTGGTGCAGAGGTGGTAACGCCTGTCATTGTATCGATGGCACTTGCACTGCTGGCCACGCTGGATCGTTGGCGCACACGATCGGCCGGCAGCATCGTACTTGCCTGCGCACTGATCACTCAGCCCGCCCTTATCGTCGGCGTCATGGCGCAACACCCGTGGCAAGTCGACATGCACATGTACTTCTTTGCGATGATGGCAATCCTGTCACTGCTGTCGAGCATTCCAGCGCTGATCGCGGCGGCAGGCGTGGTAGCGGGCCATCATCTTGCGTTCAATTTCATGCTGCCCGAGTTGGTGTACCCCGGTGGTTCGGACTTCTGGCGCACAATGGTCCATGCCGTGATCCTGATTGCTGAAACAGTGGGTCTGTCTTTGATGGTGTACCTGCGCCATCTGCAAGAGGATGAAAATGCAGAGAACGCACGGCGCGCTTCGGAGTTCGCCGAGCAGGCAGAGCGCGAACGAACCGCGCAGGAGGAATCCGCGAACGCAATCGCGTTGACGTTCGACACGGCTACCGAGAACATTTCTGCCGTTGAAACCAGCAGCGGCCGTGTCCGGGACCTGAACGCGAGGATCGCCGACGGCGCGACGCGTCAGACAGCGTCGGTCCAGAGTGCGTCCGCCGCGGTCGAACAAATGGCCGCGACGTTGCGCCAGTCCTCTGAAAACGCAGAAGAAACTGAACAGATTGCCAAGCGTGCCTCAGATCGCGCGAACTCGGCGGATCAGACCGTGGTCGAAGCCGTCAAGGCGATGCAGATGATCGCCGAGAAGATCGGTGTTGTTCAGGAGATTGCGCGCCAAACCGACCTGCTCGCCTTGAATGCCGCCGTGGAAGCAGCGCGCGCAGGTGAGCATGGCAAAGGATTTGCGGTGGTTGCCTCCGAGGTTCGCAAGCTAGCGGAACGCTCACAGGGTGCGGCGCAAGAGATTTCAGAGCTGTCAAACAATACGATGACGGTCTCGAGCGAGGTCAGCACACTGCTTGGCGAACTTGTGCCGGAGATCAATCGCACCGCCGAACTCGTCGGCAACATCTCTGCTGCCGCGCGCGAGCAATCCATTGGCACAGAGCAGATGCAAACGGCGATCCGAGACCTCGACAATGTCATCGTGCTCTATAACGAACTCACGTCGGAAGCCGCCGATGCAGCCAACGATCTTGGTAGTCGAGCAAGCGTTCTCGTCGATTTGCTGCGCGTGCGAGGCAACACCGGCACGCAGGCATACAGCAGTGCCGATGAAACCGTCGCTCATGCAGTCTGAAACGGGCCGGAACAGCGCCTCGGCGATCCTTGAGACGCAGTGATCAAGATCTGGAACGCGCGACCTTTTGTTCGCGCCAGATGATCAGCAAGCCTGCGCCAACGACAAAGAGCACACCGGGAAACAGCGTATCCACCGGGGCTTCGTCAAAGAACAGCCACCCGAGGCAGAAGACGATCAAAATGCCGGAGTACTCGAACGGGGCGAGCACCGAAGGGGCGGCCCGGCGATAGGCGAAGATCAGAAACAGGACGCCCAGCCCGCCGGAACAGCCCATGAGGGCGATGAGGCCAGCATCCGACCAGCTCTTGATCATCTGAACCTCACCTGACCCCAACATCAAAAATGTGGCGCAGACCATAGCCGCGGCTGTTGCGTACAGGTTCACGACAGGCGCCGGAACAGCGCGGTCGATCCGGCGGATCAGGACCGAGGAGCTTGCATACCCGAAGGCGGCGCCGAGCGGCAGGAGTGCTGCAAGCGTAAAGGTATCGGACCCCGGACCCATGATCATGATGATCCCGACAAAGCCGATCAGAACCGCAGACCAACGCCACGCACCAACCCGTTCTCCCAGGATCGGAACCGAGAGCGCCGTGACAATCAGCGGCGATGCATAAACCAAAGTGCCTACAGTCGCGAACTCCAGTTCGAGAAGTGCGAAGTAAAAACAAACCTGAGCACCAGTCACAAGGACGCCGCGGAGCATCCCGATCGGCCATTGCCGCATCCTCAGCGAACGCCCGTTGCTATGCCAATCCGCGCTCGTCGCCAGCACCAGTAGCGACGGAACAAGGCCGAAGAAATTGCGCAGCGCCGCGAGCTGAAGGGTCGGATACTCATCCGACAGCACCCGGATGATTACCGCCATGACATCGAGCAGGAAGATCCCGATCAAGATATACGCGATGGGGATCAACACAGGGGCGGCACGGCTCATCCAAGTGCCGTAGCAGGCAGGGACACCGACAGCTATCTGAATCGCGAACGCGCACTTTGCAGCCGTCCAGAAATCCTGTATGCCGCGCCGGTCCCGATTGGGGACTCAGACACTCAAGGAATGGAGAAATGGGTTATCGGATCGCCGTCGCAGGCGCCACCGGCAATGTGGGCCGCGAAATGCTGAATATCCTGGACGAGCGGCAGTTCCCTGCCGACGAGGTCATCGCACTGGCCTCGCGCCGGTCGCAGGGCACAGAGGTCGGCTATGGCGATAAGACACTCAAATGCCAAGACATCGAGACATTCAACTGGTCCGGTGTTGACATGGCTCTCTTCGCTATCGGTTCCGGCCCAACCAAGGAGTACGCGCCACGCGCTGCGAAAGCAGGGTGTATCGTCATCGATAACTCATCGCTCTACCGCTATGATCCGAGCATCCCGCTGATCGTTCCGGAAGTGAACCCGAACGATGTCGAGATGTATTCGAACAAGAACATCATCGCGAACCCCAATTGTTCGACTGCGCAGATGGTCGTCGCTCTGAAGCCGTTGCACGACCGGGCACGTATCAAGCGCGTGGTTGTCTCGACGTACCAGTCCGTCTCGGGCGCCGGGAAGGAAGGCATGGACGAACTTTGGGATCAGACCAAAGGCCTCTACGTCATCGGGCAGGAGAAAGAACCAGCGAAGTTCCAAAAGCAGATCGCCTTCAACGTGATCCCGCAGATCGACGACTTCATGGACGACGGGTCGTGCAAGGAAGAGTGGAAGATGGTGGTCGAGACCAAGAAGATCGTCGACAAGTCGATCAAGGTCACAGCGACCACAGTGCGCGTTCCGACCTTTGTCGGGCATGCGGAAGCCATCAACATCGAGTTCGAGGATCCGCTGCCTGCGGATGAAGCGCGCGAAATCCTGCGTGAGAGCCCGGGGATCATTGTCATCGACAAGCGCGAGGACGGTGGATACGTCACCCCGGTCGAATGCGTCGGCGATTACGCGACCTTCATCAGCCGTATCCGCGATGACATCACGGTCGAGAACGGCATCAACCTTTGGTGTGTAAGCGACAACCTTCGCAAGGGTGCGGCCCTCAATGCGGTGCAGATCGCCGAGCTTCTGGGGCGGCGCTGCCTGAAGAAAGCCGCGTGATCCGATGCCATAGGGTGCGCTTGGCGGATCCTATGGTTCACTCCATCGTGAAATAGCCAAGTGCGAGGGACGCATTGCCTTGCTGGGCGGCTCCAAGCAGCCGCTCGATCCCTGCACTGGGGTCGACCGTAGCACCCGGGCGAGGCTTGGCGGCAATCAGGATCTGCCCTCCTGTTCCGGCCATTTCGATTGAGAACCCGGTTTCGCTGCCAACGGTCTGCAGTTCATCGCTAAGATCGTGCAGGCCGCCCTGACTGTCATAGAGGAACAGTTTCGCGCCACTCCCGCCCTGGAGTTTTCCTTCGAGCCGGTCATTCCCGGAAAGCTCATCGCGCGTCAGCGTGATGACGAGGGCATTGTCCAGAGCGGCCGCGCCAACCTGATCAAGCGCGTAGATCAGCGGGCACTGATCCTCTGAGATCAGGCGGACATTGAAGTCGGCCTCGAAACCCATGTCGCGAATGAAGTCGTCGTTGAGCTTGTAAATCCTGTCAATCGCGCTTTCGGCGGCGAAGACTTCGACAATTGCCGACGTCTCCGTCAACACATCGGGCCGTGACAAGGTGCAGGTGCCGCCCGGATAATCCGAGATGTAGCGCCAGGCGCGCAAATTATCTTTGGTGGACGCCACGGTCAGGGTGATTTCGATCGCATCTGATAGCTGACCGTCCGGGTCGCGAGCGGCAAGGCGAACCGGGAAGCTGCCATACTCCAACGGTGTTCCGGACAGCAGGACACGGCCTTCGCTGGTCACTTGCGCCGCGACGCCAGCGGGCAGAAAGCCATCAATCTCGAGGCTGAGATTCTGCGCACCGGACTCATCAAAGATTTCTGCGACAAGCGCTTCCATCGGCACATTACGCGCAAGACCCAAAGGTGCGGGTTGCCGGTTCAGGATCGTCGGTGCTTCGCTTGGCGGCCGGGCAGCCAAATCCAAGTTGGAACCGGCATCGCTTGGAGCCTGTGTCGGTCCCAGCAGGTTACCGCTCTGAGCGCTTCCTCCCGTCGATTGAATCTGATACGTACCGCCCGAACTGCCCTTTGAATGACTGGTCGAACCGCCGTTCCCGCCGGGCGGAGATGGCGCAAGCAGGCTGTTGGACAGCCGACTAACCGACGGTTCCTGCGAGATGTCCGCCTGAACTTCTGCTTCGGACTCCGGATCACGCGGCTGTACGGTTGATGACCCGATGCCTGGTGTGACAGAGGGTGTACCGAGACCTGTACCCCCGCCGGTGGTCGGCAACGCGAGACCTTCGGTAGAGCCGCTGCCGCCAGTCGATATTCCTGAAGATGCCCCACTTGAAGGTACCGTCGGCTGCAGCGTTGCAACGGAAGATGTGGTGATGTTCGGCCCCGCCGACGCGGTGTCTTGATGAGTATCCCCGGTCGTCAAGTTCGGCGCTTGAAGGGCACCGCCGCTTGTCGGGTCTGACGGCGTCGTCGCACCGGTGGAGAGCGGAGCACTCGATACACCGTCGTCTCCAGTCGTAGGCGCAAGACCGCTCAATCCAGAGTCTGTCGGCGCGTTTGTCGGCAGCGTAAGCCCCCCGGTGGGCTCAGATGGTCGATCAGGTTCCGCCAAAGCTATGATCGCGCGCTCAACCTTGATCTGGAGTGGAAGCCTTGCGGACGTGTCGCCAGGTCCATTCGCCAAAATCGTCACACTGTAGGTGCCCGTCGTCGTTGGCACGCCGACGATCCTCGACGTTCCATCCGTAGATGGTTGAAATGTCAGACCAGGTGGCATCGATCCAAGCGCCGTGATCGAAAGGGCGGACTTGTCTCCCGGATACACGAACGCTGGCGTTGACCAATCGAACGTTTGCCCGATGATTGCGGGTGGGACCGAAGCGGGCGAGGACGGCGCCGCAAGTGCTGCCACAGTGTCGGAACCGGTATCCTGAATGAGTGTCCCGGTTCCACCGTCAGGCGCTGGCGTCTGTTGCTGCTCCGGACCCAGAAGAACAACACCTGCAACGGCGGCTGCAGCCACGGCGCCGCCGCCTAGGCCAATGAGTGCCCAGGGCGTTCCTTTTTTCTTTTCACCTTTGCCCGCCTGCGCCTCACGCAGACGGTCACGCGGGTGCAACCCAGCAGCCGACCCCTTCGGTGCCGCAGCGACTGCTCCCACACTATCGGCTGCGTCCCAATTGGCGACCTCTTCCAGATCCGCAGGACGATCTGCCGGGTCAGGCTGGAGCATCCACTCGAGCAGTGGTCGCACAAAAATCGGGACCTCTGACAGGTCGGGAACAACCCTGCGCTTCTCGGTAACCTCAACGTGGGTCCCCCCCATTGGCAGGGGGCGTCCGACCGCCGCTTCGGCAAACACGAGGCCAAGCGAGTAGATGTCAGATTTTGCAGTCACTTCGCCGGTCGCCAGACCGAGTTGCTCGGGCGAGACGTAGTTCAGCTTTCCAGCGAAACCGGATCCGATAAGCGTGCCTTCAGAGGTGGTCGATTTGGCGATGCCGAAATCGATTATTTTCGCATCCTCGACTTTGTCATGGACCAGGATGATGTTGTCCGACGAGATGTCGCGGTGGATCACACCTTTTTTGTGAGCGGCATGCAGTCCGCCTGCGATCCGCTTGCGCAGGACCGTGAGTTCGTCTTCGGAAAGCGCGCCTTTCTCAATCAAGCGATCACCGAGCGCCGGACCACCCGCAAACTCCATCGCCATGTACGGGCGGTTCAGATCAGGATCGACCGAGAATGCAAAGTAACGGACAATCGCTTCGTGGTAGACATCGAAGAGGGTGTTCGCCTCCTTCCGGAACAGTTCCAGGATCAGGTCATTGTTCGCGTGCTCGGGCAGGATCATTTTGATCGCGACCTTCTGGCCCGTCGCGATCTGCTTACCAATGTAAACCTCGCCCATGCCCCCCATGGCGATGCGCTTGCCGAGCTCATACATCCCGTTAAGCGTGGTTCCTTCTGGAACGCCACCGCCACTCACCTGGGTCATATCAATCCTCTGTCCGTCATGGCTATCCCGGCGCGATCGCCGTTACCCCGCTGCAGGTAATCTGTATCACCGTCACGTTATCCTTGGCGCCTCGTTCGAGCGTTGTCGAGATCATTGAGTCGACAGCACGATCCAACGGGCGCCTGAGAGCAAAACGCTCAATCTCGTGGTCTTCGACATGCTCTGTCAGACCATCGGAACAGATGACAAACACATCTCCGTGCTCGACGCGACCCTGAACCATCTCAAGCTCGGGTTCGTCAAAAACACCAATCGCACGGGTAATCACGTTCTTTCTTGGCCAAGTCCTGGCCTCTTCCGCCGTGATAGTACCACGATCAACCAATTCCTGCGCCTCGGTATGATCGCGCGTGATCTGTTCGATCCGACTGTAGCGAACCCGGTACACCCGGCTGTCACCCGACCACACACATGCGTAGGCGTCCTCGAAGATTACAAGTGCCGCCAACTGTCAGCCGAGCACAGTTCCGGGACCGCGGTTCTCTGCTGTTTCGCGGAGCGTCTTGTTCGCGACGATGACCTTGTCTTCGATCGCTGTCAGCAGAGCCGGCGCGCTCTCGGCCTTGGAGATTCCTTCGAGTTCCGCGACAAGTGTCTGGCTTGCAAAATCGCCCGCATCATGTCCGCCCATACCGTCGGCAACAACCCAGAGACCGACCTCTGGCTTGATCAAGTAACTGTCCTCGTTGAGCTTCCGAACGCGCCCGGGGTCGCTGGCGCCCTCGCTCTCGATCCGGAATCCCCCCTGCAACATGGTTACCCCCCCGATCCCAAGTTTGGCTCTTCGGTTCGTCCAGCTGTCAACAGCATGGCATATTCGAGCGCAGAGGGCAGCCCCCGCCACATATGCGCCTGCGCCGGGATGACACCATCGGGAGATGCGGGAACCCACCAAAAGCTGAGCGGGTCGTAGAAATCCCGTTGGTGTGCCAAGCGTAAATCCGCCAACGCAGAGTTGTGGTCACTCCTGTCGTTTGGGCCCGAGCTTACTTCGGGCTCCGGCAGGGTCGATGCGTGCTCCAGAAGCGCAGGGTATGTGCCATCTTCGGCGAGTGCCGACAACAGGGCCTGCTCTACAGCATCGAACCACGTGTCTTGCGGGTTAATCTCGGGGGCATCGAGACGGTTTTCGCCACTCCACGTCATGAAGAGGGGAAAGTACCTTCCAACGCCGTCGACCGAGGGCATAACGGCACCGAGCGTCGTGCGGCCGACCACGGAGGCGCCGAGCCAGAAACGCCAGATCGGAGCACAAAGATAAAGATCGAGCCAAGCATCGCCGAGCTGCGCTTGGCTGTTCTGCAAGCACTGCTGAATCCACGGATCCACCATCGCCATGAGATTCGGATCCATACCATGCTGGACATAGTCCCGCTGGTCAGGAAGCTTGCCAAAGACGCCGACGCCCATGCGCCGCCTCAGAGCCCCCGTGGGCAACGGAACTGAGACAGTGCCGGAAGACCGAACGGATTGACAGAACTGTCGGCGCGCATCGAGAAGATCGCCTCGCGTCCACCAATGTTGAACTGAACGACCATGTTGCCGCCGAGCCTGGAACCGTTCTTCGAGACGACGCGGAACAGGCTCCAATCGCTGGCCTCCGATATCCGGTTCGTCTCGCCCGAGAGCTCTGGCGTCACCGCGACCTCGATCCGGCCGCCACCGGGTCCCGGCCACCGCATGCGCGTTGGACGCGGAGCACCGTGTGCGTAATTCACTTTCTGCCCGTCGAAGTCGAAGATCACTGATGTCGCATTTGCGCTGAGTGTCTCGGGCGTCATCGTGAAGTTCACTTCGGCCGATCCCGCTGGGAAGAACGCCTGGCGTATTTCTTCTGCCCGCTGGAACTGGCGGAGTGCCTGGTTCGAAAGCTGACGCGACAAGGCCGTGTCACCGCGCCAGCGCCATGTCGCGCTAGACCGGTCGACCATGCCCGCCAACTTCTGATCGAAGAACCGGTTCATGATACCGCCGCCGGAAAACAGACGTGTGAAATCGCCGATCGTGACCTCGCGCGCAGCACCCGGGAAGAACGGATAGTTGTTTTGGACGACCGAAAGGCATTGCTGCAGGAGTTCGTCGCCAAGCGCTAGATTGAGCTGGGACTTCATCGAGCCGAGCGTCATTCCCTTGAGCTCACCCGCTGTTGCTTCGGCCATTTCAGCAATCATGCCCGGCATTCTGGGTGTTTCCGCTTCGAGGGCCTGAAGCTCCTGCTGCAGCTTCTGCGCGCCGTGCTCGCGGGCCGCGCCACCAGCCTGCATTTCGTTCATGGCCTGGTAGAGGTTGTTGAAACGCGCGATCAGGTTATCCACGGGCGACGCGGGTCCGCCAGCTTCTCCTGCAAATTCATGGATCTGCTTGAAGTGAGCCTCGACGCGTTCACCGTAGTTGATCGCGGCTGCTTCACCTTGGGCAGCCAGCGCATCCTGTGCCGCAGCACCCGCCACCCGACCGAGCGCACCAGCGGGTTTGAGCGCCTTTTTTAGTGCCTTGGCGCCCTCCCTGTCCGCAGCATCGCCCGCCGCACCGGTATCCGCACCTTCCTCGACCTTTGTGAGCTGGGTTTCGGCAGTGCCCGCTTGCAGAAGCTGCTTCAGCGGCGAGGTTGGCGCTGCAAGCGCGCTCATCACCGTAAGATCGCTGCCACCGCCAACGGATGCGATCTTCACGCGTGAAAGCTGCTGATCCCATTCGCTGATGAAGTCGTTTCGGTAAAGCGTCATCAGATCAGCCCGGATCGTACGGAACTGAGCCTCGATTGCAGATTGTTCTCCGACATCTCCGAGCACCCAGCGCTCGTTCTTCGCCCGTTCGACCATTGGTTCGATCTGGCCTAGGAAGCCTTCGTGGAAGCCTTCGTAGGTGAAGAAACCCGGAATCTCGACCTGGTCGAGCGGAGCGCCATCGCGAGTCTCGAACACCAATGCCGAGTCCGGTCCACCGCGCTCAGAAGCGAGCCAGGTGTCGTAACCGGCGGAGTCTGCGCGCGTTTTGATCAGGGTATATGCACGATCCGCTACGGGCATCCGAGCCAGCGTTCGCTGCGATTGCTGCACCAACGGGCCGTTCAAAGGGACCGCCGAGGTTGGCCGTTCGAGCGCCGCCTCGAGATGCTCCATCAAGCGCTCGCGCCCCTTGACGTTCGCAGCACCCGGATAGAGCCGCGACCAGTCGCGGGCCATCCACGTTTTGACCAGATCCTCGTCCATCTTCGCCTGGCCACCCAGCATCAGATAGACTTTGAGTCCCTCGTAGATCACCACCGGATTGTTGAGGTTGGCCTTGAGCTGTTCCTCAAGTCGATAGATCAAGCGCGGTGTGAACAGACAATCCAGCCCATCGCGATAGGACGAGATGTTGGAATCCTGAAGACGTTCGTGCTGGCTGAGACCCAGACCTTCCGTAAACGGAATCTCACCGCCAACAGACGCATATCCCAACGGCATCCGCCGCAGGTTGTCGAGCGGTTCCAGCACAGTATGCAGGTCGCCGTCGCCGATCTTGACCTCGTTGATCAGGTTCACCGCCTTTTCGCGGTAGTTATTGACCGAACGCTCGACCTGATCCTGAAGGTTTGCGTTCTGGAGATAGCTGTAGCCCCACAGACCGCCGATCCCGATCGCGCCCAGGAACAGCGCCACATAACTTGTCGTCTTAAGGAGAAATGCGCGCCGAACGTGCCTGAGGTTGGTCGACACCCATCCGGCTTCCGAAAAAACAACCTTCTGCAAAAGATCGGTCAGGAAGAAGCTTTTGCCCTTACCGGAAAACGCAACCGATTGGGCACCCTGAGCGCCGAAGTTCCGGCTGAGTGCCCCAAGGACCCGGTCGATCGGTGTCCCTTCCTGCGTGCCGGAGGTGAAATACACGCCGCGCAACGCAGCATCGGCTTGATAGCGTGTCGGTTCAAAGACCTCGAGCAGGAAGCTGTTGACGGTGTCTTTGAGGGACGCCATTTGCGTCGGGAAGCCGAAGGCGCGGCTGCGCGCGTGCGGGTCTGGCTCGCTCGCCATGCGGTCCGACAATTGAGCCGACAGCGCCAGCATCAGTTCGTCGAACTCATCCGGGAAGTTCGCCACCATGTTGTCGGTGCGATCCTTCGGCTTGAACGTGGTCCCCCAAACGATCGCGCGTTGTTGGTCGGCAAGGTCTCCGAAGAAATCCATGAAGCCGGATACAAGATCCATCTTCGTCAGCACGAAGTAGACCGGGAAGCTGATGTTGAGCCGTTCGTGTAACTCGTCCAAACGCCGACGGATCGCCGCTGCATGCGCTCGCTTCTCATGATCGGGCAAGGTCATAAGATCTTCGATCGAGATACAGATCAGCACGCCATTGATCGGCTGGCGTGGCCGGTTCTCGGCCAGCATGTCGAGAAAACCGATCCAGCTTTTCGCCGTGGCGTCGTTTTCGGCGACATTGTCTTGGGTCGTGTACTTGCCCGCAGTATCGATCAAAACGGCGTCTTCCGTGAACCACCAATCGCAGTGACGGGTTCCACCAGTTCCGGCGATTGCCTCCGCACCTCCGGCGCCGGCGAGCGGGAACTTCAAACCCGAGTTGACGAGCGCGGTCGTCTTACCGGAGCCCGGCGGTCCAATGATGATGTACCAGGGCAGATCATAGAGATATGCGCTACCTCCACGGGTGGAGGAACGCTTGAGGGTCGACATCGCATCCTGCATCTTCTCGCGCAGGATAGGTGTCTCGTCCGGAACCCCGACAATGTTCTCTTCGAGCGCTTTCGATTGCTTGCGTCGGCGCAGGATACGGACAAGCCAAACAAGCCCGGCGATCAGCCAGAACGACCCGATGATGAGAAGCTGGTAAAGAAGATCGTCCAGACCTATCAGCGGGCCGACCAACCAGACCAAAGCGCTGAGAGCGATCAGGCCGAGAAGCGTAAAGACAACAACCCAGATACTGCGGCTCATGGATTTATCCTTCTGGATATCGAGCGATCAGAGCGTACGCTCGATCAGCAGTTCGACACGACGGTTCTCGGGCCAGCACGCGCGGTCCTCGGCCGGAACGCAGATCGGGTCATCCGGACCACGCCCCTCGACCAGGGTTCTCAGATCCGGCGGCGAATGAACGGCAATCGCGGTCATCACGGAATCGGCCCGCGCCTTGGAGAGCTCCTGGTTCGAGGACCAACGAGAGCGGCCAGAGAGCGGCTGCGCATCGGAATGCCCGAGCGACACGACCCGTCCATGCCGGAAACCGCGCTGCCTGAGCAGTTCGGTTTCCTGCTTGAAGACCTCGCCTATGCGCGGGGCAAGCTGCTGCTGGAAAGCGTCACTCACCTCGGCTTTCCCAGACGGAAACAGCAGCTTGTTCGACATACGAACGATGATGAAGTTCTGGTCGAGATAGTCTGCGGTCACCAACCCCTGCTGGATCTCCGGTTCCAGCGCCGCACGAATACGGTCAAGCTGACCGTTGTCCGGCGGTGGCGGTGGCGGTGGCGGCGGTGCAACGACCTGCGTCCGCGCAATCTCGACAGTTGCTTCAGGATGAATATCCAGCGCGCGATGCACGATCTGATCGGTTTCACCCGCAAGCGCGAACCGGAGGCCAAAGAACAGGCCGGTCAACAGAAGCCCGACGACAGCGGCAACCGCCCAGAATGGGATCTGCATGCCGATCGACTTCTTACCGATTTCCATCCCAACCCAGTTCGGCGACAGGTCCCAGTTTCCGCTGCCCTCGACGCGCCGAAGCGCACTGTAAACCTCACGGCGTGTCTGTTGGAGGGGTGCCGCTCCGGTGCCGGCACCTTCCATGCGGTGCATGCCTTCGAAGCCCAGCGACAGGCAGCTGTACTTCAATTCAAGCAGATCATAGTACCCGCCCGGGTCTTGCATCGCTTTTTCGAGATTGCGATAGAACCCAACACCACCGTCACGCGAATTCTGGCAGTACTTCGGGAGCATCGGATCGCTGGCCCAGACCTGCTTGTTCTCTCCCGGCAGGTTCATCACGACATCGTCCGCCATCGTGCAGATCGCGTATTTCGCCGGTGGAATCTGTTCGGGTTTCGCACCATTCGCGGCAGCGGCCGCATCGAAACCTTCGATCGCGCGACTGACCGAGACCTTCAAATCGGCAAAACTTGCTTGTGTGAGCGAGTTGCGCAACCGGCCGAGAAGATCCAACAACGGCCCTGCAGCGATGATCAGTGGGTTTGTCCCCGGCGTCTGTATCGGCCCGGCAGGGGCCGCTGGCGGGGGCGAGAGTGACGGCTGAGAAGGGGCTGGAGACGCCGCCGCGCCGCCGAACGGGGTTTGTGCCGGTTGTCCACCTGGTGCCGCGCCACCGGGGTTGGGTCGCGCGCCGCCCGGATTGGGCCGGACAATAGTCCTGTCATTCTGTCCGAAAGGATCGAATGGGTCGTTGCCACTCACTGCATATCCTCCCTGATCGCCCAGAACTCTAGCTTAAGATCGGGCCAGTCGCCCGAGAAGTGAAGACCGACCGCCGGTGCTTGGCTGAACTCCGCCCAGAGCGGGGTATTCTTGTCCAAACGGAAGTAAACATGGTCTGAAAGCGCGCGGATTTGCCGGGGCGGCGTCGCGGTGTAGACAAGCGGGACGCCGGGTAGCTGCGCGTGAATGATCTCCTGCATCTTCGTGGATGGTCCCAGTTTGAAGAGCGCAGGAAACTTCTCCTGGATGTCCTGAAGCGCCTGGCCGGCAGAAACCTCGATAATGAAGGCCGCGTGCTGGAAAAGCGCCCGATCCCGGATCGGCGAGACATAGGCGTTTGTGCCGCGCTCGATGAGTTCGAGGCGCACCGCACGCCGCTCCATCCGTGCACTGAGTGCGCTTTGCAGATCGCGCAGGATTGGGTGAAATGTCGTGACCAAGTCATCATGGTCGTACGGGTCATAAGACCGCGCCAAGCGCTCCTGCGTCGCAAATGTCGACAACTCACCTGCGAGGCTGAGCAAGGCTGTGTACAACCGTTCGGGATGCACATATTGCGAGTGCCGCATATGGCGCAGGATCGGGACTTCTCGATTCAGAACTTGCAGCATGAAATAGTCAGCGTATTGCAGCCCGCCCCCGGCCGTCGGATCCGCAGCGTAGCGCGAAAGCTCTTCGAGCTTCGTCTCGATCCAACCGATAACCCGATCGAGAATGCCGTTGAAACCGGCATGCGCGTGTGTGGTTATCGCAGGCGGGAGAAAACGATTGTCGAAAACAATCGTCTTGTCCTGAATTTCGACCACCCGTGCGAGCCCGATCTGCGTCGATCCCGACTTGGAGCCGTCCAGGACTTCGTAGACGAAACGTGGATGGGCGATGTCGATGTCTTCTTCGCTTCGCGTTCCGGCAGAAGAGTCGATCACCGGTTCGTTGGAACGCCAATACCGCGATCCGCTGTCCGCGTCTTGAAAGTCCAGCTCTCGCGAGTTCTTGGCAATCGCCGGAACCGAAAGCCCAATGACCGAGTTTGCAATCTTCTCGCTGAGTTCGAGTGGCTCGGGAAGTGGGGACTGGTCTGGAATATCGAATGGCATCCCGTCCGGCATAATGCCAGCGGCGCGGCGCACGGCAAATTTTCCCTGCTGTGCGAGATCATGATCGATTTCGAGTGAAGTCACGCCCCAAGGATAGGGGGTCACAAGGCCAACGCGCGCGTTCAGCGTGTTCTCGTGATAGCGGTCCTGCTGCTGGAAGTGCTGCGGGCGCAGAAACAGGCCTTCTGTCCAACCTACCTTGCTGTTCCAGCTCATTCCGTCGTCCCCGCTCGCGTCTTTTCGTTGCCATGAGGCCTGAGCCTCAATTGATCATTCTATGGAAACCGCGTCCGTGCCGATGGTCGCCTTCAGCAAGGTCACGTCCTTCGGTTTGACCGGTTTCGATGCCCGCCAGCCCGCTGTCGCAAAATCACGGTACGCGACCGTGATGCCGATATCCGACGTGCCCGCTGGCAGTTCAAAGACCTTCTTCACGGTCCGCCCGGGCATAATGACCATTTTTGCGATCCGTGTCATCGACTCGGCAAGATCGCCGAGCGGCCCACCGGTAAGCGCCTCTGGATCTCCGATGTCGAACGGTGCGCCCGGTTTCAGCGCATAAAGATGGACAATAGCGGGGCTTGGGCGTCCGTTCTTGTCGGGGTTCTGGTTCTGCGTGCCGGTGACGTTGACCTGGGCAATCGTGGACTCGTCCTTTGGAGGTGGAGGCGGCGGAGCGCATGCCGTTAGAAAGAACACAGTCGCCATCGCCCCTGCGATCAACTTAACCGTCGAAAGAGCCATATCACTTCCCCTAAGGACCATAGTTTCGCAGCCCAATCGGACCGCTTGGGTTCGAGACGGACAAGACCTAGCCTTGCCTGTCATACATCTCTGCGAAGAGTATCATGATAGCGTCGATCATACCCCGGTCATGATGTCCGGACTTGGCTTTGAAACGCTCGACATACGTGTCCCAGAATTTCGCCCTGCGCGAGCTGACAAGCCCCGCGAGACCGCCATCCTTGGCTGTCGCGCCAGCGATATTTTCAGGGTCCAGATCTTCAATCAGAACCTGGAGCGCGCTCTGCATCGCCCCGAAAGTCTGCATCTGGTGGCTTTGCAGGTCGCCGAAGCTCTGTTCGAAAGTCTGCTTCGCATCCAGATAGCTTTTGGTCTTCTGGCCAAACATGATGCGCATTGCGTCCTCGGGTGTTGGCGAGAACTTCAGCGGGTTGTTTTCGAGCGCTCCTATCATCGTTCGCTCCGAGGAGCGCATTGCGCTCTTCGTCTCGGCGCGCGCAAGGAGCATTGCCTGCAGACTTTGCGAAACGGTTCTGAGCAGTTCGCCCAGTTCCTCTCCCAATTGCTCATCACTGCGCCCGGCAATCGCACCGGCCGGAAGCCCGGCGCCACGCTCGAACGCCGCGACGAACGCACCTGACGCGGCGGGCATCACTGCGGGAGCTGGTGATTGTGCCGGAGGTACCTCAGCACCGGGCGCTTGAGCACCTTCCGACCATTGCCCTGCCAAGCCGGGAGCAGCTTCTGCCACTTGCGAAACCGGTGCAGGGGATGGCGAAGCTTGCGGCGGCGCACCAGACTCGCCGTGGGATACAGGGGTCGGCGCGGGTTCCATTGGGGTCGCCGTTTGCGGCGGCGTCTCCGGCGGGGCTGCTGGTTGCGGCGCTGGCTCCAGTGGAGGTTCTGGCTGTAGCGCTGAGTCCGGTTCGCTCACGGCTACCGAGCTCTGCGCTTCTGCGGCATCCGGAACGTCATCGACAGCGACATCCGCCGGAGCGGGATCTTGTGGTTCTGGATCGCCTAACATGAAGGGGTCGTGCGCTTCAGAATCCAACACCGGCGTCGGCGAAGGGGCAGGCGCTGGGTCCGCCCGAGGTGCCGGCTCTGGGTTTGGGTTGGCCGGCGGCGCGGCGTCCGTTGGTGGTTTCGGACTCGATGGCGCAGGCACATCCCAAGGAGATGCCCCAGCCGCTTCGGATGTTGGCGGTGCTCCCCAGTCGATGCCGGGGGGGTCGGCTTTGTCGCCGCCTGATGACTCGCTCGGTGCAGGTGCCGACATTCCCCAATCCGCAACATCGGCGGCGGGTGCGGCGTCCTGTTTTACATTTCCAAAGCCCCAGGAAATGTTCTCTTCCGAGAGATCACCGCCACCCCTCGCGACCTGACCGTTACCTGAACTTGCCTGGCTGCGAGCAGTGAAATCGCGTCGATCGATCGACTCGGCGACGTCATCTACGCCTCCCCAGGGGTCGTTGCTGACGCTCGTGCCGCCTTTCTCCGGAACCGGACCAGGACCACCCGGCCCTGCCTCGACACCGCTCAATTCGACATTCACGATGTAAGGGCCGACGTGAATGCGGTCGCCGTGAGCCAACCGATGCGGTTCTGTGAGACGTCCGGGATTTCCATTCACCGAAGTCCCGTTCGTCGACACGTCATGCAACCAATAGGCACCGTCGCGGAAATGAATCTCGCAGTGCTTGCCAGATATGAAACGCTCGGGATCAGGCAACGTCCAATCCAGGTAGGTATCCCGCCCAATGTCTATCCCACGGCGGTCGATCTCGACGAAGACGGGACCGCCATCGGGCAGCGTATCGACATTGTCGATTCTCAGAACTAAGGGCACGGTCTCACCCAGCAGAAGCGAAGTTTCATCGCGAGTTTCGGGATTACGCAGAGGTCAGTCAATGGTCGGCCGGTTCTGACAAACAGAGGCGTGATCAAGCGCTGCTCCCATCCTGCGCGTTTCGTTTCTCGAGCATTTCCTTCCAGGGACCGGTCCCGTCGCCGTTCCCTGCGAAGTCGATTGCGCTGGCGATGGCACATCTTTGATTGTCTAAGGTTACGAAAACGTCTTCATCCTGGGTTGCGAGCATGATTGCCATTGCCACGGCCTTGCCAGAGACTTCGGGCGACGGCGGAACCGCCTGAAGTCCAGCGGGTGCCATGGACCCGCTGGTCGTAAAGGCCGAGAAAGCGATCCAGGGGCCAGCGCCTTCGAAGTAGTTTTCCTCGGCGAAGGCACCTGCGGCGCGGCGTTCCTCTTCCTCGGGCTGACGGCACCAGGCTTCCGCAAGCCTAAGGCCCTCTGCAGTCAGCGGATCGGAACCTGCCGTGCCGCGCAACGCGAGGCACCCCCACCAAACCGCATCGCGTTTCGGGAGTGCCAGCGCCATGAAGAACAACGCCGTGGTGATGTCTTCCGCGTCCACAAGCTGCTGAACATAGTCGACCGGAGCCACATCGTCCGGCAACTCGCCCAGATCTTCGACTATAGCCGGGAAGGCTTCAGAAACCTGAGCTGCGGTTGTGAATCTGATCCGTTGAGCCATACCCTCGCATCCCCCACCCGCGGGTCAGGCGATCTGAACTGTCTTCGCAGACCACTCGCCATTCCCTACGGCCGATGATGTGAAATTCATCACATACGGCCACCTGCCACCCATTACCGGGTAGCGCGTAGCCTATACCTTATTTCACCTCATAGGCGAAGTCGCCATCCGCAACCGTGACATTCGCTTCGCTGATTTCCTCTCCCGTGAGGGACCGGTTCAGAACTTCAAGCGAAATTGCCGGGAGCATTGTGTTCGTGATGATGTTGTCGATCATCCGACCACCAGATGCCGGGTCGTTGCAACGGCGCACGATCTCCGCGACCACCTCGTCGGTGTAGTTGAAGTCGGCGTTGTGCTCGGACTTCATACGCTTCACGATCCGGCCCAGTTGAAGCTTGACGATCTTGCCCATCATATCGTCGCTCAGCGGATAATACGGGATCGTCACCAAGCGTCCCAGAAGAGCGGCCGGGAAGATCTTGAGCTGTTCTTCCTTCAGCGCCTCCGCGAGCTTTTCCGGTTCCGGAGCGAGTTCGGGATCCTTGGTAAGCTCCATGATCAGGTCGGTGCCCACGTTTGAAGTCAGAATGATCAAGGTGTTCTTGAAGTCGATCATTCGGCCGGTGCCGTCCTCCATCATGCCTTTATCAAAGACCTGGAAGAAGACCTCGTGCACATCGCCATGCGCTTTCTCGACCTCGTCGAGCAGCACCACCGAGTAGGGCTTGCGCCGGACGGCTTCCGTCAGCTTGCCGCCTTCACCATAGCCAACGTATCCCGGAGGCGCACCTTTCAGCGAACTGACCGTGTGGGACTCCTGATACTCCGACATGTTGATGGTGATCATATTTTGCTCACCACCATAGATCGCCTCGGCCAATGCAATGGCCGACTCGGTCTTGCCGACGCCGGATGGTCCGCACAGCATAAACACGCCGATCGGTTTGTTCGGATTGTCCAGTTTCGCGCGGTTGGTCTGGATGCGCTTGGCGATCATTTCGATGCCGTGGCCCTGGCCGATGACCCGCTCGCCAACGATGTCGGCGAGATTGAGGATCTGCTGCACTTCATCGGCCACCATGCGGCCAGCCGGGATACCGGTCCAATCCGAGATGATCTGCGCGACTGCCTGTTCATCGACGTGGGGATAGATCATGCGGTCGTCAGGATGGATCTCGTCAAGCTGATGCACCTTGCCTTCAAGCGCCGCGCGGATGGTCGCGGCATCTGCAGCCTCGTCGCCCATCTGTTTGCGCAGATCCTGGATCTCGGCAACGATCGCTTGCTCTTTCTCCCATTCCGCTTCGTAACCGGCGAGCCTTTCATTGAGCGACGCGATGTCTTCTTCAAGTTCCGTGATCCGCGCTTCGTCTGCAGTGCCGAGGGCGCGATCCGCCTCTTTCGAAGCCTTCTCGCTTTCTCGGTTCTCGATCAGCTTGCGTGTGTCTTCAACAACCGCTGGAACCCCGACCTGACTGATCGCAACGCGCGCACAAGCAGTGTCGATCAGGCTGACAGCCTTATCCGGCAATTGGCGTGCAGGGATGTAGCGCGCTGACAGCGACGCCGCGGCAACAATGGCTTCGTCAGCAACCGATACGCCGTGGTGTTTCTCCATCACACCAATCATGCCACGCAGCATATAGCAGCACTTCTCGATCGACGGCTCATCGACGTTAACCACCTGGAAGCGGCGGGTGAGTGCCGGATCTTTCTCGAAGTACTTCTGATATTCCATCCACGTCGTCGCTGCGATCGTGCGCAACGTTCCACGCGCCAGAGCGGGCTTGAGGAGGTTCGCAGCATCGCCCGTTCCGGCTGCCCCACCGGCGCCGATCAGCGTATGCGCCTCGTCAATGAACATGATGATCGGCGTCGGGCTGGACTGCACCTCGTCGATGACATTGCGAAGGCGTTCCTCGAACTGACCCTTCATCGACGCACCAGCCTGCAATAGCCCAATGTCGAGGCTTAGCAGACGCGTGCCCTGGATCGATGGAGGTACCTCGCCAGCGACGATTTTTTGCGCGAAGCCTTCGACCACTGCGGTCTTACCGACACCGGCTTCACCGGTGATGATCGGGTTGTTCTGACGCCGCCGCTGCAGCACGTCGATAATCTGGCGAATTTCTTCGTCGCGTCCGACGATCGGGTCCATCTCACCAGCCTTGGCTGTGAAGTCGACGCAATACTTATCCAGTGCCGTCGTGCCCTGTGGCCCTTCCGCGGCGTCCGTGGTGCCAGTGCCACCCAGCGCACTCCCGTCCATCGGCTTGAGCGTTTCCTCGTCGCTCTCGCGCCAAATCGCGCGGTACTCATTCGCGAGGTCATCCGGGTTGATCTTGGCGAATTCACCGCTCAAGTTCTTCAGGACGCGGTTCAGCTTCATGTCCTTGAGCATGCCCATGAGGACGTGCCCAGTCCGGATCTGCATCTCACCGAAGAACAGCGTGGCATAGAACCACGCGCGTTCCAGCGTGTCGACGATCTGCTCGGATACCTGGGGCATCTCGGTGACGCCCTTTTTGAACCCGTCGGCGACGGCCTGAACGTCGCGCATCAGTTGACCGCGGTCGAGTTTGTAATGATCGCAGGTCAACGAGATGTCGCAACGGTCATTCTGCAGTGCGTGCACGAACCAGTGCGCAAGTTCGAGGTTCGCGTTTCCAGCGCCTTTTGCCTGACGGAGGGCCTGAATAAAACAATCGTAGCCGAGTCTGTTCAGCTTTCCGGTAACTGTCTCAAGTGAAATATCTGCCATCTCAAAATGCTCCCCTTTGTTATGCGGCCCTAGTTGAGGCTGCGAATGACGTCATCGTTTATTGGCGTAAAGCGCGTCCGCACGAACGTTGCGTCGTCGCTCACACCTGGTTTGCGGACCCAACTGGTCCATCCAAGCTGTCCATAGGACCCAAGCCGCGTCGGTTGTGGCTCGCGATCAGGCAGAACCAGTTCGACATCCCACTCATACTCGAAGCCGACTGCATTCATGATTGCATCGATAAGGCGTTGATTCCAGTCTCCGCCCGGAAGGAAGCGTTCATAGTTTTTCAGCGTACCCGGAAAAAGTCGCAATCGAAACTTCGTATCGACCGACGTGACTTCGCTTCCCAGCATTGCTTCCTTACCCAAGACGGCAAACGCCGAACCAAGCCGCGTCTGCTCGGACATGTCGATCGGGACAGGTGCTCCGACGAACTGGTCAACCTCGGCCTGAATACCAAACACCCCGGCAGCGAGACTTTCAAGTTGCGAGGCAGAGATCCGCCTCGGGCCGAGAAGTCCTGCAAAACAGAGCTTCTGGTAGTCCGGCATCTCGTCAAGATCACGCCAGGTCCGACCGCCCAGTCCGATTGTTGCACCGACGAAATCGCGAAATCGGTCGTCACCGGGCCTCATCGCATGAGCCGCAGGCCGCGCGTCCGCGTAGGCCCGATAGAACAATTGCAAGAAGCGGTTGTTGAATATGTCCAGGAACCGGGTAAACGCCTCGTCACGCTTGGCGTACCATGCCAGTGCCTCCTCGGTGGTTGAAGATGGAAGCGGGCCCATCGGCCCCAACATCCCGAGAAATTTCACACGAAGTCTTGCCTTGGTCGTCTCGGTTGCAGGCGTGTATGTCGCGACGTTCGATGCCGGGAAGTCAAGGTGCGGCACCTGACCAACGTCTAGAAATTCCTCGCGCCGCGTCGCACTGTCGCCGATCTTCGGTTTGTCGTCGGCCAATGCCTCGTGCCGCATCATCGCCCACAGGAAGCTGTGGAGCCATGGCTTTTCCGCCATCTCCTGCTGCCAGGTCATAACGTGTGCCTGCGGCCAATGCGCGGCGGCCATCGCATGATTTCCTGGCGTTCGGGTGTCCGGATCACTGTCTGAGTGAAGTGGTTTACTGAAACATACTCGGCCAGGAAGCGGTCGAGGATTGCGCCGAGAAGATAGGACCCCGAGCCTTCGAACGCGTTGTCTTCGATCGTTACCGTGACTTCGAGGCCGCGTGCTGACGACATCCCATGCTGTGTTCGAACGCGCCGGGTGACCGCGCGGCTCGAGACGGAACGTACACCTCGAATCCGACGCTCGGTCACACCGTCAGTCAGATCGGCAAAAAGGCTCAGAACATCTTTCAGTGCGCGGGCGCCCTCACCTGCCCGCTTCTCCACCAAGCCAAGGTGATTGAGCGAAAGGATATTGATCAGACGCCACGTATTTTCGCCGGTGTAGTTCGGACGCGACCGATCGATCATGCCGCTGACAATCGGCTCGCGGGGTTTGGTTGGATGTGTCGCTGCCCGAATCCGGATCTGATCGTTGTCGAGTAACAGAAAGTCTGCACCGGTTTCACCAGTCGGCAGATGCTCGGGCAGATGCCGGTTCGAACAGAGCGCGCGGACCGTGAGTTCGGAGATATCGTCTCCACGGTCAGCGGCCTTTTCGTGACCGATCATCGTCAGGAACATATCTGTTCCCATGTAATCCGAGCGCATACCGTACTTCGTTTCGTCACCGGTTCTGCGTCGCTGCATGCGCCGGATTGAATAGAAGAATGCAGACTGATGCGCCGTCTGATCTTCCGGCGAACTGTAGATCGGATAGACGTTCAAGCGCTCGGAATCGCCGGACCGGTGAGCTGCAACGGAGACAACTCTATGCGGTTCAAAATCGAGATTGCGTGTTCGTTCGGGGACAATCTGATACTCAAACTCGTTCGGTCGTAGAAATACACGATCGCAGGTCTTTTCAAACAGATTGATCGCCGACGCACAGAACAACCCAAAAGAGCTTTCATCCACCGTGCTCGATAGTCGTGGGTTAACTTCGTCAAAAACGAAAATCAGCTCGAATTCTGGAGACTCAACGTCGTCTAGATACTTCCCAAAATTCTTCAGGCTAAATCCCAAAAATTTCTGCGGAAACGTAAAGTAGTCCCTTATGTAATCGAAGCCGCGGAAGACACGGTGATCTATCGGATATAACGCTTCGTCATCGCCAAATCCAATCTGCTCCAGAACGTCCTCAATTGGAAGAGTCTTCGTGCGCCACTTTTGGTCATGGCCTTTCCAGCGAAGCGCCAGCTTAACGGTATGGCCGAAGATCTGCTCATAAAGCGCCACGGCCTGGGCTTCGTTGCCGGTGCAATGGATCCTAAGGTAGGGGATCTTCAATCCCTTGGCCCACGTCTTTGGTTTGTCTTCTGTCTGCTCAAGCGGAGGCTCGGCTTCGAGTAACCGCGCAGACCGAACCCTGAAGCCGAGACGGAGGCCTCCGAGGGCCTCGCGCGGAACGGTGACGTTCAAGGCTTCGATAGCAGCGACCGCACTCACGTACTCGGTCTTCACCATCGTCAGTGGAAAGATCGCGATCTCGCACGCCAGTCGATAGCGGCAGGAAATTGAGCGGTCGCGTTCGCGGTATGCGGCGTCCAGGTACGACCCACGCTTGAGGAAGACGCCATCCCTTAAAGCCTCGTCACCGAAATCGGGCATCGCTTGTGCCTGGAAGACCGATGGGATTGGTGCCAGGAAGTTCGGGACCAATTGCTCGAGCAAGTTGTCCGTGAAATTCCCAAACTCGTGCTTCAGTTTCAACTGAACGCGCGTCGCCAGGAAGGCAGCCCCCTCCATCAGCGATCCGATCATCGGGTCCGGCGCGTCCTGGGTCATCGATCCCAGCCGTTCCGCCACACCGGGATACTCTTCAGCGAACTCGGCCGCATGTTCGAAGAACAGTGCAAGCTCGCGGTTGTAGAGCTCCATAAACTCTCGGTTCATACGGCGGATCTCACTCGGGCGGCCCTTTTAGTCCTGTATCTTGATGTCGCCGGACTGCAGCTCGACCTCTGTAACAAATTCGACCGATGTCGGAACAGGGTCTGCCCTCATGTCGGAACGCACAACAAATCGGATTGAAAGATCGGCTTCGTTGGCCGTATCCCGGAAGATCTCCAGCGTTTTGGGCAGCAGCCGCGGCTCATAATCCACGATAACGCGTCGAATATCGTCCTTGATCGCCTCGATCCGCAGTGTCTCATCGACAGTTTTGTTTGCGAGATCAGGCATCCCGTAATTCAGCACCGACCGCTTCACGTGATCGAGGCCTTCGACGAGTTCCGGGTCGGCCGATTCAAGATTTGTCGTGTTCAACAAAGATTCCAGATCGACGCTCATGAGACGCTTGAGTTCACCATCCGACAAGCTGCGCCGCCTCGTGGCTGTCGCGCGTCTGCTTGCGATGACGCGTTCGCCGTCATGTGTCCGAATATCAAGCCGGTCTTTCGCATCCCCTGCAGCCGCAGCGCTGCGAAACGCATACATCAATGGTGCCCGGAGTTGCTCGGAGGCCTTTGTTTTGGCCATCAGTCGATTGACCTCAGATCTGGAAGCGCGCTTCCCGAATGTCCAGAATCGGGAAATCTTCTTCAGCACTCATCAGAACACGTTGGCCAATTCCAGTAAACACATCCGATCCGGAGTCAACCCAGGCCGTGCCGCGTGCCATCGTGTACTCGCGTTCCTCGGACTTCTCTGCGCCGACATAGCGCACAGGAACATAGCCGTGCAAAACACGCCCATCCTTCCAGGTGAAATGCGCTGCGGCCCATACGAAATGATTCAGCTGAGACGGTTTTTCCACGCGCAGCGATGTCAGGGCCGTGAACGGGACCCAGCAATAATCGCCCTCTGTCGGAAGGAACGCTTCGAGCATCGGACCGTAGCGGCCGTCGCCGTCCATCAGCCATTCGAACTCGGTCCCATCAACGTTACCAGAGGCGGAAGACGCTTCCGCCAATGCCTCTTCGCGCAACGTGGCACCGGCCGCCACGTCGCCCGACATGTGCAATTCAAACGCTTTCGCGAAGCCTGCCATCCAGTCTTCTGGATCGCCAACGATCGCGGGAGCTGTCGCAGAACTGTGCGCTTCCTGACGCTGATGTTCGAGCTTGGTGAGGATCTGGAACTGCTTCCAAATGGGCGACTGAGCCTGCGACGCCGTCAGCAGTGCTTCAAGCTGAGCGTCTGCCCGGTCCCATTCGCCGTTTAGACAGAAGATCTGAAAGAGTTGTGCCCGGGATTCGGGATCGCCCGGGTCATTCTTTACCGCCGATTTGGCGTGGGAAAGGGCGGCGTCGAACTTGCCCTCTTTGAGTGCGTCAAGAGCATCCGACATACCGCCCTCCCCCTTTTTGCGGTTATATGAACGCTGTCAAATCAGACAGCGATGTTCTTTGCGATATTGAAACCGAAGTCGACTGCACCAGCACCGCCACCCTTATCGTCCTGCGGGGTGTAGGTGATCTTCCATTCGCGGAAGTTGAGCGAGACGTTCTCCGTCAGGCGGTCTTCGCCACCCGAACCTCCGGTAGAAACCGACGTCACGATGAGCTCTTTCATGTCGAGCTTGATGTACTCCAGCGGTTTGTCGCCGGCCTTGCGCACGATCAGGTTTGCGCTTTCAATGTGCGAACCCTTGGCGCAAGCCTGCATCAGCGTGACCGAGCCTTTGTCGACCCACTTGGTGATGCCAAGGTCCTGGAAATTGGCCTTGCCAGCACCGCCGCCGCCGCCGACGTGCATGGTGCCCGACTGGGACATTCCCCACGACCAGGCCAGAACATCGTTCTCACCTTTGTGGTCGTTGTCTTCGGACTCGCCAGCGACACCCTTGATTTTGATGAACATATCAACAGCCATGGAACTTCTCCTATGGATTTGGATTTTGGTTTGGCCCCCTTGCGGTGACCGGATCTGATTTCAAGTCGTATGCAGGGCGAAGAAATACATCGACCCTACGCGTACACGAGGGGATTACTCCCCTCGTGATCTCGGGATCGCGTCAGACAGAGATGTTCTTTGCGATGTTGAAGCCGAAGTCGACTGCACCGCCACCGGCACCCTTGTCGTCTTGCGGGGTGTAGGTGATCTTCCACTCGCGGAAGTTCAGCGAGACGTTTTCGGTCAGGCGGTCTTCGCCACCCGAACCACCGGTCGAAACCGACGTCACAATCAATTCTTTCATGTCGAGCTTGATGTACTCCAGCGGCTTGTCGCCTGCCTTTCGTACGATCAGGTTCGCGCTCGCGATGTGGCTACCCTTGGCGCAAGCCTGCATCAGTGTGACCGAGCCTTTGTCGACCCATTTGGTGATGCCAAGGTCCTGGAAATTGGCCTTGCCGGCACCGCCGCCGCCACCGACGTGCATGGTGCCCGACTGGGACATTCCCCACGACCAGGCCAGAACATCGTTCTCACCCTTGTGGTCGTTGTCTTCGGACTCTCCGGCGACGCCTTTGATTTTGATGAACATATCAACAGCCATGGAACTTCTCCTATGGTTTGAGTTTCGGTTTCAGAATGGTCGTCTTAATCGACCTAATCAATATACTATCACTTAATTTGACATTCAAGTCCAGTATGTGACTTTCGTCACAACGGACGAAAAAAAAATGCGGGTGCCAGGGCACCCGCGCCGTTATCAGTCGTTCGGCATCCGCGAAACGAGGCTCAATCCGACGTCGACGCCTTCGAGTTGGTAATGCGGGCGCAGGAAAAACTTGGCGAAGTAGTAGCCTGGATTCTCCTCGTCTTCGCGAATCTCGACCTTGGCATCCGCAAGCGGTTTGCGCGCCTTGGTTTCCTCGGTCGACCCTTCAGGGTTCCCGTCGACATAGTTGCTGATCCAGCTCTGGAGCCAGACTTCCATGTCGCGCTTTTCCTTGAACGACCCAACGGCATCGCGAACCATGCACTTCAGGTAATGTGCAAAGCGGCAAGTCGCGAACATGTAGGGCAGTCGTGCCGAGAGGTTATCGGCAGCGGTCGCCTCGACACCGTTCGGTCCCTCGAAAACCCGCGGCTTGAACAGCGACTGCGCACCGATGAAAGCGGCCTTATCGGTATTCTTACGGTGGATCAAAGGAATCATGCCCGACTTTGCGAGTTCGGCCTCGCGCCGGTCAGGGATCGCGACTTCCGTCGGGCACTTCATATCGATGCCACCGTCGTCAGTCTTGAAGGTGTGGGTTGGAAGGTTCTCAACCTCCCCACCCGACGTGACGCCACGGATCCGCGTGCACCAGCCGTACTCCTTGAAGGCACGGTTGACGTTTACGGCCATAGAGTAGGCTGCGTTGATCCACGCATACTTGCCGCCATCGTGTCCGTCGACTTCCTCCTCGAAGCCAAACTCTTCGACCGGCTCGGTCTTCGCGCCGAACGGCACCCGACCGAGCGTACGCGGCATGCAAAGGCCGATATAGCGGCTGTCCTCGCTGTCGCGCAGGGTCTTCCAGGCCGAGTATTCCGGCGTATCAAACACCTTCGAGAGATCGCGCGGATTGTTGATCTCGGACCAGTCGTCCATGCCCATCAGCGACGGTGCGACACCGGTAAACATCGGCGCATGGCAAGCACCACAGATCTTTGACATGTCGCGCAGCAGCTGGACGTCCATCGGCGAGTGATCGAAGTAGTAGTCCATCGTCAATGCGCCGTATGGCTCACCACCGAGCTGACCGAACTCATGCTCGTACATCTTCTTGAAGATCGGCGATTGATCCCAGCGCTGACCCGGGAACGATTTCAGCGTACGGAATAGCTCTTGCTTACCAACGTTCATCACGCGGATTTTCAGGGACGCGTCTGTTTCCGAATTCATCACCAAGTGGTGCAGACCGCGCCACGAGCTCTCCAGCTGCTGGAAGGGCTCTGAGTGCATGATGGCGTTCATCTGATCCGAGAGTTTCTCGTCCAAACGCGCGATCATTTCCTCGATTGTGTCGAGAACGTCCTCTTTGACAACGTTCTGATCTGCAAGCGCTTCCTTGACGAGGACGCCGATCGCGTTGTCGACATCACTCGCCGCGCGCTCGGTCCGCGGTTTGAAACTCTGTTGAAGCAGATCGGCAAACTCATCCGGAGTTTGCGTTTCAGTTGCCTCGGCGCCGCCTGCGGCTTCGGCTTCCGTGCTCATACCTTCGCTCCTCCCGATTACTCGTCGCCGTCACTCGCTGCAGCGGCAGCGTCGTGTTTTTCCTTCAGCGCGGACATCAACTCCGGATCGTTCAGAAGCTGCTTGAGCTTGTCTTCCGCATCGACCTTGCCATCCATGTAGCGGGTCAAGTTGGCAAGCGCCTCGCGCGCCTCGAGCAGTTTCGCAACGGGCTCAACCTGACGCGCGATGGCGGTTGGGTTGAAGTCGTCCATTTTCTTGAAACGCAGGTTGACGGCCAGTTTATCCCCGCCTTCACCCAGCTTGTTATCGACACTGAATGCAAGACCAGGCTCGATCTTGGACATACGCTCGTCGAAATTGTCCATGTCGAACTCGAGGAACTCGCGCTCCGCGACGTCATCCTTTTCGACGCCTGGATCGTTGCCCGAGAGGTCGGCCATCGCGCCCATGACGAATGGAATTTCGATTTTCTTTTGTGCGTCATACGGATCGTCATAGGCGATGTGAACGCGGGGCATCCGGTTACGACGGATGAATTTCTGACCAGTGTCAGCCATCCCAGTCTCCTCATGATTTCAGATGAACTAACGAATTCCAACCTTTCAAAACACTTCGCAGTGTGGCCGCATTCACTCCATCTTGCAAGCCACAATTCCCAGTTTCTGAACGATGGAAAGGCTCCACGGCGCAGGTTTGCGCCACCTGAAGGCATGCATAACATCTACATGAGAATGCTTACAATCCTCTACCAGCCGGAAGATGACTGCTGCTCTGGATCCTTGACCTTCAAGGATCCGTCAGGAAGCACGTCGCCAAGAAGCTCGATGAAATTCTTGGACGCAAGCTCCAACGCGCGTTCGATGATCAGCGCAACCGGGCTCGTCGGCTCGGCGACCCGGTAGTAGGTTAGAACCTTGTTCATGAGCTCGACGGCCTCTGGTCTCGAGTTCGCAACGAACTTCTCGCAATCGTCTTCCGGTGTTTCCTCTACCTCGTCCTCGACAACCGCATCGTTCCCGGCCGACGCTTCTACAGCATCATTCTGAACGTCGTCGTTCGAGCTCTCGCCCCATGAACTCTCCGCCTCAGGCTCGGTCGGCTGATCATTTGAGTCTGCTTCCTGAGAGACGTCGTCATTGGTCGAGGAGTAGTCGTCGTTCTGGCTCCCATCATCCGCACTGCTGCTCTCGTCCAACACAGCGTCGTTGCCAGTCGGCTCATCATTGTCGGAAACCGCTTCGTCTTCCAGCCCAGCATCTTCCCAAGAGCTGTCTTCGCTCTCCGCAGGAGCGTCATTTGTGTAGTCAGGACTTGGGTTCCGCTGGTCGAGCATCGAAAGCGAAACTTCAAACCAGGGCTCCCGTCCGAAGGTCACATATGCCGAGCTCGCGGTATCGGGCATAAGATCGTTCACGAGTTCGTAGAAATTCTTCGACGCTGCATTCTGTGCTTCGCGCAACAGGATGGGCGCAGGACTAGAAGGTTCGTTCAGCGCAAAATACTTTGCGGCCGCATGCATCGCTTCAATTGCGTCTTCGCGATTTGCGACGGACCCGGCCGGAAGCTGCACGAGGACGGATGCCGAGCCTCCCGCTGCCGCACCACCGGCGGCATCGCCAGCCGTGCCGTCCGATGCAGCATCGCCATCGCCCGAGCTCCCAGTCGCACTTTCGATCATCGCGATGGCGTTTTCGAGCGCCTTCGGAAGATTATCCAACGTGGGCGCACTCTCGTACCCGGCCTCTTCGATACAAACCAGACGGATCCCGGCGAGGGCATCTCGCGCCTGCTTTAATGCGGCGAGAGAACCATCGCGCTCGCCTTCATCAGCCTCAGCGATGGCTGCGGTCAGCGTACCTGAATCGTAGCGCTCCTCCTCTTCGCGGGGGTTGGCGTCACCCGCCGCAATGAGCCATTTGCGAAGCGTGAGCGGGCCGGATCGGCGAGAGGCTACAATTCGGGTGTGCTGGAACGGCAGGACCGAGCTCGCGTTGTCGTCCAGCGTTGAGAGCTGGCCCATGCCCAGTTCAAGAAAGTCGGCGGCCTGCGGGTGGACGTCGGCCCAATGCTCTTTCAGCAATCGATGGATCGCATCGATTGTCTCGGCAAAACCCGGGAGATCGCCTTCGAGGATGCGTAGCTTCGCGAGCGGCACCAAGACCCTCAGATCACGCGTACGTTCGAGCAATTCGCCGATCTGATCGTAATATGTATGGCCCTTGAGAGACGCCGGATCCCAACTGAAATAGCGTTCGGGCCAAGCCATGCTGACATTGGCTTCGAAGTTCATGAAGTCGCCGTCAAACTCCATATCCAGATCGGGGCCACAAGGCTGGTCGTCTGAAATGGGATCGGTGATGGCGGCGAGATCTATGTTCGCCATGTCAACAGATCTTTCCTAAGTCGTTCATGTTCGTCCAGATACACTAGGCGTCCGAGCGAACCTATGAGTCCGGTTGGTCAAAACGCAACTTCCGCGCACCGTCACCGATGGTCGCGAACGGCGCCCAGAAATAGGGATGTGAGAACTCGCCGCCCTCGATCAGTTTTGCCTGGCTCAGACGCATCGCCTCGGCAATTGACACCGGTTCGTCACTGGACGCGGTCTCGTAGAACAGAACCATCAGCTCCTGCGCCGAGATGTCGTCTGCCTGCCATAGGGTCGAGAGTACGTTTCGAGCACCCGCGAAGAAGAAGCTTCTTGCCAGTCCGTTCAAACCTTCACCACCCGCAGCGTAGAGGCCGTCGGCTGCCAGAAGACCGATCTGATCCGTCACGGCGCCCGCGCCCTGCCCTGTGTTACAGGCAGACATCACAACAAGATCAGCGTCCAGCTTCAGCTCCAGAATTTCCGATGCCTCGAGCATCGCGTCACCGTCGCTGGCGATCGATGTGATCAATCCGGGTTCCGGAAGGCATTCTTCGCTGATGCCCAAGACTCCGTGTGTCGCGAAGTGCAGAACACGATAGTCATTAAGTTGCGTTTCCTTGACCCGCGTATCCGTGAAGTCATCCCCAAGGATCACATCCTCGTCCGCAATTCCAAGAACCGCTTGGACTTTCTTCAACTCATCAAGCGTTCCTTCGAGCTCGCCGATTGTACCGATGCTGCCGACATCTTCCCGGCAAGTCGGCGCGATCTGACGTTGATCAATGATTCGCGAGATGATGTCCTCGTTCTCGCCAAATTCCCGGAAATCACCGAAGCCAACGAAAGCTTTCCCGGCGCGGCTCGGCTTCGAGACGCTGCGTCCGAGGAAGAACGATGAGATCGAGACACCGGTGGTCACACCCGTCTCCGCACCCAACCATTTCACTTTGGAGTAATCGAAATAGGCTTGGTCGACGATCGGGATATCGTCCGTGTATTCCTCGACGATCAGAGTGTTGAACGGCATGCTGAGCAGCGGCCCAGACGGAACGACAATCAGGTGATCTGAGTCGATGACGGATTCTTTGACCGGCCCGAACAACGTCTCGAAGAGTTCGTAGTTACCAGCCGGGTCCAGTCGCACAATCGTATCCAGATCGACCGCCTGGCGGAACTGCTTAACGGCCTCTTCCGCGCCTTCGATGCTCAGATCAACCTCGTATGCCGTGAAGAAGGTATTCGTCACAACGCCGACAAGCCCGTTGTTCTCGCCAAGCTGGATGACGGCCATGACCTCACCATCTGCAAGCAGCTTCTGGGCATCCTGAAGATCAATCGTTTCATCAACGAGTTGGTTGTAGGCCTCCGGATTCTGCAGGGAGTTTCTCGCGTCCACGAGTTCCTTGCTTTTCTCCGAAAGCTTGGACGACAGAACGCGTTTGCGGTGGAAGTCCGCATTCGGATCGGCCTGCAGCCGGTCGAATTGCGCGCGCAGAACGTTCTCCTGACGCTCGAGGTCTTGGATCAGACGCAGTGTGCGTGCTTCTTCGCTGTCGCCGCTGGCAAGGCGCGCCGAGAGCTGAGCCACCGTCTGCGCCGTCGCTGACGACCTGACCTTCTGCATCAGGGTGAAGAGTTCTTGCTGCGCTTCGAGGTCTCCGGTCTGAACGCGCGTCAGGAGCTGACTGATAACCGATTCAACCTGTTTGAATTCCAGCCCTTGATCACTCTCCCGCAGAATCTGCAGTGCTTTACTATAGGCAGCGCGTGCTTCCGTGCCGTTTCCAGCCTCGATCAGATATTCGCCCTTCCGGAACCAAAGAATGGCTTCCGGTCGCGTGTCAGTCTGATACTGGCGCAGCAGCTCAATCGCGCTCGACAGCTCTGCCACTGCCTGTCGCGGGTTCCCTTCGCGTACGAAACGGTCTGCGCGAAGCGACGCAATTTCAGCGCGCAACCACCGCCCATAGACAATGGGAATCTGTGAGAGCAGATCATTCGCACTGTCCACGTCGGCGTCGATCTCGGCATCAGGACGGTTCTGAGCTCGTTTCGCGCGCGCGATGATGTAGTGCGCATGCGTGCGTTGCAGATTGAGGCGCTGACGCTCCGTCAACGCTTTGGACTCTCCGTCGAACCGCGCGTCGCCAACGGTCTGTGAGTTCGCGAGGTCTGCTTCGCGCTGATTCAGAAGCAATGAGCCGTCGTCCTGACGGAGAAGCATGATCCGATCGAAGGACGCCGAGCTTCCGTCCTCGCGCAACTCGGACAGCAACGCTTCAGTCGCAACCAACGCATCCTGCGCCGAATTAAGCGCCCGGTCGTACTGCTTTTGATTCATCCAGTGCTGAGCGTAGAAGAGATCTGGCTTCGCCGCTTCAGAAACAGCACCATACTCCTGAACGATGGTTCGGGATCTTGCAAAGAACTCCTCGGCCAGATCGAACTGGCGCAGGTTCGATTTGTTCAGCGCCAGATGGAGGAGCAGGCTCATGGCTTCGGCCGATTCCTGCTCAACGTTGAACTGGTCCCTGGGCAGCAGTTCGTTCGCAAGCCGTATAACCTCGCGATAGTTCTGCTCGGCTTCCGAGAACTTCAGCAGTGTATTTCTGGTGTATGCCTGTCGTTCCAGCGTTGTCAGGTTGGATGCCTTCTCTGCGGTCTCGCGCAGATTGGCGTTTGGTGTGTTCGAGCCATCACCCGATGGCTTCGTGATGCCGCATGATGCGACACCGAGGATGATCGCCGCGGTTAGGAGCCGTGAGGAAGCCGACCGGAAGATCGCGCTGCTAATGCCTCTCATCATTCCCATTCCTCCTCATCGCCGCGGTTGGTAAACGGATCGTCCTCGTCTTCATCAGGATCGACGAACACGATACCAAGGAACTGCCCCGTTTCGAACTGCAGGTTCAACGCCAAGGTACCAAGCGGCGTACAAGATGAAACGGTTCCAATCACACAACCGTTAATCGTGTGATTCTGATTTGGCGTAAACCCGTTAATGATCACCGTTCCAACAGCGGCGTTGACACCGCTCTGCCCGTTGGCCTCCCCAAAGGTGGCGAACTGGAGCAACGTCCCGCCGTTCTGCACGGTGAGCTCGGTGATGCCTCCGATATTCGTGCCTGCTCCGAAGTTCGAACTGCCGATCACCGAGGACGTGTTTTGAGTGTTGAAGGTTACGGTCGAACCATCGACGATCAGTGCCAGGTTGCCAGAGATATCCATCAAGACCTCGTCGCCATTCAACGTGCCGATGAAGTTGATCGGATCGAACGCGAGACTCCCAACTTGGTTCAACATGTTGGCTTCGCCGACTGCGAAATCGGTCGCGCCGCCACCAAGGCGGAACAGCGTCGTTGCATCTCCGACATTGAAATCAAGCAACCCTGCATCCGGAATCAAGCCGTTCGCTGGAGTCTCGACAAGCAGATCTTGCCCGATATGAATCTCGACGCTGGTATCAACCGCGGAAGCAGCCGATGCGCTGGAAGATCCAAGTTGCGCGAGATCGGCAGCATCGGCAGCGCTGAAGACCGCTGCGTCAACGCCAGCCGTCGTTATGTCAAAGGACCCGCCATTGAACGTCGGCATTCCAACCGTGCCGTTCGGTGCGAGGATTGCAACGCCTCCGCCAGTCGATGTGAGGAGCGTGTCGCTCGACGCCGTTCGCGTCAGCCCTGAGAAGTCTACGTTGCCCTGGTCTGAGATCAGAACGATGTCGCCGCCACTAGTCAGTTCTGTTCCGATGACCAGATCGGCACCCGACCCGATCGCAGCGAAAACTGCATCCCCCCTTGTCGAGGCGCCGGAAACTCTCAGATATCCCTGCCTCAGGGTGACCATGCTGTTATTCGCGGAGGCCACGTTCACCGCATTACCGAGCGTCTCCAACTGAGTGCGAATATCCCCTCCAGCAGAGAAGACAGTGATGCCCCCAACGTTGACCTGTTCAAGATTTCCAGCGCTCGCGATCACTTCGTCATTCCGAATGTCACCTCCGGCAATGACCACGAGGTTTCCACTCGCGGTGATCTGACCAAGGGCAATCGAACTGCTGTCGACAAGCGTTATGTTCGTGCCCCGTGCGTCGACCTCATGGAACACGTTGCCGCCACTTCCAGTGAATGATGCAAGATCATTCGCGTCCCGGTCGAAGTTATTGTCAGCGTCATCCAGAACGATGACCGAGTTGCCGGAGTTCGCGTCCAGGCGCGTTCGTCCTTCGACCAAAATGCCGCCATCGCCCGATGTCGTGCGATCGCCTGCGTCGGTGATGCTGCCGCCGGCGAAGACGACCAAATCACCAGCAGACGCAAGCGTGCCTCCGCCCTGGTCATCGAACGTACTGATCGTCGAATCCGCCGCAGAATCGTTGCCGACGCCATCCGTTTGGCCCGGCTCATTCGTTGACACCGTTCCCAGAACAATCGCGGTCGCGTCGAACAACGTGATGTCCTCACCAACCGCGTTGACCGCGTCGCCATCGGCATCTTGGTCGAAGTTGTTGTCCACGTCGTCCAAATCAATGTCGAAATGGTTCGTCGATGAGGCGTTCCGAGCCGTCAGGCTCGTTGCACCCTCGACCAGCAAGCCGATTCCGTCGGAAGCACTCGTCCCCAAGCCCGCATCCGTGATAGACCCCCCGGCATTCACCACGAGTTCTCCACGGTTTGTCGCGATCGTCGCGTCCGCCGCACCGTCGTTATCTACGCCGTCCGTCTGCCCCGCCTCGTTCGTCGACACAGCCCCAAGGACGATCGCGTTCGCGTCCGTCAGCGTGATGTCCTCGCCCGTTGCGTTCACCGTCCCCGTGAAGTCATGCACACCGTTGTCCAGCGCGATGTCG